>UROX01000008.1 GCA_900549685.1 uncultured Alistipes sp.
GGTTCCGGGGTGCGAACCGAAACGTTCCGTACGTTTTTCAGTTCATGGGGCGGAAAGCATACTGTCGTTCTTTTCTTGTTGTCATGCTGTGTTTAAAATTAAGGTTTGACGTTTGTTGGCTTATGATAAGCAAATTGCGCACCAAATTTTCGACATTGGGGGGAGGAAGGGGAATCGAAAATGAAGCATTCCGTTTAATCGGTTGATTGTCAGTAGTTCGTTTCTGTTCGGAGTGCATCCGTCCGAGGTCCGGGGGAACGTCGGCGTCCGGTTCTGTCCGCACGACGAAGACAAAAGCGTGCCGATTGGGCATGGAGAAGGTTTTGCTGCGAGATGTTTTCGTATTTCGCCGAAACATCGTACCTTTGGGAAAGTGTCAGGAACGGATCCCGGCCTCGGAGACGGGTCGTTCGGATGCGGAATGAAATCGAAATACGCTATGGATATGGAAAAACTCAGGATAGGTCTGTTCGGTGTCGGACTCGACACCTATTGGGGACAGTTCGACGGTCTGCTCGCCCGGCTCGACGGGTACCGGCGACGCATCGCCGAAGGAATGGAACGTCCCAGCGTCGAAGTGGTCGATGCAGGGATGGTGGACGAACCCTCCAAAGCCGAGGGGGCGGCCCGTCTGTTCGAAGAGAAAGGCGTGGAGTTGATCTTCCTTTATATATCGACCTATGCGCTTTCTTCGACGGTGCTGCCCGTCGTACAGCGGCTTGGCAAACCGGTCGTGGTGCTCAATCTGCAGCCTACGGCCGCCATCGACTACGACGCGCTCGATGCGATGGAGGACCGGGGACGCATGACGGGCGAATGGCTGGCCCATTGTCAGGCCTGCTCGGTGCCCGAGGTGGCCTGCGTGTTCAACCGTTTGGGCCTGCGCTACGACATCGTGACGGGTTATCTGGACGAGCCGGAGGCATGGAAACGGATCGGCGAGTGGATCGAAGCGGCCCGGGTGGCCTCGGCTCTGCACCGTAACCGGATGGGAGTGCTGGGACATTATTATTGCGGCATGTTGGACGTGTACACGGACCTGACGAAAATGTCCGGCGTATTCGGAACCCATTTCGATCTGCTCGAGATGTGCGAACTCAAAGAGTTGCGCGATGCCGTGACGCAGCAGGACATCGAGGCCAAAATCGCCGAATTCCGTGCCACGTTCGATGTGGCCGGCGATTGCGAGCAGGCAGAGATCGAGCGGGCCGCCCGTACGTCCGTCGCTCTCGACCGATTGGTGGCCTCGCACCGGCTGGGTTCGATGGCCTATTATTATGAAGGTGCTTCGGGCAACGACTACGAGAATATCGTCACTTCGGTCATCGCCGGCAACACGCTGCTTACCGGACGCGGCATTCCGGTGGCCGGAGAGTGCGAGGTCAAGAATGCCCATGCCATGAAGATCATGGCCGAGTTCGGGGCGGGCGGTTCGTTCTCCGAACCTTATGCGATGGATTTCGACGACGATGTCGTGCTTTGGGGCCACGACGGCCCGGCCCATTTCGCCATTGCCGAAGGACGTGTGGGGCTCGTGCCGCTGCCCGTCTATCACGGCAAACCGGGCAAGGGACTTTCGATCCAGATGAGCGTCAAACACGGACCGGTTACGTTGCTTTCCGTCGTGGAGGGTGCACAGGGAGTGTTCCTGCTGATGGCCGAGGGCGAGTCGGTGCCGGGACGGACATTGCGTATCGGCAATACGAACAGCCGTTACCGGTTCCCCGTCGGAGCGCGTGCCTTCATGGACGCATGGGCCAAGGCGGGTCCCTCGCACCATTGCGCCATCGGTACGGGCCATCTGGGCGGAAAAATCGAGAAACTGGCTTTCCTGCTGGGAATTCCCGTCGTGAAGGTTTGTTGAGAAAAGCGCGACGTTTCGGGCCTTTTTTGTTCGTATGGCCCGAAACTTGATCGCGTCGTCACGGTACGGATCTTCATATTCCGTATTGCAGGATAGAAATACCGTCGTAAAAACCCGAAAACTATTTCGGTTTTTTCAGTTTTCCTGTTTATATTTGCCTCACCGGATCAAACGGATGCAGTTATGAAGAAAATGGGATGGATCGCCTTGACGCTCGTCATGGCATGCGGCTGTGCCGGAGCATACGCGCAACCGGAAAATAAAAAAGTATCGGCCGTCAAAATATTCGACGCCAATAACGAGCAGGCCGAAATGCCGCAGTTCGGCAAAAAGCACCTGCTGATTTTCTACGTCGATCCCGATCATGCCAACCAGAACAAGGAGTTTCGCGAAAATCTCGAGAAGAACCAGATCAACAGCGATAACATCTACGGGTTCGGCATCGTGAACCTCAAGGACGCACCGCTGCTGCCCAACAGCATTGTGCGGGCCATGGTGCGCAAGAAAGTGAAACAGACCGGCGCGGCCATCTACACCGACCCCGACAATCTGGTGAGCAAAGCGTGGGGACTGGGCGACTGCAACGACAAGTTCGTGCTCATGTTCGTCACCAAAGAGGGCCGTATCGAATTTCTCAGCAAAGGCGAGATGACCCCGCAGCAGATCGACGAGTTCTGGCGCGTGATCGACAAATACAAATGACGACGGTCGGACGGAATCGATTTAATCGTTACATTTGCCCCGTTCTAACCAATAAATAAGCGGGCGGGAGCGGTTTCTGTCCGAAAGCGGAAAATATGAAAGACATAGGGCATGCGATAGGACGGTTCGTATGGGCGTGTTCGTTCGCGGGGATGGTGACATGCTCCGGAGAACTTGCGGCCCGTGCGGGGGCCGATGCGACGACGGTACGGGCCGAGGCGGATTCCACGATCGGTTTCTCTTCCGATACCATCGTCCGGCCTTCGGGCGATACGACCGTCAAGCATCTGTACGTGACGCGGATTACCAAATCGGGCGACACGGTGGTGCGGCGTAATAACTTTTTCCGGCGTTTCTATCGATATTTCGAAGGAGCCAACGAGGATAAGACGACCGTCAAGAATTTCGATTTCAGCATCATCGGAGGTCCTCACTATTCCAGCGACATCAAACTGGGTCTCGGGATCGTAGCGGCAGGACTCTATCGGGTCGATAAGAACGATCTGAGCATTCCGCCTTCCAACGTTTCGCTTTTCGGCGACGTGACCACGACGGGTTTCTATCTGCTGGGTGTTCGCGGCAACACGCTGTTCTCCGGAGGCAAATACCGGCTCGACTTCAATGCCTATTTCTTTTCGTTTCCCAGCGCATTCTGGGGTATCGGATACGATAACGCCACCTATGCTCAGGCAGAGACATATAAACGGCTGCAGAATCAGGTGAAGGTCGATTTCATGTTCCGTGTGGCCACCGATCTGTATCTGGGCGTGAACGGCAGCTTCAATTACATACAGGGTAAGGATTTCAGCAATATCGATTACCTCGGCGGGCAGAACACACTCTATTTCAACACCGGTGCGGGCGCTTTTCTGATGTACGATTCGCGCGATGTGATTACCAATGCGTTCCGGGGAGTCTACGTCAAACTCGAACAGCGTTTCTTCCCCGGTTTTTTCGGCAATAAGGGGGCGTTCTCGAGGACGGAATTTCAGGGCAATGCCTACCATAAGATATGGAAAGGCGGCGTTCTGGCTTACGACTTGCATGCGATGTTCAATTACGGCGATACGCCCTGGACGATGCTCGCGCTCATGGGCGGATCGTACCGGATGAGAGGCTATTACGAAGGACGCTACCGGGACAAGCATATGATCGAGGCGCAGGTCGAACTCCGGCAGAAGATCTACGGCCGCAGCGGCGTGGTGGTCTGGGCGGGGGCCGGCAACGTGTTCCCCGATCTGGACCGTTTCCGATGGGATCATACTTTGCCCAACTTCGGCTTCGGTTATCGCTGGGAATTCAAGAAACGTATGAATGTCCGCCTCGATTACGGATTCGGGAAAAAAGGGCAGGGCGGTTTCATGTTCGGGATCAACGAGGCCTTTTAGAGAATTTGCGTAAGGGGCGAGGGTAAAGAAGACAGAGAAAGGATTGTACATGATATCGGACGGATCGAAAAAAAGAGAAGGACGGCAGCGCCTCATCGCGGCGGTTTACGTGCTCGTCATGTTGCTGCCCAATATATTTCTGGCTTGTACGGAACCCTATTCGTGGAGTACGGTGCTTTGTTCGCTGCTGTTGCCAGGAGGCATCTATGCGGCGTTCGCCGTGGCGTTCCGGCGTCCGGGCATACCGATTCTCTGTTCGTTGCCGTTGATGGTGCTGGGTGCCTTTCAGATCGTTCTTCTGTATCTGTTCGGCGGCTCGATCATCGCGGTGGATATGTTCACCAACCTGTTTACGACCAACGCTTCGGAAGCGGGCGAACTGCTGGGCAGCATCTGGCCTTCCATCGTTTTCGTCTGTGCGGTCTATCTGCCGCTGATCGTGCTGGGGATCCGCTCCTTGTGCATCAGGGACCGGCTCGGTGCCGCTTTCCGGCGTCGGGTACTCGTCGCGGCCTCCGGCGCGTTTCTGCTGGGGTGCGTTTTCGCGGGCGTTTCGGCATGGCACCATCCGGGATTCGGAATCAAATACCATGTCTTTCCGGTCGATGTGATCTACAACATCCGGCTGACGCTCCAGCGTTGGGAACGCAGCAATGCCTATCCCGAGACCTCGCGCGACTTTCGTTTCGATGCCGTGCGCAGCGACAGTACCGGAGGCCGCGAAATTTATGTCCTCGTCGTCGGCGAGGCTTCCCGGGCGGCCTCGTGGAGCCTGTTCGGATACGACCGTCCCACGACGCCTCTGTTGGAGCGCAGGGACGGCGTCGTCGCCTATCCCGATGTGCTCACGCAGTGCAATGCCACGCACAAGAGCGTGCCGGTGCTGCTCTCGTCCGTGTCGGCCGAGAATTACGACGATATCTATTCGCAGAAAAGCATTATCACCGCTTTCAAGGAGGCCGGATTCGAGACGCTGTTCATTTCCAATCAGGTGCCCAACCGCTCCCTGATCGACTATTTTTCGTTCGAAGCCGACACGCGCGAGGACATCAGTCCCCGGGAGGGCGAGCTTTATACCGACAACCGGCCCGACGGCGATATGCTTCCGATTCTGGAGCGGGCCGTCGCCTCGACCGACAGCAACCTGTTCGTCGTGTTGCACATGTACGGTTCGCATATGGACTATACCAAGCGCTATCCCCGCGAGTTCGCCCGTTTTACGCCCGATCTGGCTCCCGCCGTCAGCCGCGAAAACCGCGAAACGGTCCGCAATGCCTACGACAACAGCGTCTATTATACCGATTGGGTGCTGGACCGGGTGATCGCGCTGCTCGAGGGCACCGATGCCACTTCGGCCCTGTTCTATTGCGCCGACCACGGCGAGGACCTGATGGACGACGACCGCTGCCGTTTCCTGCACGCTTCGCCTACACCGACCTATTACCAGTTGCACGTGGCTTGTTTCGCGTGGTTCTCCGACCGCTATCGCGAGCGCTTCCCTGGCAAGTATGCCACGGCCGTGGCCAACCGTCTCGCCCCTTCGACGACCGGTGCGGTCTTCCATAACGTGGCCGATATGGCCTTTCTCGAAGGACGGTGCATAGACTCGACGCAGGCCTTCACGAGCACCGGGTTCACGCCCCGTCTCCGCCGGATGTATCTGAACGACCATAACCGGGCCGTCGAATTCTACAATTCCGGACTCGAGCAGGAGGATTTCGACATGCTCGACCGGCATCGTATCGAATACGACAAGTCCCATCGACGGAAGATACGTTATTGATATCGTTTTTTTTATCTTTGTCCTTATTTTCAACCTGACAAAGATAACCGCATGAAAAAAAGATTTGGAGTCGGTCTGCTGTGCCTGCTGCTCGCCGGTACGGTATCTGCTCAACAGAATAAGACGGCCGACAGTTCGTTGTCCGTCGAGGAAAGGATCGCCGATGCGATCGCACGGATGACGCTTGAGGAAAAGGTCCGCATGTGTTTCGGCGGAGAGAAATTCGGCGAAGTGGTGCTGCCCGGCGTACCTCGGCTCGGGATTCCCGATATGTATGCCGCCGACGGTCCGCGGGGTGCGCGGGTAGGTGATGTAACCGTGTTCCCGTCGGGGATCGGACTGGCCGCGACATGGAATCCCGAACTGATTGAGCAGTCCGGTCGGGTGATCGGAAACGAGAGCCGTGCACACGGCGTGACGATGATTTTCGGTCCGGCATTCAATATCAACCGCGATCCGTTGGGCGGCCGGTTTTTCGAATACCTGAGCGAAGATCCGCTGCTGAGCGGCAAACTCGCGGCTGCGCAGGTCCGGGGTATGCAGCAGGCCGGTACGTCCGCCTGTATCAAGCATTTCGCCGTCAATGGCCGCGATCTGAACCGAAACTGGTACATGAGCAACGTCGATGAACGTACTTTGCGCGAGATTTATTTGCGGGGTTTCGAGATCGCCGTGCGTGAAAGCGAACCGTGGGCCTGCATGACCGCCGCGAACGGACTCAATGGCGAGCTGTGCAGCGACAACCGGTGGCTGTTGCGCGATGTGCTGAAAGACGAATGGGGATTCAAAGGCCTTGTGCTGACCGATTTCTGCCATTCCCGTTCGACGGAGAAGGCGGCTCTCGCCGGTCTGGATATCGATATGCCCTGGGGCGATTTCGAAACGATCCGTTTCGGCAAACCGTTGATGGATGCCGTCGTCGAAGGCAGAGTGCCCGAAACGGTCCTCGACGAAATGGTGGGACGGATTCTCTGGAACCGCTGGAAAACGGGGCAGCTCGACGGCCGCGATCCCCGCGAAGGAGCGCAGATCAATACGCCGGAGTTCCGGCAGATTGCCCGGCAGGCGGCGGAGGAGAGCATCGTGTTGTTGAAAAACGAAAAGAATTTACTTCCGCTCGACATTGAAAAGACCGAAAAGGTGGTCCTGATCGGACCCAATTGCGAGCAGCGTTTCTGCATTCTCGGTTTGGGCGGCAGTTCCGGTGCGCAGGCTTCGTACGAGGTCACTCCTTTGATTGGTTTGAGGAAAAAGCTCGAAGGCCGGGCCGAACTGACCTATCTGCCGCTTACGGGCGATTCCGGGTTCGAGACGATCCCTTCCGCCTGTTGGTCCGACGGCGGCGAACAGGGAGTCCGGGTCGTTTACAGAAAACGCGGAGACGGAGCGGAACAGGCCGTCAGGACGGAACCTGCCGTCGATTTCCTGTGGTTCAACGAATCGCCCGTACCGGACAAGATTCCTGTGGGCGAGGTCAGCGTGACGATCGAAGGGCGGCTGATCGCTCCTCAGACCGGCAACTATACCGTTCGGCTGATTTCCGACAACCATGCCGAACTGTGGGTGGACGATATGGGTGCTCAGGCCATTCGGAATACCGAAGCCGGCGTTCCGCAGCGCAATACGGCCATGTGCTATTTCGAGGCCGGAAAAAGTTACGGCGTCCGCATTCTCTATACCCAGTCTCCCGACGGGGTGAAAAACGCTACCGAGATGAATTACTGGGCCAAAGACAATCCGTCCCTCCGGCTCGAATGGGCGATGCCCAGCGACGATAAGATCATCGCGGATGCGGTCGCTCCTTACCGTGACGTGCTGGCCGATGCCGATGCCGTCGTGTTCGTCGGCGGAACCGACCATAACCTCGATTGCGAAGGCCGGGACCGGACTTCCATGCATTTCCCGCAGGGACAGACCGAGCTGATCCGTCAGGTCGCCGCGATCAATCCGAATACGGTCGTGGCGCTGATGCACGGCTCGCCGGTCGAATTGCCCTGGCTCGATGAAGTGCCGGCCGTCGTGGACATGTTTTTCCCCGGCATGGAAGGCGGGACGGCTTTGTCCGACGTGCTGTTCGGCGACGTGAATCCTTCGGGCCGCCTGACATTCACCTGGCCGAAAAAACTGGACGATTCTCCCGTTTACAGGCTGGCGACGCAGGACAACGACAATGTGAACTACGAAGACGGACTGATGGTCGGTTATCGTTATTTCGATACGGAAGGCGTCGAACCGCTTTTCCCGTTCGGATACGGACTCGGTTATACCCGTTTCGTTTATAAAAAGCTCCGGACCGAACCCGATGGCCGGGGCGGTTGCACGGTTACGCTCGACGTTCGTAATTGCGGCGAGCGGGCAGGCGACGAGACGGTACAGATTTACGTGCGTCCGAAACAGAGTCGGATCGAACGTCCGATCCACGAACTCAAGGCGTTCCGTAAGGTGAGCCTGAAACCGGGCGAGAGGAAGACGATCCGGATCGAGCTCGACCGTTCGGCTTTTTCCTATTGGCATCCCGAGAAGAAAGACTGGGTAGCCGATCCCGGAGAGTACGTTATCGAGGCGGGGCATTCTTCCCGCGATATTCGGGCCGAGCGCGCCTTCGAGCTTCGTTGATCGGTCGAAGGAAATGGATAGGATGCGTCCGTATTGTCGTTTGTCGGCAATACGGACGCGTTCGTATCGGGCCGGCCGGATTCGGACGATGGTTGCGCAAGGGGCGTTGCGACGGGCGATTCGGTCGCTTCGTGCGGTTTTGTCCCCGAAAATGATTATCTTGCCGTACCGGTTTGCCGCCGGTAAAAAACTTAACGATTGTAATCCGACTTAATCCGATGAAAAAAATCGCATTGCTTGCATTGGGAGCCGTCCTGTCGGCTCCGACGGCTTACGGCCTGACGAAAAAGGCCGATAAGCCTCAGACCGAATCTACCGTCAGGGTTGCCGACGCACTGGTGCCGGCACCCTACGGGAGTACGCATATGGGTGGTTATCTGGGCGACAAGCTCGATCTGTGCATCGCCAACCGGCTCATGGCACAGGACGTCGAGCGGGTCGTGCAGCCGTTCCGCGACAAGCCCGACGGCAGCTGGGGCTTCCGCTCCGAATTCTGGGGCAAGTGGTACACGGCCGCCGTCATGGGGTACGCCTACGCTCCCACGCCCGAAAACCGTGCCGTGATCGACAGAGCCGTACAGGAACTCATCGCCACGCAGGACGGCAACGGATACATCGGCACCTATCAGGACGAAAACCATCTGGGCGAATGGGATATATGGGGTCGCAAGTACGTCATGCTGGGTCTGCTGGGCTATTATGACCAGACGGGCGACCGGGCTGCCCTCGAATCGGCCATGAAGGTGGCCGACCATCTGATCGCCGAGGCCGGTCCCGACAGCGGGGTCAATATCGCCGCCACGGGGTGGATCGGATGGAAAGGACTGGCCTCCAGTTCGGTGCTCGAACCCATCGCTCTGCTCTACGAAAAGACGGGCGAGCAGCGTTATCTCGATTTTGCCCGACACATCATCCGCAGCTGGGATACGCCCAACAGGCTTTCGCCCACAGGCATCCGTCTGGTGCAGGAAGCGCTGAACGGTACGCCGCTGTGGAAAATGAGCGGGGCGCCCAAGGCCTACGAGATGATGTCGTGTTTCGAAGGCCTCTGCGAGATGTACCGCATCACGGGCGACAGACTTTATTTCGATGCCTGCCATAAACTGATCGAGACGATCATCCGCGATGAGATCATGATCGTCGGTTCGGGTTCGATGGCTGAGATATGGTGCCACGGCAAGATGCGCCAGACCGAACCGATGTACCAGGGCATGGAGACCTGCGTGACGGCCACATGGATGAAGTTCCTCTACCAGATGCTCCGTCTGACCGGCGACAGCCGCTATGCCGATCAGCTCGAAACGAGTCTTTACAACGCCTTGCTCGGTTCCATGGCGCCGCAGGGAGAGTGGTGGTCCTACTACGCCAGCCTGATGGGCGAGCGGGTGCACAGCCACCAGCAGTTCCCCGACGTGGTGATGAGCTGCTGTGTGGCCAACGGTCCCCGCGGGTTGATGATTACCCCTTCGTGGGCCGTTATGACCGACCGCGAGGGCGCGGTCGTCAATCTGTACGGCCGGATGAACAGTACCGTGCAGACGCCTGCGGGTCGTCCGCTGTCGATTGCGATGGAATCCGATTATCCCGTGGAGGGACTGGTCTCTACGGAGATCGGACTCGAACGCAGTGAAACGTTCGCCCTGAGCTTCCGTATTCCCGAGTGGAGCGCGGATACGAAGATCCGCATCAACGGCAAACCTTACGAGGGGTATCTGGTTCCGGGAACGTATGCGTCGATCCGTCGGGAATGGAACGGCGGCGACAAGGTCGAGATCGAGCTGGATATGCGTGCCCGTGCCGTGGATGCACCTTCCGGCGTGGGGGACAAGGCCATCGTCCGGGGACCGGTCGTGCTGGCGTTCGATTCGCGGCTCATCCCGCGTCGCGACGGTGTGACCGAACCGCCGATGTACCGCTACGAGTTCCTGAGCGATGCGGAGGGGTATGTCGATGTACAAAAGGTGAGCGATGCGGGCGTGCCCGCGCTGTGGATGGCCTTCGACGTGCCTTGTGTGGACGAGGCGGGCGGACGGCACACGATGCGCATGTGCGATTACGCCTCGGCCGGCAACAGCTGGACCGAAGGCAACATCTTCCGTGTCTGGACGCCGCAGCCGTTCGATTTCAGGCATCTGTATACGAACAACCTCGACTGGCACGTGAACGTGACCGTGGGCGTAGATCGTCCCGAGGTCCCGGAAATTTACAGGAAATAAGCGTTCCGCAGTCGGTGTTTCCCGGTTTCGGAGCGGCGGTTCGGGCCTGTTCTTTGTCGCCGCGCGATTTCCTGCACGCTTCTTTCTACGTAAAAGACGGAGCGAATGTCCGACGATTCATCGACATAAAATTATGACGGTCCGGTCCGACGGATACTGTCCTTGCTTTTCGGAGAAGGACGGGATTCGTCGGACGGCCGTAATATGTTTTCGTCGGGGAAAATATCGGACGGAGAATTGTAGGTAAGTATCGAATTGTTTGTCGTCATGTGTGATTGTCTTGTCGTTCGACCCGAACGGGAACAGGATCGCGAGCGGGTCGAACGATTGATCCGCGATGCGTTCTGGGATGTATATCGCCCCGGTTGCAACGAACATTTGATCGTGCATCGTATGCGGGAAGCCGCGTGTTTCGTGCCTGAGTTGAATGTCGTGGCCGAATCGGACGGTCGTATGGCGGGCCATGCCATATGTTCGAGGGCGCGAGTCGAGAACGGTTGCGGCAAGCGTTTCGAAGTACTTTGTTTCGGTCCTTTGGCTGTCTCGTCCGAATTCCGTTGCAGGGGAATCGGATCTGCCTTGATCGAGTATCTGATAGGCGAAGCCGGACGAATGGGATTTCGAGCCATGGTGTTGTTCGGAAATCCGGACTATTACGGCCGGTTCGGTTTCAGGGATGCTCGGTATTTCGGAATCACGACGTCTTCGGGTGAGAATTTCTCCGCTTTCATGGCGATGGAGTTGAGAGAGGGGGCTTTGGAAGGTATTTCGGGACGTTTTTTCGAAGATACCGTCTTTCATGTCACCGACGAAGAAACCGAAAGGTTCGACCGTCGGTTCCCGTTCAGGGAAAAACATGCGGCTCAGGATGACGGGCGTGTCTGACGCACGGTTCGGTTGTGTCGTCTGTCGTCGGAAATTTGGCTTTCCTGCGGATTTTTCATACCTTGCGGTATATTAACCCGAACCGTAAAACCCGCTTTACCATGAAACTCGCATTGGCTCTTTCCTGCTGTGCCGCCGGAGCGCTCTGGCTTTCCGGTTGTACGAACGACAGGCCTGCCGACGATCCCGACCGGATCACCGTGGCCTGTTACTATTTCCCGAATTACCATACCCACGACGCCCGCAACGACAAGAACAAAGGCGACGGCTGGGCCGAATGGAAACTGGTCCGTGAGGCACGTCCCGTGTTCGAGGGACACGAGCAGCCCAAAGTACCCGCATGGGGCTATACCGACGAGAAAGACCCCGCCGAGATGGCCCGCAAGATCGACGCGGCGGCCGACAACGGCATCGATGTGTTCATCTTCGACTGGTACTATTACGACGACGGTCCGTTTCTGAACCGGGCGCTGGACGAAGGATTCCTCGGCGCACCCAATACCGAACGGCTGAAATTCGCGCTCATGTGGGCCAACCACGACTGGCTCGACATCCATCCCTATACGCAGGGCGATCCGCAGACGGTGATGTATCCCGGACGCGTCTCTCCCGAAACGTTCGAGCGGATCGGCGATCATATCGTCCGCGATTACTTCACGCGGCCCAACTACTGGAAAGTGGACGGCAAACCCTATTTTTCCGTCTACGACGTGCAGAAATTCGTCGAGAACTTCGGTTCCGTCGAAGCCGCCCGGGCGGCGATGGACCGTCTGCGCGAAAAGGCTGTCGCCGCAGGTCTGGAGGGCGTGCACTGGAATCTGGTGACATGGGGCAATCCCGTGCTGCCGGGCGAGCAGGCGGCCGAAAATACGCCGGAATTGCTCCGGCGGCTCGGTTTCGATTCGGGTACGTCCTATGTGTGGATCCACCATACGCCGCTGCCCGATCTGCAGACCGACTATTTCAAGGCCCGGGACGACTATTTCGCTTTCTGGGACAAGGCGAAGACCGAATACGGCGTGCCCTATTATCCGAACGTGACGATGGGATGGGACCCTTCGCCCCGCTATGTCGAGAAGACGCCCGACGGAGTCAGAAACTATCTGGTGACCAATACCATCTCGAACAATACGCCCGAGAATTTCCGTACGGTGCTCCGGCAGACCAAAGAGCGTCTGCTGGCCGATCCGGACGGTCCCCGCATCCTGAACATCAACAGCTGGAACGAATGGACCGAGGGCAGCTACATCGAACCTGACACGGTATACGGGACGGGGTATCTCGAAGCCGTCCGGGACGTGTTCCGCCGGCCGTAATGCGGTCCGGCTCGCGCGGTCCGATGCGGTCGTGCCGGGACCGGAACACGCAGGTCGGCGCACCTGCATCCGTTGCAGTCCTTTTGCTTTCGGAGCTGCGGTCTCCGTTTCTCCGAAGCGGGGACGGTCCGATACGCCGTCGGAAACTTTGAATCGAAATACGTAATGACCGAAAAACAACCATGAAATTCAGAATATTCACCCTCTCTTTCCTGCTCGCGGCCGTCGTCGTGTCGGCACAGAACGGGAAATCTCCCCAGGAACAGTTTCTCAAACCTTCGCTCGAATACCGCATGAACGTGAACAGGCACAGTATGCCGAAGGATGCCCATGCGCAGGATTCGATGATCGACTGGATCGTCGCCAACGGCTACGGCGGCATGGCCACCAACGTCAATCCGAACGACTACCTCAAAAGCGACGAGGAGCTGGTCGTTTTCAACCGTTTCGTCCATGCCGCCCGGGATAAAGGTCTCGATCTGTGGCTGTACGACGAAAGGTCCTATCCTTCGGGCATGGCCGATACCTACGTGCTCGACGAACATCCCGAATGGGAGGCCGAGGGACTGCTTTTCCGCGATTCTGTCGTCGCGGGCGGTGCCTCGGTCGATTTGCCCCTGTTGCCCGGACGGCTGTGGATGGTGCGGGCCGTGCCGATGACCGGCGGCGGGTATGCGTTCGACCGTGCGGAGGACCTGTCCGCATTCGTTGCCGACGGACGCCTGCGATGGACGGCGCCTGCGGGCGAGCCGTGGTGCGTCGCCCAGGTGTCGTCGTCTGTGCTCTACGAAGGGTTTCAGGCGGGTACCGACCGGGGCGGAACCGTTCCGCGCTATCCCAGTCTGCTGATGCCCGAAGTGACGCGGCGTTTCATCGAACTGACCCACGAACGTTATGCCGGGGCTTTCAAGGAAAAGCTCGGACAACTGTTCACCTCGACCTTCACCGACGAGCCTTCGTCGATGGCGCTTCCGTTCCCTAATCTGGGTTACGGCGTCTATCCGTGGAAACAGAACGTTTCCGACGAGTTCCGTTCGCGTTACGGCTGCGAGCTTCGGGACGTGTTGCTCGCGATGATGCTCGACAAGGGACCGGAAGGGCAGAAACAACGGTACCGCTATTTCCGGATCGTGTCCGATTTCATGAGCCGGAACTATTTTCGTCAGATACGCCTCTATTGCAACGAACAGAAACTGCTCTCGGGCGGACATCTGCTCGTCGAGGAGTCGATGATGGCTCATGCACCGCTTTACGGCAGCATCATGGCCTGCTATCGCGAACTCGATATTCCGGGCATCGACGTGCTTACCGGCATGCCTTCGTTCACGAGGCGTTACCTCTATTCGTCCCGTCTGGCTTCGTCGGCCGCCGAACTGAACGGAAACAGCCGGGTGATGACCGAGTCGTGCCCGATCTCGGACTATAATTTCTATGCGGGCAAGGAGGCGCCTTCCGTCGAAATCAGGGGAACGCTGAACCGGCAGATGATCGGCGGCGTAACCGATTTCAACAACTACCTGCAGTTGCAGCACGAGGATGCGGCGGGCCGGACGGCATTCAACGACTACATCGCCCGCGTGGTGTCGCAGCTTTCGGGCGGGGTGCGGGCTTCGCGCATCGCGGTGTATTATCCCATCGAAACGCTCTGGACCCGATACCGTCCGCTGCCCTCGGGACTCCGGAGCTGGGACGACGTGGCGGGCGGAGCGCCCGAAGCGCAGCAGCTTTCCGGCCTTTTCGACCGGGTGAGCGATTGTCTGATGGACAACGGATGGGAATTCTCGTACATCGACGCGCAGGGCATCGAGGAATCCAAGGTCGAGAACGGCTACCTCGTGCACGGCAACTTGCGATGGGACGTGCTGATTCTTCCGGGCGCGGAGACGCTTTCCGAAGAGATGTTCGAACGGATTTTCGAATTCGCATCCCGGGGCGGCAAGGTCATCGTGCTGGAATCCCTGCCGCGGAACTCTTTCACCGAATTTCCTTCCGAGACGGTCTCTTCCGGGTTCGAGAAGATGCTTTCCATGCAGGGCAGCATCCGCCCGGCGGTCTATTTCGAACGGACGTTCGATCCGAAACTGCTCAACAATCTGCTCGAGGGCATCATCCCCCGCGACATCGTGTTGAGCGACTACCGGGGCGTGCTGCATTGTCACCGCAAGATCGGCGGCCGCGACGTTTATTTCATCGCCAACGATACCGCTCTGCCGATCAGTATACAGATCAGTATTCCTGCGGCCCGTTCGCTGGAATTGTGGAACCCGCAGACGGGACAGATTACCCCCGCGCAGCCTTCTTCGGCGCTGGCGCTGGGACCCTACGAAGGGATGATCGTCCGGAGGGTCAAATAACCGAACCACTGACTTAAACCGAATAAACGTATGAAAATCAGAAAAACGATGGCCGGCTGGCTTCTGTTACCGCTGCTGGCTTTGAGTGCCTGTTGTACCGGCGGCGGAGCCGGACAGGCCGGCGAAACGAGAGTGTCTGAACTGCGATGCCGCGATAGGATCGATCCCGAAGGGGTGGACCGGCCCGTATTGAGCTGGAAAATCGAGTCCGGAGAGAGAGGAGTCGTGCAGACGGCATGGGAAATCGAGATCGCCTCGTCCGAAAAGGCGCTGAGAAGAGGCGAAGCCGACGTCTGGAAATCGGGCAAACGGCTCTCCGACGCCCAGCTTAATATCGTTCCCGACGGGGCCGATTTCCGGTACGGCGATCCGTACTGGTGGCGTGTCCGTGTCTGGGACGGACAGGACAAGGCGACGGACTGGAGCGCTCCGGCGAAGTTCTCCGTCGGACCGTCCGATGCGGACTGGCAGGGCAAGTGGATTACGGCCGAATGGGGACAGGATACCCCCATGCCCTGTTTCCGTACCGTGTTCGATGCGAAGAGCAAACCCGTGCGGGCCGTGGCCTATTTCAGCGGCCTGGGATGCGGCGACCTGTATATCAACGGGGCGTTGGCCGACGAGACCCGCGTGCTCGATCCGGCCCAGACCAACTACGAGCAGTATGCGCTTTACGGCACCTACGATGTGACCGACCGGGTGAAAAAAGGCGAGAACTGCATCGGTGTGATGCTGGGCGACGGCTGGTACGATCAGGGAAAGGTCTGGGGACCCGGTTTCAGCTATGGCGAACCGTTGATGCGCCTCCAGCTGGAGATCGTCTATAAGGACGGTTCGAAGCAGATCGTCGCCACCGACGAATCGTGGACGTGGGCGCCGGGACCGGTGCTCAGTGCCAATATCTATGCAGGAGAGACTTACGACGCTTCGCGTGAAATCGCCGGCTGGTCCGCTCCGGGTACGCCCCAGGGCGACTGGCGACCGGCCGTCGAAGCGACCGGCATCGTTCCTCTTTCGTTGCGGCCGCAACTGGTAGACCCCATCCGGTTCAAAGAGTCGGTCGCTCCGGTCGATCTGTGGCAGGATGCGGACGGTAACTGGATATTCGATTTCGGAGTCAATATCGCCGCCGTACCTCGTATCACGGTCGATCAGCCTGCCGGTACCCGCCTCAGAATGCGCATGGGCGAATGCCTCAAGGCCGACCGTTCGGTCGAGTACAACACGACGGGCAACGAAGCTACCGGGGTCATTCAGACCGACGAATACATCTGTGCGGGTCGGGGAACCGAAACATGGACGCCGCGTTTTACCTACCACGGGTTCCGTTACCTCGAACTTTCCGGAGCCGCCACGACGCCCGACAAGTCGTGGATCGAGGCCGTGATCGTCCATACCGACGCTCCCCGCCGCGGAACGTTCGAATGTGCCGATGCCCAGATCAACCGCCTTCACGAAATGGCCGTGCGTACGATGCGCGGCAACATCCACGGTCTTCCGACCGACTGCCCCCACCGCGAGCGCTGCGGCTGGCTGGGCGATGCACATACGGTGGCTCCGTTCGAGAATTTCAATTACGATCTGAACAATTTCTGGATGAAATATATGGAAGACATCCATTCGTCCTCGTCCGTCTTCCTCGAAAACACGTTGCACCAGAAACTCTACAACAGCGAATTCTATTTTGCCGACAAACAGCCCGGCATTCCGTTTATGATCTCTCCGGGCCGCCGCCTCTGCGGCGTGGCTTCGCCCGACTGGGGTACGGCCGTCGTGCAGTTGCCGTGGTTCACCTACCTCTATTTCGGCAATCCCGAAGCGCTGGAGATGTATTACGGCGAAATGAAGCAATGGGTCGATCATATCCATGCATTGACCGATAAAGGTATCGTGCCCTACGGATTGGGCGACTGGTGTCCTCCGGAAGGCAACCATACGATTGATTGTCCGATTCCGCTCAGTTCGACGGCTTTCCATTATTACGACGCTTCTATCGTGGCCGATGCCGCTCGAGTGTTGGGATACGAAGAGGATGCCGCCCGTTACGATGCCATGAAATCGGAAATCGCCGAAGCGTTCGTCAAAACGTTCTATGACCGGAACGACAAGACTTTCGGCAGCCAGACGGCCGATGCGATGGCGCTCGACTTCGGACTGGTGCCCGCGGGAGACGAAAAAGCCGTTTCCGATGCCATCGTCCGCAACATGAAGGAAAAGTACGACGGTTTCCTGCATACGGGTATTTTCGGCCTGGGCCGTATTGGTCAGGCGCTTTCCCGTTACGGCAATGCCCGGGCGGCTTGGGACATGTTCACCAAAAAAGGCGAGAACAGCTTCGAGTGGATGTGGACCAGCGGCGACGCCACGACGTTGTGGGAAGTGCTTCCCGTCAATGAGGCGAGCAAGGCTCTGTGCCTGAAAGGCAGTTCGCTGAACCACCCCATGCAGGGCGGTTACGACGCATGGTTCTACGAGGATGTGGCCGGCATCCGGCCCGACGCCTCCGCTCCCGGTTTCCGGGCTACCCGTTTCGAGCCGCTGCTGACCGAATGTCTGCCGTGGGCCTCGGCTTCGGTCGAAACGCCTTACGGCACGGTGTCGAGCCGCTGGGAGCGTCAGGACGATGTGCTGCAATGGACGATTTCTATTCCGGCCAATGCATGGGGGCTGGTCGCTCTGCCCGAGGCGGGTACGGTGACGGTAAACGGCGAAAGTTTCGATGCCGCACGCTATCCCGAGGCGGGTAGGGGCGCTGTCGATCCGCTGTATCGTTTCCCGTCCGGATGTTATACGATCGAGATCCGGTAATCTTTCCGGCTCACCTGTGGCGGGAGCGTTCCTTTGCGGGGACGCTCCCGTTTTTCGTCGGGCGCGTGCTTTCGTGTACCGAAAGGTTTCGGTCGCACTTTCGCCCCGGATCCGCCCTGACGGGAGGAAGACTCCGGTCCGGAGAGCATACTTGCGAGGACCCGGAACATTCGGCCTGCATCGGCGGACATGGGATCGGGACGCATTTTTAATTTTTCTAAATAAAATGTTCCCAATGCCGATAATAAATGTTACTTTTGCGACACCGAAACGGATAGAACGTTTAAATAAATAATTCGCTATGGCTTACAGAATGATTCTTAACGAGACCTCCTATTTCGGAGCAGGCTCGCGGAAAATGATTGCAGAGGAAGTCGCCAAACGCGGCTACAAGAAAGCGCTGATCGTGACGGACAAGGACCTCGTCAAATTCGGCGTGGCCGCTCAGGTGACCGACGTGTTGAAAGAGGCCGGTATTCCTTTCGAAATTTTCGACGAAGTGAAACCCAATCCCACCGTCAAGAACGTGAAAGCCGGTATCGAGGCATTCAAGGCTGCCGGAGCCGATTTCATGGTCGCTATCGGGGGCGGATCGTCGATGGATACCTCCAAAGCCGTGGGTATCATCATCAATAACCCCGAGTTCTCGGACGTAGTTTCGCTCGAAGGCGTAGCTCCCACCAAGAAAAAATCGGTGCCCGTCATCGCCCTCCCCACGACGGCCGGTACGGCTGCCGAGGTGACGATCAACTATGTGATCACCGACGAGGAAAACGTGAAGAAAATGGTCTGCGTCGATCCTAACGACATCCCGACGCTGGCTATCATCGACCCCGAACTGATGCTCTCCATGCCGCGCGGACTGACCGCCGCTACGGGTATGGACGCGCTGACGCACGCCATCGAAGGACTCATTACGCTGGGCGCATGGGAAATGAGCGACATGTTCGAACTCAAAGCCATCGAAATGATCGCCAAATGGCTGCCCAAGGCTGTCGCTACGCCTTCGGATATCGAAGCCCGCGACGGTATGGCCACTGCGCAGTATATCGCCGGTATGGCTTTCTCGAACGTGGGACTGGGGCTGGTACACGGTATGGCTCATCCGCTGGGTGCCTACTACGACATTCCGCACGGTGTGGCCAACGCACTGCTGTTGCCCTTCGTGATGGAGTACAACAAGGAAGCCGCCAAAGCCAAATACCGCAAGATCGCCGAAGCGATGGGTGTCGATACGTCGGCCATGGACGACGATCAGGCTGCTCAGGCTGCGGTCGATGCCGTCAAAGCTCTGGCTGTCGAAGTACACATTCCCCAGCACCTGAGCGAAATCGGCGTTCCCGAAAGCGGTCTGCCGACGTTGGCCCAGGCTGCCTTCAACGACGTATGTACGCCGGGCAACCCCCGCAAGACTTCGGTCGAAGAAATTCTCGAAGTGTACAAAAAGGCATTCTAAACCGGTTGCGGATCCTTCGGGTTCCGTATGTTCGAAAGGCTGTTTTCCCGTCGGGGGAGACAGCCTTTTTCCGTGTCCGCCGGTCCGTTCCCCGCCGGTCGGAGCGGGGTGTTGCGCGGGGCTTTGCAGCGGAGGCTCCGCTGCGGCGAATGTTTCTTCGGACCGGAGATAATAAGCGGATTGAAAAGTTGTTATATTTGTACGCAACATACGGATCGTACAGATGGAAAAACGGAAAGAAACGGAACGGACGGACGAAAGAGGCGGCAAAAGACGGAACGCTGCGGGCAGACGGCTGTTGAAGGTTCTGCTGCTCTGCGTTGCCGTTTTCGTCGTGCTGTCGGGTGTTTTGCTCGGAGGGATCGCGCTGGTGATGACGCCGGAGCGGCTCACGCCTCTGGTCAATGCCTATGCCGGCCGTTATCTCGATGCCGACGTGCGTTTCGATACGGTGCAGTTGTCGCTGTTCCGGTATTATCCTCATGTGGGGGTCCGTCTTTGCGGAGGAACGGTGGTTTCCCGAGCGTTGGCCGGCGAACCCGATTCGTCGAGGGCGAATATGCCCGGCCGTGCCGATACGCTGTTGCGCTTCGACCGGTTCACGCTGGCGGTGAATCTGCCGCAGCTGCTCGTCTCGCGGCTGGTCGTCCGCAGGATGGAGCTGATCCGTCCCGAGATATACGCCTTCGTCTCCGAAACGGGCAGGGCCAACTGGGATATTTTCCGGTCCGACGGGGCGGATACCGTCGCGGACGATTCGTCCGGCGATCTGTATCTGCATGTGGTCCGGTCGGATATTTCCGGAGGGCATGTCGTCTACGATGACCGCCGGGACTGTATATATGCCGAAACGGATATAGACCGTTTCGTGCTCAGAGGCGGTCCGAAAGAGAATTACGAGATCGCTCTCGAAAGCCTGAATACGTTCCGTATGGATTCGGTGCGTTACGGCGAACGTCTGCCGCTGAACGTTGCGGGCGGATTCGGATTCGATTTCGGCGACAGGGCCGTGTCGTTCCGGGCGCTGACGTTCGATGTCGGCGGCATTCCCGTCCGTCTCGACGGACAGGCTTTCTGGACGGCCGACAGCATCCTTTCTGATCTTGTCTGCCGCATCGAGCCGCTGGAGGCCGCGCGATTGATCGCTCTGGCGCCCGATCCTCTCGCCGCTGCGTGTAGGGGTGTGGATACCGATATAGCGCTCGACCTCGATACCCGCATTGCGGGAAGCTACCGTTTCGACGGCCGCACGCTTCCCCGGGTCGATCTGACGCTGAAGACCGAAGGCGGGCATCTGTACTATAAAGAATCGAATGCCCGGATCGAACGGCTGGGCATGGATGCTTCCGTGAGATTCCGTCCCGACTGTCCCGATTCCACCGGTCTCGATCTCCGTCGTTTCGTCGTGGAGGGTACGGGTATGGAATTGCGGTGCGACGGTACGGTCTCCGACGCGCTGGGCGATCCGGCCGTGAAAATGAATTTTTCGGGACGGGTCGATCTCGATACGCTCTCCGTGTTGTTTCCCTCCCGTTCGGGAACCTGCGTTCGGGGACGGCTTGATTTCGACCTCGGGACGGCTTTCCGTCGCAGTCAGTTGGATGTGAGCCGAATAGGATCGGTAGGACTCGACGGCAAAGTGACGATGGACGGTCTGCTGGTGGATATGCCGCAGGATACGGTTTTCCTGTTGGCCGAAGGCGGGGAAATCGTTTTCGGAACCGGTCGCAGACAGCTCGATTCGTCGGCGAGACGAAAAACCGAGATGCTCGACGTCCGGGTCCATGCCGATACGTTGCGTCTCGATTGGAAAAACGAACTGAGGCTCGTCGCGTCCGAAGCCGTCGCCCGGGCATCGGGTGCCGTGTCGGTTATCGGCGGCGATACGACGGTCGTCCATCCGCTCGAAGGCGAGGTCGCGGCCCGTTATTTCGAAATCGCCGGACTCGATTCCACATGGCTGCGGCTTTATCGTGTGCAGAGCGGTTTCAGTCTCGCGCCTTCGCCCGGCAATGCGGCTGTTCCGCTGCTCGACCTGGGATTCAATGCGCGGTTCATGTATGTGAAGAGCACGGTGAACCGCTATGTGCTTGCCGACAGCCATGTCGATCTGAAAGCCGTATTGAATGCGGCCCGTTCCGATTCGGCCCGTCGGACGAGGCGGTTGGATTCGCTCTCGCGGCTCTATCCCGGCATTTCCCGCGATTCGTTGCTCGCCCGCATGCGCGGTATGTCCCGTCCCTCGATGCGCAAAGACGATTTCGCCGGATCGGATATCGATATGACGCTGGATCGGACGACCGGAGCGCTGTTCCGCCGTCTCGCCGCCGAAGGATCGGTGCGTGCTTCGGCGGCTCGGGTCGTGACGCCCTATTTCCCGCTCGTGAACGAGCTTCGCGATGTGGACATCGTCTATTCGACCGACCGGATCGAACTGCGTAACACGCGTGTCCGCAGCGGATCGTCTTCGCTGGAACTGACCGGTCGCGTCTCGAATCTCCGGCGGGCGCTGCTGGGGCAGGGACCGATTCGGATCGACATGAAGATCGAATCCGACACGCTCGATTTCAACGAACTCTCCCGTGCCGCCGCTGTCGGGGCACGTTACGGCGAAACGTCCGACGAATATCGCGAGTCGCTGGCCGGAGCCGACAGCGAGGAACATCTGCAACGCCTCATCGAAGAGGGGAGCGGCGTGGCCGATACGACGGCGAGTCCGTTGATCGTCGTTCCGGCCAATGTGGAGCTCGACGCGGAGCTGTGCGCCCATTACGGGGTATATGCCGATCTGTCGTTCAATGCACTGCACGGATCGCTCGTTGCCCGGGAACGGTGCGTGCAGATCCGCGACCTCGAAGCCGTGACCGACGCGGGAAAGATGACCCTCACGGCTCTCTACGCCACACGTGCCCGCGACGACGTGATGGCCGGTTTCGATCTGTCGCTGAACCGGGTGAAGATCGACCGTCTGATCGGTCTGATCCCTTCGGTCGATACGCTGTTGCCTATGCTCCGGTCGTTCGAGGGAGTGGTGGACTGCCGCGTGGCGGCTACGGCGGCGGTCGATTCGATGATGAACATCGATCTGCCCACGCTCAACGCCGCGTGCGGCATTCAGGGCGAAGACCTCGTGCTGCTCGACGGGGAGACTTTCGCCGAAATATCCAAGATGCTGAAATTCAAAAACCGGCAGCGCAATCTGATCGACCGCATTTCGGTGAATCTGCTCGTCCGCGACAACCGCATCGAGATGTTCCCGTTCGTCGTCGAAATGGACCGATACAAAGCGGCGGTCAGCGGAATTCATAAGCTCGACATGAGTTTCGACTATCATATCTCGGTGCTCCGTTCGCCGATTCCGTTCCGGCTGGGCATCGATATTTTCGGCACGCTCGACAAATTCAGGTTCCGGATCGTCCGGGCGCGTTACAAAAACGAGAACGTGCCCTCTTTCGTCGATCTGATCGATACGACGCAGGTCAATCTGCGGCGGACGATCACCGATATTTTCCGCCGGGGGGCGCAGAATGTTTCGCTGAACGATATGAAGATCGTGCCGAAGGTGGATTCTACCGTTTTCCGCGGCGGCGAGACCGAGGCCCTGAGCGGAGCCGACAGCCTGTTGCTGGAACGGGAAGGAATCCTCGCCGATACGACGCTGCGGAACGATCCCGATTCGGTCGTTGCGGGCGATCGTCCGGCGGCCGATACGCTCTCGTCCGGCACGGGAACGGCCGACGCGGCATGGGTTTCGTCCGGTAGCCCGGACCGGAAGCAGCGCAAGGCGCTCCGCCGGCAGAACCGGGAGGCTCTGAGAAAATCCCGAATAACCTCACGAATGGAAAAATAATGAAAAGATTCGTTTGCATCTTACTGGCCGTCTCGGCATATGCCTGTCATTCCGTGCCGGAGAAAACCTCTGCGGAGAAACCCAAGACATTCCGGATGGTCGAAGTGCCGGCCATGCTCGACACGCCCGAAGAGCGGGCCGATTATGTGGCCCGCCACTACTGGCAGAATTTCGATTTTTCCGATACGGCCTATATCCGCCCGCCCGAAGTGACCGAACAGGCCTTCGCCGACTATGTGGCCGTGTTGGGACAGTTGCCGCCCGATCTGGCTGCCGTCTCGGTACGCACGACGCTTGCCGGGGCCGAGGCCGATACGGCGATGTTTGCGTATTTCGCCGAGCTGTTCGACAAATATCTGTACGATCCCAATTCGCCTGTCCGCAACGAGGAGATTTATATTCCCGTGCTCGAATATATCGTGGCTTCGGACAAGGTGAGCGACGCGGACAAGATCCGCCCCCGTTACCGTCTCGCCATGGCGCTCAAGAACCGCCCGGGAACGCAGGCCGCCGATTTCACCTACACGCTCGCGTCGGGGGCTACGGGTACGCTCTACGGCGTGAAGGCCGATTATCTCGTTCTTTTCATCAACAATCCGGGCTGTACGGCCTGCAAGGAGACCGTCGAGCAGATCACCTCCTCCGAACTGCTCTCCGGTCTGATCGCCCGCGGGCGGGTCAAGGTGCTGGCCGTCTATCCCGACGAGGACCTGGCCGCTTGGCGCGATTATCGTTCCCATATTCCTTCGGCCTGGATCAACGGCTACGACGCGCAGCGGAAGATGGCGCACGACGAATTGTACGACCTCAAGGCCATTCCGACGCTCTACCTGCTTTCGTCCGACAAAAAAGTGCTTCTCAAGGATGTGCCGGCCGGCATCGTCGAACGTTATCTGGCCGAGGTCGAGAACGTCCGGTAGCGGTGTGCCGACGGCATGGCGGGGAAGCGGTTGCCGGGGAGACGGAATGTCCGGACCGTGTGTACGTCCGTTTCTTTCCGCGATGGCGCGTCGATAGAAATATGCCGTCCGGCGATCCGATTATCGTCTGGATTTCAACGAAAACGATATGAAAAAAGTCAAGATCACGGTGCTGCGCACGACATTCAACGAAGATCTGGCCCGGGATTATGCCATGCCCGGACTGAAAGCCTGTTCGGTCGTCAGGGAGGGGCAGGTCTTTTATGCCGGTCTGGGCAAACCCGACGGATTCTGCGACGGAGCGTGGCGGACGATCCATCCTTATGTCTTCGCTCTTGCGAACGGAGCGAGACGGTTCTACTTCGACGACTGGGTGCGGCAGCCGGGAGTCGCCATAACCTGCTGCAACGACGGATTGCGTCCCGTGTTTTTCAAACTGGAGGTGACCGACGAAGAGGTGGAATCGCCTTTCGCGTGATTCCGCATCGAAAAGGACGGAATAGGACGGATTCCGTTTCGGGCATCCCTTGGAGTGTCTTTTATAGCAAGACGGGGAGTCGTAATCCTTCGTGCCCCCTGTGTCCAGCGGTATTCTTCGATTCCGGTTGCGGCGGTTCTCGGCCGCAGGCCATACCTCCGAATCGGGTTCGTTCCGTTCCCGTCTCGACGGGAGTTCGGAACGCATTCCCCCGAGAGTCCGGAGGCTACGGCATAGTCGGTAATCGAATGGTATAATGGCCGAAGGGAGTGCCGGATTTACGGCACTCCCTCGTTTCGGCTTTCCGTCCGCGATGTTGCGCGGGGGAAGCACGGAGAAGAATAACGATCGTTATTTGATCGCGATCTCCTTGACTTTCTTTTCTTCCTGCACAAGCTGTTTTTTCGGAATTTCGATCGTCAGCACGCCGTTCGATACTTTGGCGTCGATCTTGTCCTTTTCCACGTTTTCGGGCAGGATCATGATCTGCTGGAATTGCGTGAACGAAAATTCGCGGCGCAGGTATTTGCCTTTTTCGTTTTCGGTCTTGTCTTCCCGTCTTTTTTCCATCGACACGACCAACTGGTTGTCGGCGTCGATCTTGACCGAGAAGTCCTCTTTGGTCATGCCCGGTGCGGCGATTTCCACTTTGTAGTCGTTGTCCGACTCGATGATGTTGATGGCGGGCGAAGCGCTGTTGGCTTTCGAGACCCATTCGTTGCCGAAGAAATCGTTGAAGATTCCGGGCAACCAGTTTTGTGATTTTCTTGCAGGCATCATGGTTTTGTCCTCCTGATTATTGTCGATTAAATTGTTTTGTCGATTCGTTCCGGGGATGTCCCGGCTCCGACAGGAGAACGTGTCAAAATATGTGCCATGAAAACGATGTGCCGGAAAAAGGACGATCTGTTGCTGTTTCATGTCCGGCGTCGTTGTCCGCCGCAGGTCGCGTAGGCCCGAATTCGTCCCGAGAGAACGGTTGCCGGACTCGATGTCCCGACGAAAAGCGATCTCCGAAGTTTTTCCCGCCGGAACGGAAACGCCGGCCGCTATGCGGGACGCTCGGATACTTACGGTCGGATCGGGACTTTGCGGCTCGATGTTTCGGCGTGCCGGCACGCGTTGCCGCCGCTGCGTTTTTCGGACAGTCGGAATACCGCAGACGCCGGAACGGGGATACGGAAGCATCCTGTCCCGGTGCCGGTAACGGCGGATGTGCCGTCTTGCCGTAAGCGGTACGGCGATTGTCCGCAAGAATACGCGATACGGCGGCGCTCCCGAATCCGTCCCCGCGAGTTCGGTGCAGGGACGGATCGGAACCGTGTCAGATGCCCGCTATCTTTTTGATTTCGTTGAGCTTGTTGAGGGCTTCGAGCGGCGTGAGCGAGTCGATGTCCAGTCCTTTGATTTCGTCGCGTATCTGCGAGAGTACCGGATCGTCGAGCTGGAACATCGACAGTTGCATGCCGCTGTCGATGTGCGGGACGGCTGCGGTCGCTTTTTGGGACCCTTCGCTGAGTTTGCCCCGGTGGGCGGCTTCCATGTCTTTGAGGATCCGGTCGGCCCGGCGGGTGATCTGCACGGGCATGCCTGCCATTTTGGCTACGTGGATACCGAACGAATGTTCCGTCCCTCCGCGCACGAGCTTGCGCAGGAAAATGATCTTGCGATCTACCTCCCGCACCGATACGTTGTAGTTCTTGACCCGTTCGTAAAGTTCCTCCATTTCGTTGAGCTCGTGGTAGTGCGTGGCGAAAAGGGTTTTCGCCCGGGCCTTGGGATGCTGGTGGATGTACTCGACCATCGCCCATGCGATGGAGATGCCGTCGTAGGTGCTCGTACCCCGGCCGATCTCGTCCAGCAGCACGAGGCTGCGTTCGGAGATGTTGTTCAGGATGCTGGCCGACTCGAGCATTTCGACCATGAAGGTCGATTCGCCCTGCGAGATGTTGTCCGATGCGCCCACGCGGGTGAAAATCTTGTCCACGATGCCGATGTGCGCTTCGCGGGCGGGCACGTAGCTGCCGATCTGGGCCATCAGGACGATGAGGGCCGTCTGGCGCAGAATGGCCGATTTACCGGACATGTTGGGACCGGTGATGACGATGATCTGCTGCGAGTCGTCGTTCAGCAGGACGTCGTTGGGTACGTACTCTTCGCCGACCTTCATCAGCGTCTCGATCACCGGATGGCGCCCTTCGCGGATGTCGATTGTCTGCGAGTCGTTCACCTCCGGCCGGCAGTAGCCCCGGGCGACGGCCTGCGAGGCGAATCCCAGCAGGCAGTCCATGCGGGCGATGACCGAAGCGTCGGTCTGTATCCGGCCGACGTACTGCGTGAGTTCGGCCAGCAATGCGGCGAACAGCTCCTGTTCGAGCACCAGTATCCGGCTCTCGGCGCCCAGAATCTTCTCTTCGTATTCTTTCAGCTCGGCCGTGATGTAGCGTTCGGCGCCCGTGAGCGTCTGCTTGCGGATCCATTCGGGCGGCACCTTGTCCTTGTAGGTGTTGCGCACCTCGATATAGTAGCCGAACACGTTGTTGAAACTGATCTTGAGCGAAGGGATGCCCGTCGCTTCGCTTTCCCGCCGCTGGATGTCCGAGAGAATTTCCTTGCCGTGCGAGGCGATGTTGCGCAGGTCGTCCAATTCGATGCTGACGCCGGGAGCGATGACGCCTCCCTTCTGTATCTGGTTCGACGGATCGGGGTAGATCTCCTTGTCGATTTTTTCGCGGACGCTCAGACAGAGGTCCAGTTCGGCGGCTATCTTCTGCAGCGGTGCTTTGTCCGAGGCTTCGAGCCGGGTCTTGATTTTCTCGATGGCGAACAGCGCGTTCTTGAGCTGCACCACTTCGCGCGGGGAGACCCGTCCCACGGCGATTCTCGAAATGATCCGTTCCAGGTCGCCCACCGTATTGATCGCTTCGCAGAGCGTCTCGCGCAACGAGGCGTCCCCGATGAACAGTCCGACGGTCTCGGCCCGGCGGTTGATCCGGTCGATATCCTTGAGCGGCAGTGAAATCCATCGTCTCAGGAGTCGTGCGCCCATCGGCGAGGAGGTCTTGTCCAGCACGTCGAAAAGCGAACTGCCTTCCTGTCCGCCGTTGGCCGTGAAGAGTTCGAGGTTGCGGATCGAGAATTTGTTGATCCACACGTAGCGGTCTTCGTCGATACGGGAGATCGACGATATGTGTTTGGTGTTCCGGTGTTCGGTGAATTCCAGATAGTAGAGGATCGCTCCCGCCGCTGTGACGGCCTCCGGCATCCGCTCGATGCCGAATCCTTTGAGCGAGGTAGTGCCGAACTGGGACAGTAGCTTTTCCCGTCCGGCATTGAGTTCGAACATCCACGGGTCGAGCCGGTAGGTGTAGTGCCGGGTGCCGAAGGCTTCCGCGAATTCCGCCTCGTAACCCTTCTGATAGATCACTTCCTTGGGCGACAGGTTGGCCAGCAGCTTGTCGATATAGGCGTTGTTGCCGTCGGCGGCGAAAAATTCGCCGGTGGAGACGTCGAGAAACGCAACGCCGGTTTTCTTTTTGCCGAAGTAGACCGAGGCGAGGAATGTGTTTT
>UROX01000009.1 GCA_900549685.1 uncultured Alistipes sp.
CGACAAAAATTAACGCACGGAAAAATCAGTCCGCCGAAAACGAATATTTCCGCCCGTTTTTTCCGAAAAACCGCCGGAAAATACGTATCTTTGCGTCCTATACGTTTTTAATGGGTAAAACGACAAATGAGCATCTCTGAACTTAGCGAACAGGAACAGATCCGCCGCAACTCGCTCGCCGAACTGCGGAAGCTGGGCATCGAGACCTACCCCGCCGCACGGTACGAAGTGACGGCCACGGCCGCGGGCATCGCAGCCGAATATTCGGAAGAAAAACAGAATTTCCAGGATATTTCCATCGCGGGAAGGATCATGTCGCGCCGGATCATGGGCAGCGCATCGTTCTTCGAACTGCAGGACCACACGGGCAAGATTCAGGTCTACATCAAACGCGACGACGTGTGCGAGGGCGATCCCGAATCGACGATGTACAACAAGGTCTTCAAGAAACTGCTTGACATCGGAGACATCGTGGGCGTGAAGGGCTTCGTATTCGTCACCAAGACAGGCGAGCTTTCGGTGCACTGCAAATCGTTCACCGTGTTGAGCAAATCGCTGCGTCCGCTGCCGATCGTCAAGGAAAAGGACGGTCAGGTCTACGACGCGTTCAGCGACCCCGAACAGCGCTACCGCCAGCGGTACGTCGATCTGGTGGTGAACCCGCAGGTCAAGGAGACGTTCGTCAAACGGGCCAGGATCATGGCCACGATGCGCGAGTTCTTCAACTCGCACGGCTATGTCGAAGTCGAAACGCCGATTCTGCAACCCATTCCCGGCGGCGCCTCGGCCCGGCCGTTCATCACGCACCACAATTCGCTCGACACCGACCTCTACCTGCGTATCGCTACGGAGCTGTATCTCAAGAAACTGATCGTTGGCGGATTCGACGGCGTCTACGAATTCGGCAAGAACTTCCGCAACGAAGGTATGGACCGCACGCACAATCCGGAGTTCACCTGCATGGAAATCTATGTCGCCTACAAAGACTACCTGTGGATGATGGAGTTCACCGAACGGATGCTCGAGAAAGTAGCCCTTGCGGTGAACGGCACGACGGAACTGACCATCGACGGCAAGGCCATTTCGTTCAAGGCTCCGTTCCGACGCCTGACGATGACCGACGCCATCCGCGAAAAGACCGGATTCGACATCACGGGCAAGAGCGAAGACGAACTGCGCGAAGCCTGCCGCAAGCTGAATGTCGAGACCGACGAAACGATGGGCAAAGGCAAGCTCATCGACGCCATTTTCGGCGAATACTGCGAGGCAGATCTCATTCAGCCCACTTTCGTGACGGACTACCCGATCGAAATGTCGCCGCTGTGCAAGCGTCACCGCGAAAATCCGGACCTGACCGAACGTTTCGAACTGTTCGTGAACGGCAAGGAACTCTGTAACGCCTACTCGGAACTCAACGACCCGATCGACCAGCTCGAACGTTTCCAGGAACAGCTTCGACTCAGCGAAAAGGGCGACGACGAGGCTATGTTCATCGACATGGATTTCGTCCGCGCACTCGAATACGGCATGCCAACCTGTTCGGGCATGGGGATCGGCATCGACCGCCTCACGATGTTCATGACGAACCAGACGACCATTCAAGACGTGTTGTTCTTCCCGCAGATGCGGCCCGAAAAAACGGCCCGCAAGGACGGCGAAGCCGAGTTCGGAGCCGTCGGCGTACCGGCCGAATGGGTGCCCGTGCTACACAAGATGAGTCTGCTCACCGTCGAGGCGATGCGCAAAATCGCCCCCGGCAAACTGTTCAACGACCTGTGCGGATTCAACAAGAAGAACAAGCTCGGTCTGAAGAACCCCTCCATGGACGAAGTGCGGAGCTGGACACAGGGCTGATCCTGCCCCTCCCCTCTTCCGGACATCCGTCGGTATAAGATGAAGTCCTGCTCGGTCGGGGAACACGAACGGACACGGTTCGATTCCGCCACCGGAATGCGAATTACGGGAAGAACGCCCGGCCGAAAGGACGGCGCGCGCCCGGAGAATTCCGGACGGAACCATTTCGCGGAGCGGGAAGCTATCCGACAAATACGACTAAAGGGAACAAAAACAAGGCTTTAATTCATTGAATGATAAAAAAACTATGAGAAAGAAAATCGTAGCCGGTAACTGGAAAATGAATACCACTCCGGCAGAAGGCGTGGAACTGTTCAAGGGCGTAGCCGCCCTCAAAGGAGAAGTCTGCTCTTGCGTGAACTTCATCGTAGCTCCTCCCTTCACCCACCTGTCCCAGATCGCAGATGCAGCGAAAGGCACCGGCATCGCCGTAGCCGCACAGAACTGCGCCGCCGAAGCCAAAGGCGCCTACACCGGCGAAGTTTCGGCCCGGATGATCGCATCGCTGGGCGTGGAATACGTTATTCTCGGCCACAGCGAACGCCGCGAATATTACGGCGAAACCAGCGCCACGCTGAACAAGAAAATGGAACAGGCCTATGCCAACGGTCTTGCTCCTATCTACTGCGTAGGCGAAAAACTCGAAGACCGCGAAGCCGACAAACATTTCGACATCGTTCGCGCCCAGATCGAAGAAGTGGTCTTCAACCTGACGGCCGAACAGTTCGCCAAACTCATCATCGCTTACGAACCCGTATGGGCCATCGGAACCGGCAAAACCGCTACGTCGGATCAGGCACAGGAAATGCACGCCTTCATCCGCAAGGTGCTCGCCGAAAAATTCGGTGCCGCCGCTGCCGAAACGGTTATCCTCTACGGCGGTAGCGCCAAACCGGGCAACGCTCCCGAACTCTTCGCCAAGGAAGACGTGGACGGCGGCCTGATCGGCGGTGCCGCACTCGTGGCTGCCGACTTCATCGCCATCGGCAAGAGCTTCTCGAAATAATTCCGAGACACACCGCGCCCGTCCACAAGGACCGAAGCTGAACAGACTAACGATGCACGGACATATGTCCGTGCATCGTTTTTTTGTGGGTATCCTCCGAAACGTTTCCGACGGCCGAAACGGGATCGGCCTCCGGGCGATTCCTGCATATTCCGCCCGGCGTCCTCCCTGCATCCTCGTACCAGAAAGGACGAAAGCACCGCCTCCCGTCTTTCCGTTCCGAGCACAGGATACGAACGAGAACGGCCTTACCTTCCGCTTGCAACCCGCCGGATTCGACGTATGCACTTTTCTGAAGTCACCGAGGAATCCGTTGTCGCGGCATACCATAAGGTTTACATCGTTTCGCTTTACCGACCTTCGGAATGTTTCGAAGTCGCCTAAAACCCGCTCCCGGCGGCCTCCGTCGCACGCCCTCCTCCTCGATCCGGCCCGTCGCCAGAATACATCTCCGAACGAGACGAAAAGGCGAGCAAACACCGGAACGAAAAGTTCACGATAAGGACCCTCCGCATCCCGCTTTACAGACACGGTTGCCGGACACCGCGAAGCGCCGTAGCCCTTGTCCGAAACCGCCCGAAACCGCTCCACGTTCCAGCAAAGAAACCGAAAACGCCCCCTCTCCGCCCCAACGATTCCGCCCATAAAGCGAACGGAAACCCGTCCTCCCCACGCAATGGCACGGCCGGTAAAACAGGAAACGTCGGAGCGTACCGGTCATTCTCCGATGGACCGTATCGGCGAAAGACGGTCGCCTATTTCAGGCATCCCGAAATTTCTCGGCAGCGTTTTTCCGTTCCGACCGCGGAGAATCTCCGCCGCAGTACACGCATCCGGACCGGACCTCGCCCCGGCGGGACAGGTCCAATCCAGGTGCGATCCATGGACACGAAACGACGGTTTCATATCTTCGTAATTCATTATTTATGATAATCTTGCCCGTCCGGGCATATTCGGCACGAGAATTTTGCGGACGTCCCATAAATATGGTTAAATTTGTAAGACTAACCTTTATCGACTATGAACTTAGCAGGACGCCTTTTTGCGGTTCTCGCTGTGGCGGCAGCCACCGTGCAGCCGGGCGCAGCAATCGCTCCCGAATCTTTTCAGAATCCACCGAAGACCAACTATCCCGAGACGTGGTTCCACTTCATAAGCGGCAATGTGTCGAAAGAGGGCATCACCGCCGACCTCGAAGCGCTGGCCGGCGCCGGTTTTTCGGGCGTACAACTTTTTCACGGCCATTTCAACGACAATGTGTGGCCGGGAGTGACCGACCCTATCAAATGCCTCGACCCGAACTGGGACGACGCCGTGCGGCATACCGCTTCCGAATGCCACCGGCTCGGCCTGCGCTTCACGATGCAGAACTGCCCCGGCTGGGCGATGGCCGGAGGCCCGTGGATCGAACCTGAAAACGCCATGCGCCACGCCGTGACGAGCCGGACCGACCTCCGCGGAGACGGCTCGCGGCAGAACGTCGCGCTGCCCGTCCCCCAGCCGTCGGCCGAAGATTGGCGCGACTATCGCGACATCGCCGTGCTCGCCTTCCCGACCCCGGAGGGCGGTGAATTGCCCGCCTTCAGAATCACGGGCACGAACCGCGCCGACGCTCCGTGGGAACACTGGCTCAAAGGTGAGAAGACCGGTTTCAGCTTCGCGCCCGGCGAGACCCAATGGGTCGAAATCGAATTCGAAGCGCCCGCGACGCTCCGTTCGCTCGAGCTGCCATGCGTACAGGCCATGAACCACAGTTGGTGCTACGAACCCGGCATACGGGTCGAAGTGAAAGCGGACGACAGCACGGTGCTCGACGCCGCCGTGCCGCAGGGTTCGTGGCAGGACGATATGCCGACGACATTCGCCCTCGACGAACATCCGGCCAGGAAATACCGGATAGAAATCGCCAACGCGCACGACATGCGGATCGACCGCCTCTCCGTGTCGGCCGAAGCGCGAAAAAACAACTGGGAAACAGAGACAGGACGTGCGCTCCGCGCCATAGAGCGGACAGCGGCATTGCCCGCACAGTCGGCGGCGGCATTCATAGACGGCTCGCGCATCATCGACATCACCGACCGCATGGATGCCTCGGGCCGTCTCGACTGGACGGTACCCGAGGGTTCGTGGACCGTGCTCCGCATAGGCCACATCAACACCGGCCGCAAAAACGGCCCGGCTCCTGCCGAAGGCACCGGCTGGGAGTGCGACAAGCTCTCGCGCAAGGCTTCCGCGATTCATTTCGACAACTACATAGGCCGTCTTTCGGGCGACACCGGACCGGTGGGCGGCGGTCTGCTCGACGGCATGCTCATGGACAGCTGGGAGTGCAGCACCCAGACCTGGACGCCCGAAATGGAAAAGGAGTTCGCCGCCGCCTCGGGCTACGGGCTGCGCCAATGGCTCCCGGCGATATTCGGATATGTCATCGACGACCACGAGACCACGACGCGCTTCCTGCGCGACTGGAACAGGACCATCAGCACCCTCATCGCCGACAATTTCTACGGCAACATGGCCTCTCTCGCCAAAGAGCGCGGTCTCACCGTTGCCTACGAGACATCGATAGGCGACGTCGTACCCGGCGATATTCTCCGCTATTTCAAATATGCCGACGTACCCATGTGCGAGTTCTGGCAGCCTATGGGCGACAATTATGTCGGCAGCATCAACTTCAAGCCGGTCAAGCCGACGGCTTCGGCGGCACGCATGTACGGCAAGCCGCGGGTCGCCGCCGAGGCGTTCACCTCGTTCGCCCACACCTGGGACGAGAATTTCGCCATGCTCAAGGCCGTCGCCGACGCCAACATGGCCGAAGGCGTGTCGCACCTCGTGTTCCACACCTATACCCACAACCCGCAGGTGGGCTTCCTTCCGCCGGGTACATCGTTCGGAGGAAGCGGCATCGGCACCCCCTTCCTCCGCGGGCAGACCTGGTGGCCCTACATGCACTCGTTCACCGACTACCTCGCCCGATGCAGCTACATGTTCGAGACGGGACGGCCGGTCTCCGACGTGCTGTGGTATCTGGGCGACGAAATGGACCACAAACCCGATCAGAACGCCCCTTTCCCCGCAGGGTATAAATACGACTATTGCAATCCCGACGTGCTCATCAACCGTCTGTCGGTAGCCGACGGCCGTATCGTGACGCCCGAAGGTCTGAGTTACAGCCTGCTGTGGATTCCCGAGAACCGCCGCATGCTCCCCGAGACCGTAGAGGCAGTCTACCGTCTCGTGAAAGCGGGTGCGACCGTAGTCGGCAACGCCCCGACAGGTCTCGCCACGCTCGGCGCCGATGAAAAAGCCTTTGCCAAGGCCGTGAAAAAAGTCTGGAACGGTAAAAAAGGCATCCGCAAGGTAGGCAAAGGCAAGGTCGTATCGGGCATGGAACTCTCCGAAGCCATGGCCGCGCTCGGCATGACGCCCGACGTCCTCGCCGGCGAAGCCATGTGGTCGCACTTCAACGACGGCAGTGCTGACTGGTATTTCATAGCCTCGCCCAAAGGAGAGGCCTATTCGCAGACCGTCGATTTCGCCTGCGGCGGCTATCCGCAGCTGTGGAATCCGGTCGATGGCAGCGTGACACCGCTCCGCTACGAACATCGCGACGGTCGTACCCTCGTGCCGCTCGAAATGCCTGTCGGCGGCTCCTGCTTCGTCGTGTTCACCGACAAGAAGTTGCCCATCGACGTCAAAAACGACATCGAGCAGATCGTTGCTTTAGACGCATGGAAGCTGTCGTTCCCCGAAGGCTGGGGCGCGCCCGAGACTGTGGAACTGACGGCACTCACGCCCTGGTGCGACATCGAGCAGCTCTCCGACAAAGCCAGAGCTTTCTCGGGCACGGCCACCTATACCGCGAATTTCGATATGAAAGCCATCGATCCCGAGGCCGACTACGTACTCGAACTCGGCCGTGTGGCCCACATCGCCGAAGTGAGTCTCAACGGCAAGCCTTTAGGCGTGTTATGGTGCCAGCCTTACACCGTGAACCTGAGCGGACACCTGCTCGAAGGCAACAACATACTGACCGTCAAGGTCACCGGCACCTGGTTCAACCGTCTTGTCCACGACGCCGCCCTACCGGCCGACCGGCGCAAGACTTGGGCGATCCACACGCCCGGTCCGAACGAAAAGCTCCGCCCTACCGGTCTGCTCGGTCCCGTCGCCCTGAAAATCCGCCGATAGGTCCATAGGTCCGAACGACTGTCAAGTCGCTCGAATATCAGCGAAGGGTTACGGATGTCAGTCCGTAACCCTTCGCTGATAGTATTTCTTTTATTTTCCGACTCTTCCGGGAGCCGTATCCCGTCCCGCAGGCCGGGTCGCATACAGCATCGGCCACACGGAACCCGAGGATATATCGCAGCTTACCCCGGTCTATTTCACCAATTTACGCAGGAAACGCGAAGTGGCCACGGCATCGTTGGCCCGGATGAGCTGCTCGATATCGCCGTAATACTCCTCGACGATCGTTTCGTATTTCTTGACCCAATGCAGGCTCTCCGAGATGGCGTCGATCGCATCCTCGCGGTAGGGATACTGGTCCATCGAGAGCCATCCCTTGTAACCGGTCTTCTTGAGCCAGAACAGCAACTCGACATAGGTGGTCATGTGCACACTGCTGACGATCATGTCGTCGTCCCAGCTGCCGTGGTTATCGTTGAAGTGCATGTGGAACAGCATGTTGCCCGCCCGTTTGGCCAGTACGACCGCTTCGGCCACGTTCTCGCCGGCCACGAAGCTGTGCCCCGTGTCGATCGTCACGCCGACGTTCGCACAACCGGTTTCCTTGGCCGCCAGAATCGTATCGGCCATACGCGCATGATACGAAAAGTTACGGGGTTCCTTGGGCTTGTATTCCAGCGCGAAACGCAGCGAGGGAAACTCGACGGCCAGCGAACGGATCGCCTCGGTCATCCACTCCCGCTCCATGTCGTAGTCGGCCGTGAGCTGATAGTCGTATCCGTCCTGCGCCATCCACAGGTTGATGATCCCGCAATCGACCTCGAGAGCCACCTCGCACATGCTGCGTAGATAATCGGTCGCCTTGCGGCGAACGGCCGGATCGGTACTGGAAATGAATCCCTTGCCGTAGATCTTGTCGCCGAACGTGTCGGGGATGATCGACGCGCAGCTCAGGCCGTAGTCCGAAAGCCGCTTCTTCATGTCCTTGGCATTGTCGGGCCGGATATCCCACGTGCCCACCAGTTCGACGCCTTCGATATAGGGCATCTTCTTGGCCGCCTGCTCCAGCATTTCCTCCGAAGAGGGATTGTTCTTGTACCCCTTGCAGAAACGGTCGCAGGTGTTGCCCAGATTGCCCAGAATGATCGAATATTTGTTCTCCATAGCGATTTGAGGTTTTAGGTTATGATCGTAACGATTTCCACAAAGATAAAAAATGTACGGAGAATCGAAAGCCGGAACGCGGAATTCTTTTTACGGAAAACCGGCGGGTCCCCGCAACGGAACGATGTTTGCTATTTCGCTAAAACATAATTACCTTAGTCCCGAACCACGAAACAATCCGAATGGAAATCGTCATCATCATCGGGCTGATCCTGCTCAACGGCATCCTGTCGATGTCCGAGATCGCCATGGTATCGGCCCGCCGCTCCCGGCTCGAAACCGATGCCAAACGCGGCAGCAAAGCGGCACGTACCGCCCTCGATCTGGCCAACGCTCCCGACACCTTCCTATCGACCATCCAAATCGGCATCACGCTTATCGGCATCCTCACCGGACTCTATTCGGGCGAAGCGCTCGCCCGGCACCTGGCCGTCCCGCTCGCCAAAATACCGTGGCTGGCACCCCATGCCGCGACCGTCGCACAGGTGCTTATCGTCGTCGCGGCGACCTACCTGACGCTGATTTTCGGCGAACTGGTTCCCAAGCGGATCGGTATGAGCGCGGCGGAACGGGTAGCCAAACTGGTGGCCCGCCCGATGGACATGCTCTCGAAAATCGCCCTGCCGTTCGTCTGGCTGCTGTCGAAAAGCACGGCCGGCACGATGCGTCTGCTGGACATCGACACGTCAGGCAACGGCAAAGTCACCGAAGACGAAATCAAGGCCATCATCCAGGAAGGCGCCGAAGGAGGCGAGATACAGGAGGTGGAACAGGATATCGTCGAACGGGTATTCAATCTGGGCGACCGCAACGTGGGGTCGATCATGACCCACCGCAGCGAACTGGTGTGGCTCGATCCCGGCTTCACGAACGAACGCATCGAGCAGACCGTTCGGGAGAACCTGTTCAGCGTCTATCCCGTGGCCGAGCGGACACTCGACTGCATTGCCGGCGTCGTCTACCTCAAAGACATGTTCGGGCGGCTGAACGAAGCGGACTTTTCCCTCGCCCGCATCGTCCGCCCCCCGCAATATTTTCCCGAAAACCTCAGCGTATACAATGCCCTCGAACAGATGCGCTCCTCCGGCGACCGCTACGGCATCGTTACCGACGAATTCGGCAGCATCGAAGGCATCGTCACGCTCAAAGACATCCTCAAGGCCCTCATCGGCACCATACCCGAGGCAGGCGAGGAGCGGGAAATCGTACTTCGCGAAGACGGCACGCTGCTCATCGACGGCCAGTTGTCGTTCTACGACTTCCTGGCCCACTTCGATCTGGAAGGATTGTACAACGACTACAACTACAACACACTCAGCGGACTGATCCTCGAAGAACTGAAACACATCCCGCACACGGGCGAAAAACTTTCATGGCACGATTTCGATTTCGAAATCGTCGATATGGACGCCGCACGGATCGACAAGGTGCTCGTCACGCTGAACCGCGACGCCCGACAGAAGGAATAATCCGTACGAATATCCGCCGTTCCGATATACGGAAGAGCCGAAACGCAACCCGCACCGGTGGGTACTGTCCGATTTCCGCCTCCTGTCGGCGCGACGGCGATGTCCTCTGTCCGGCGACAGTTGGCGCACATTCCGATTTTCCCTTTGTCTATTTTGCCGAAGGCGACGTTCGAACAGAGCGCACAGCGCTGCGAACATCCGGCATTTTCGAACCGGGACCACGAAACAGAAAAACAGCAGAAACGTTTTTCCGACGGAATACGGCCTCGACGTCGCTTTCGTCAGCCTTTCGGAGCGACGGAAGAACAGACGCTCTCGCTCCGATGCTCCGCAGCGAATCATCCCGGACCGGAACGAACGCGCCCGTAGGGACAGTCTAACACGCACTCCGCCACGGCAGCCCCGCAGTCGGGGAAACGGTCGGGCACAAACCTCCGCCCGCCCACGGCAACCTCTCCGACAGTTTCCGGCAATTCTCCGAAACGGCGAGCGAACACGCGCCCCGATCCATCGCCACGGATTTCGACGAAAGCAGCCAGTCCGGCGACAAAAAACGGCAGAATGCCTACCGTCCGAACCACTCCGCAAAACAGGCGTCGTAGGGAGGACGTGCAATGCCCCGCTCGGTGATGATCGCCGTAATGAGTTCGTGCGGCGTCACATCGAAAGCCGGATTGTAGACCTTCACGTCGCGGGGCGCCATCCGCCGGGCATACCACATTTCGGTCACCTCTTCGGGCGCACGCTCTTCGATGACGATCCGCTCGCCGGAGGGACACTCCATGTCGATTGTCGAAACGGGACCGAGCACATAGAACGGAATGCCGTAATGACGGGCCAGCACGGCCAGCCCCGACGTCCCGACCTTATTGGCCGCATCGCCGTTGGCCGCCACGCGGTCGCACCCGACCAGCACGGCCTGCACCCATCCCCGGCTCATCACCAGCGAGGCCATGTTGTCGCAGATAAGCGTCACGTCCACACCCGCCCGCTGCAACTCGCAGGCCGTGAGCCGGGCACCCTGCAACAGGGGGCGCGTCTCATCGGCATAGACCTTGAATCCGTATCCTGCACGTAAGCCCGTATAGATCGGAGCCAGCGCCGTCCCGTATTCAGAGGCGGCCAGATGCCCGGCGTTGCAATGCGTCAGCAGCCCCATGCCCGGCCGGAGCAGCGACAGGCCGTACTCCCCTATCCGGCGACAGGCCGCGGCATCCTCGTCGCGGATCGCATCGGCTTCACGGCGCATCCGTTCGAGCAAATCCTCCGGAGAAAGATCGCGACACCGCAGCACGCAACGCTCCATCCGCTCGACGGCGGCTTTCAGATTGACCGCCGTGGGCCGGGACGAAACCAGATATTCGGCCGTGCGGCGAAACATCCGCAGAAAACCGTCGAAACCGTCCGCCGCCGCACCGGCTCTCCGGCAGCAGACATACATGCCGTAGGCCGCCGTCACGCCGATGGCCGGCGCCCCGCGCACCCGGAGTCGGTAAATCGCCTCGTAAATATCCTCTGCCGTGCGCAACCGCACATACGCCGTTTCGTCCGGCAGACGGGTCTGGTCCAAAATCACCACTTCCGCCGCCTCGTCGTCGAGACGGACGGTCCTAAAATCGGCTAACGGATCGTTCTTCATACGCTATCGGATTATCGTTCGCACCGAAGGCAAAGATACGTTTTTCCGACGGCAATTCCACAGACACCGACGAAACAGCCTGTCATTAACTGTCCGTATGCCACAACCGGAACATTCTCGGAATCCGCGGCCGAACACGAGGCACGAAAAGACCGCCTTCCGGACCGCAGACCGCACCGGACCCGATCCGTCCCGACCGAACCTCCGATCCGTCCGGCTCGGACGAGGTCACGGCGGAAACGAGACCGCGGCGGAAACGAGACCGCGGCAGGGAACCGCAAACATCCCGTTTATCGGAAGCATCCGGCAACCGACCGACAGGACAGAACGATCCGAAACCGTTTCCCCTTTTTGCCCGCATCATCCGTGCGTTCTTCTCCGAAAATCCGCATACGAAAAACGGCCGCCCGAGGATGACCGGGCAGCCGTTTTTCGTATCGGAAGGTTCGGAATCAGCTCCGACTCCGGATATATTCGTCGATTGCACGGGCTGCCTTGCGTCCGGCACCCATCGCGAGGATAACCGTGGCGGCTCCGGTCACGGCATCGCCGCCGGCGAAAATTCCCTCGCGCGAGGTCTGTCCTTTCTCCTCGTCGGCGACCAGACAGCCCCGACGGTTGGTCTCCAGCCCCCGCGTCGTCGAAGCGATCAACGGGTTGGGCGAAGTACCGAGCGCCATGATGACCACGTCGCACTCGATGTCGAACTCCGATCCCGGCACGGCCACCGGCGACCGACGGCCCGAAGCATCGGGTTCGCCCAGCTCCATCCGCACGCAACGGATACCGCGCACCCAGCCTTTCTCGTCGCCCAGCACTTCGACGGGGTTGGTCAGCATATCGAAAACGATCCCCTCCTGCCGCGCATGGTGCACTTCCTCGGCACGGGCGGGCAGCTCGGCCTCGCTGCGGCGGTAGACGATGTGGGCCTGCGCACCCAGACGGGCAGCCGTCCGCACCGCATCCATCGCCACGTTGCCGCCGCCCACGACGACGACACGCTGTCCAACATAGATCGGCGTATCGTACCGGTCGTCATAGGCCTTCATCAGGTTGGCCCGCGTCAGGAACTCGTTGGCCGAGAACACGCCGTTGAAATTCTCGCCGGGAATACCCATGAAACGGGGCAGCCCCGCTCCGGACCCGATGAAGACGGCCGAATATCCCTCTTCGTCGAGCAGCGAATCGACCGTTACCGTATGGCCGACGATCACGTCGGTCTCGATCTCCACGCCCAGTCGTTCGACATTCTCGATCTCGCGGGCCACGATCTCGTCCTTAGGCAGACGGAATTCGGGGATACCGTACTGCAACACGCCTCCGGCCTTGTGCAGCGCCTCAAAAATCTTGACGCCGTAGCCCATCTTAGCCAAATCCGACGCACAGGCCAGACCGGCGGGTCCGCTGCCGATCACGGCCACTTTCTTGCCGTTCGGCTCGACCGGGGCGGCGGCTTCCGCTCCGTTGGCGAGGCTCCAGTCGCCCACGAAGCGTTCGATCTTGCCGATAGCGACCGCTTCGCCCTTGACGCCCAGCACACAGGCACCCTCGCACTGGGTCTCCTGCGGACACACGCGGCCGCAGACCGACGGCAGCGAGCTGTCGAGCGAAATGATGCGGGCGGCCTCGGCGAAATCGCCTTCGCGCACCCGTTCGATGAACTGCGGTATGCGCAGCGACACGGGGCAGTGTTCCACGCAGCGCGGCTTCTTGCAGCCCAGACAGCGGCTCGCTTCGAGCTGGGCCTCGTGCAGGTCGTAACCGTGACAGACCTCTTCGAAATTGGTGACCCTCACCAGAGGGTCCTGTTCCCGGACGGGAACGCGGGGTATTTTGTTTGCCATTGCTTTTGCTTCTAAAAACGCACGTCCGACGGAACGCACGGTTCGGATTCGTAATTAACGGTCGAGACCCACCTTGCAGACATGCCCTTCGGCCCTTTCCTGCTCGATTTTCGCCTTGCGGCTCTCGATGGTGCGGTACATGCCCTGACGGCGCATCGCTTCGTCGAAATCGACTTCGTGTCCGTCGAATTCGGGTCCGTCCACGCACGTGAAACGCGTCTTTCCGCCCACCGTCACGCGGCAGGCCCCGCACATCCCTGTACCGTCCACCATCAGCGTATTGAGACTCACGATTGTCTTGATGCCGTACTCGCGCGTCGTGGCGGCGACGAATTTCATCATAATCATCGGCCCGATGGCGATCACCTCGTCGTAATGTTTACCCTGTTTGTCGATCAGATCGCGGATCAGGTCCGTCACCAGTCCGTGGAATCCGGCGCTGCCGTCGTCGGTAGCCACGTAAAGATTGCCGGCCACGGCTTCCATCCGTTCGGTGAAGATCAGCGTATCTTTGTTCTTGGCCCCTACGATCACGTCGGCCTGCACACCGTGCTCGGCCAGCCATTTGACCTGCGGATAGACCGGAGCGGTTCCCACGCCGCCGGCCACGAACAGGATTTTCCTGGAACGCAGCGCCTCGACGGGTTCGTGCACGAAATCGGACGGACGGCCCAGCGGACCGGCGAAATCGGCCAGAGCGTCGCCGACCTCCATTTCGCACAGTTTTTTCGTCGAATAACCCACCGTCTGCGTTACGATGGTCACCCATCCCTGTTGGGCGTCATAGTCGGCTATGGTCAGCGGAATCCGCTCCCCTTTCTCATCCAGCCGGACGATGATGAACTGTCCCGGCCGGGCCGAGCGGGCCACCCGCGGAGCCTCGATATTCATCAGATAAATATTCGGCGCGAGCAGCTCTTTCTTTAAAATTCGATACATTTTCTTGTTTCTTATCTATTTGTCGTTTGGTCTTTCTTTCGTTGTGGCCTCTCCGCTCAACGTTCGGCGATATTGGCCGCCAGACGGATTTCGCGCATGGGTCGCGACGGATCGTTCACGATGAGCACGATGCGGTCCATCAGCCGGCCCGCCGGAGCGCCTTTCGTATCGAGCGTCACGACGAATGCGACCGACTCGCCCGGAGCGACCGTCCGCGAAGCATCGAGCGTCGAGGATATCCTCGGTCCGGCCTTCATGTCGCGAATCGTCAGCGGCGTGCGTCCTTCGTTGGTCAGCGTGAACTCCCGCCGTAGTTTTTCCCCCGCCTTCTGGACGCCGAAGCTGTAATACTGCGAGGAAAAAGAGGCCCGGGGCGCATCGTCCGTTTCGGCTGCGGTCATCTGCGAGAAATCCTCGGTGGCGACGCCGGAAGCGGAAAAAACGGTCGTATCGACCTTTCCGCCGACCATCAGCGAGAACCGCTCGTTCAGCACGCCCCAGCAATCGCTCTCACGCAAATCGTACGCGACGGTCATAACGCCTTTTCCGCCCGGAGCGAGCCGCTCTTCCGACAGGGAGACGTCGAAATACGGTTTGCGGTCGCGGTACACGACCGCAAGCGACAACGGCTGCAACGAAGCGTTATAGTACTCGATGGACGAGGTCTTCACCGTTCCCCTCGGCACATAGCCGAGATTCACCCGACTGGACGAGAACATCAGCTCTCCGCTGCGCAGAGGATACATTTCGTTCAACGACTGCGGTCGGGGCGTCACTTCGCCCGCGATAGTCAGCGTGTGCCGGACCTTTCCGCCGCCGCTATGGACGGTTATATCCTTGCGGAACGCGCCGGGACGACCCTCGGGATGGAACGTGATGCGGACCGTACCTTTGCCGCCCGGACGGACGGGTTCGCGGTCGTAACGGGGCGTCGTACATCCGCAGGAGACCTCGACCCGCTCGATCACCAACGGAATCTTTCCCGTGTTGGTAAACTCGAAATCGTGCGAAACCGGCCCGTCCTCCTCGCGGATCGTCCCGAAATCGTACACAGCTCCCGTAAATTCCAACGCCGGCACCTGCGCCGCACCCACGCAGACGAACAGGCAGCCCAGCCAAGCGATCATCCACCCTCTCGCATTCATCCTTCTCTTCGCGTTACAAAACTACACAAACACAATGAATATTCACAAATATTCAAGAATTTAAACACATCAAAGCTCGAAACCCATGTTTTTCAACATCGCTTTATCCGTGTCGATATCCGATCCGGCGGTCGTCAGCAGATCGCCCACGATCGAGGCGCTCACCCCGCAGGCGAACAGACGGGCTTCGAGATGTTTGATCCGGTTGCGTCCCCCGGCCAGCCGGATGTCGGCCTCGGGATTGACGATACGCATCATGGCCATCGTGCGCAGCACCTCGCTGTCGGTCAGCGGAGGGAGATTCTCGAGCCGCGTCCCCGGAATCGGGTTGAGCACGTTCACCGGAATCGACACGGCACCCGTATCGCGCACGGCCAGAGCGAATTCCACACGCTGCTCCTCCGACTCGCCCATGCCGATGATTCCTCCGCAGCAGACTTCCAGCCCCGCCTCGCGCGCCCATGCGATGGTCCGGAGCTTCTCCCCGGTCGTATGCGTCGAACAGAGCGTCGGGAAAAACGACGGCGCCGTCTCCAGATTGCAATGGTAACGCTTCACGCCGCTCTCGCGGAGCCGCCGCAACTGTTCCCGATCCAGCAGACCGAGCGAGGCGCACAGCGAAATATCCGTCTCGGCGGCAATACGCCGGTAGATCGAACAGATCCGCTCCGTCTCGTCCTCCGAAAGCGTCCGGCCGCTCGTCACGAGCGAAAAACGCCGCACGCCCTTTCCCGCATTGTGCCGCGCTTCCTTGCAGGCGGCCTCTTCATCGACCAGCGGATAGACGTCGATGGCCGTCTTGTGGTATCGGGACTGGGCGCACCACTTGCAGTCCTCGCTGCAACGGCCGCTCCGGGCGTTCATGATCGAGCAGGTATCGAACCGTTTCCCCTGATAGCGGGTGCGGAGTCTCCCGGCCAGCGCACAGAGTTCGTCGTCGGACGTCGTGCGCAACAGTTCGAGCGTGCCGTCGTAATCCAAACGGTAGCCCCCGGCCAGTTCTTGTTCCAAATCGTCGATTTTCATTCTCTTTTTTTATTTGTATCCGTTGGACAAAGGTACTACTTTTGGAACGAAATATTTTATTCCTCTCAGCTATGAAAAAGGTCTATTTCGTCACGGGCATCGACACGGATGCAGGAAAAAGCATCGTTACCGGTACGCTGGCCCGCGAATGGACGGCACGCGGACTGAGCGTCATCACCCAGAAATTCGTCCAGACGGGATGCCGCGAAATCTCGGAAGACATCGAAACCCACCGGCGCATCATGGGCTGCGGACTGCTGCCCGAAGACCTCGACGGCACGACCTGTCCCCTGGTGTTCACCTATCCGGCCTCGCCCCATCTGGCCGCCGCCATCGACGGACGGGAACTGGATTTGAGCCTCGCGACCCGAAGCACGGAAAAACTGCTCCGCAAATACGACATCGTACTGCTCGAAGGCGCCGGCGGACTGTTCGTCCCGCTGAAAGGCCTGTACAACACGATCGACTACATCGCCGAACACCGTCTGAGCGTCATTCTCGTCACCTCGCCCCGGCTGGGCAGCATCAACCACACGCTGTTGAGCCTCGAAGCCTGCCGCAATAGAGGAATCGAAGTAGCCAAAGTGGTCTATAACCTCTATCCGCCCACCGGCGAACCGATTACGGGCGACACGAGGAACTACATCCTCGCCTACCTCGAGGCCCATCATCCGCAGACGGAATTCCTCGAAGTAACGGACCGTTACGAACTTATCGGCGACAGGGAAGGATGCTGAACGCATATTCTCCGATCCAGGGCGCTGACACATAAGGTCCGCACGAACCGCAGGCCTCCATCCCCGAAACGCCCGCCGAATAAGCAGGAACCGCGTCCGGCGGGCAACCCTGCCGCCCGGAGCCGGCACTCCGTATCCGGACGACGCACATCCCTGCTTTTCGGAACGTTTTCCCGCCCGGAGATATTGCCAGACTGGATGATCCGCGCGACGTTTTCCCGAGTCCGTTCCATCGCCGGAACACGTACCGAACAGACGGGGAGCCGCTCCGGCCGGAAATATACGGACGAAACGCCCCGATACGGGATTTCGAAATCTATGACTAAATTTGCCGTCTGTACGGAGTTCTAAAATCGACGTCCATGAAATTTTCCACCCGGCTCGAATACATTTTCGCCTGCCTCTGCATGGGGGCGCTGATCGTCTGGCACCGTTACTGGGGACAGTGGCTGCCCGACGATTATCCGTATGAACTGTGGATCCGCTACGGACTGATGGTCCCCACCGGATTCTGTCTGGCCGTAAGTCTGGGCATGGGAACGGGCAATCCCGAACGGAGCGTCATGGCCGTGTGGTGCGGAGTGACGGTGGCCGTGCTGACGGCCCTGCTGCCCGACACGACACTGGACACGGTGCTGAACCGTCTAATTCCCCTCGCCCTGGGAGCTTTCATTCAGTGGCTGCTGGTACGGAAATAGCAAGCACGCCTGTCAAACACAAGAAGACCGGTCCGAAAACACACGGTTCCCGACCGCGAACGACAGTCGCCGGAGCCGGGAAATACGGACATAGACTCCGACATCGAAACAGGCAATGACCGAACCGTACATACCGAACGAGCCATGGACAAACCGGATTATAGCGAATTCGCACAAGCGGTCTACGACATCGTAGCCACCGTACCGCCGGGGCGGATCACCTCCTACGGAGCGATCGCCCGGGCATTGGGCCGTCCGCATCACTCGCGCATGGTAGGCCGAATCATGGGACGGTGCAGCGATCCGGACATTCCCGCCCACCGCGTCACCGACAGCCAGGGCCGTCTTTCCGGACGGCACGCATTCGATACCCCGCACCGGATGAGCGACCTGCTCGAAGCCGAAGGCGTCCACGTCTCGGACGACCGTGTCGTGAACTGGCGCCGGATCTTCTGGGACCCTCTGGAAGAGATTCGGCTCTGACAGGCGGCGACACAACGGATACAGACTCCGCCGACCGGACGGAACGGGACGCGGATTTCCCCGCCTCGAAATCCACCCGTCCGAATTATTCATCTCCATATTCCAAAACATTAACGCACCGACCTTTGCATAACCGCCATCATCGGCTTCCGAGACACATCGGAAAGAACGCAGGACCTTATCCGACAGGATTTTCACCGACTTATAATTTCCAAATCTTACCCCATGAAAATACAGACCGGTGCTCCGGAACATATCGAGGGTCGCCTATGCGACGCTTAGGAAATCTTAATCGCAGATCGCAATTAGCCTTCCATTTCGCCCGGAATGGTGGAGATATGACGGAACTCTCTTCCCAGAGAAAATTCCGAGAAGAACTTACCCTGCATATCGAATGTCATTGGGGTATTCCGGTCATCGGGACATGGACGGTTCGATGATAAAACCGGATTGCGGGATAGGAGAATCGGCATTCCCGCCTCGCAGATGTATACTACGGAGATGTTTTCTCCTGTACAATCTCTCCCGAAGCGACAGCCGGAAGGCCGGAAACATATGGCCGTTTCGCTTTCGCAAGGCCTCTCCATACACAATCGTAAAAATGGAAGGCGCATCGAAACCGGGAGCAAGTCGCACCGTACACATCCGGAAATCGGAGTATATTCGGATACGGACCGTCCGTATCGGGTCCGAGCGTCGTCCTCCCGCAACCGTCCGTTCTCCGTGCGGCGACGAGACGCGATGTACCTGACACCACGCATCGTCGGACCGGAGATGGACAAGATACCGGCCGTTTCGGCGCGTTTCTTGTTTTGAGGCAGGAAAACACGATTCGTCTATGAAAAACAAAGCGGGATCGATCCGGCAGCGCGTGAGCAACACCATGTCGCGCATCCATCCTTTCGTCCTGCTGGTGTCGTGCATGGGCATTCTGCTCGCCTACCTGACAGGCATGTACGTCACCGGCACGCTGCATGCGCCTTCGCGCTGGATGGGCGCCATGCTGGCCTGCACCTCGGTCATCGTGGTGTTGCAGTCGCCCGGCTACAAAGAATCGCTCCGGCCGGGCCTGATACGGGTGTTCGGTACGTTTCTGGGTGCGCTGATCGCCTACATCTACCTGTCGTCGCTGCCGTTTTCGGTGGTGGGAATGCTGCTGGCCGTGTTCGTGCTGGAAATGATCTGCATGTGGCTCGACATCTATAAAAACGGCCGCATCGCGACGATCACGCTGGTCATCATCATGCTCGTCTCGCAGATGAACTCGCATATCGACCCGGCTATGAACTGTATGCTGCGCTTTTTCGAATCGGCGGCGGGCGTCGGGGTCGGCATCGGCCTGCTGTGGGTCATCGAACGATGGAACCGTTTCCGGCAGCGGCTGCTCCGCATGGGCGAGAACAAGGATGGCCGACCGGTGGACATGGACACCATGCCGCTGCGCTGGGGACACTTCAAAGTGCTCATCGTGGCTTCGCTCGGTCAGGTGACCGGTGCCGGGCTCTCGACACTGGTCGGAATCGTCCTGCCGATGATCCAGCTCGTACGCCACCCCGAGCTTTCGTCGCTGGCCCAGGGAGCCGTAGCCGCCACGAGCCTCGTCGGTATCATGGTCGGCTCGGTCCTGTTCGGGGCGTTGAGCGACCGCAGGGGCTATCTGTTCTTCTTCCGGCTCTGCCCGGCCATCATTCTGGGAGCGTCGCTGTTCGCCTTTTTCTCGGACAATCTGCCCTCGCTGGTCATCGCCCTGTTCCTGATGGGAATGGGCATCGGCGGAGGATACAGCCTCGATTCCGACTACATCTCCGAAATCATGCCGCGTCGCTGGCGGCTGCTCATGGTAGGCGTGGCCAAGGCCTCGTCGTCGGTGGGCAACGTGCTCATCGCACTGGTGTGCGTCTATCTGCTCGATCTGTGGCGCGACGCGGCGCACTGGAACAGCCTGCTGCTGCTCATCTCGGTGCTGGCGGTCGTCATGCTGCTGTGCCGCATCCGTTTTGCGCAGAGTCCCGGCTGGCTGCTCGCCCACGGACGCACGGACGAAGCGCAACGGGCCGTAAGGTATTTTCTGGGACCCGATGTCGTGACGGGCGAGTTGCAGACCCGGAACGCGCAGAAAGAAACGCCCAAAGCGTCGTGGAGCGCACTGTTCCGCCGCGACAACCTGAAGAAAGTGGTCTTCAGCGGCGTGCCGTGGGCCTGCGAAGGTTTGGGCGTTTACGGTATCGGAGTATTCATGCCCGTGCTCATCATGTCGCTGGGACTGGGTTCAGCAGCGGAAGGGCCGCTGGGACATATCGCTTCTTCGGTACGGTTGAGCGTCTATATCAACCTTTTCGTGCTGGCCGGCTTCGTACTGGGGCTGTTTCTGGTCAATCGATGGTACCACGTCCGCACGCAGACGTGGGGATTCCTGCTCTGTGCGGCGGGGATGGGCCTGTTGCTCGCGGGTCACGAACTCCACTGGCCGGTATGGGTCTCCCTGGCGGGATTCATGATTTTCGAACTGTTCCTCAACGCAGGTCCCCATCTGATGACGTTTATCATTCCTCCGCAGATCTATTCGGTGGCCGAACGCGGTGCGGGCAGCGGACTGGCGGCGGCCTTCGGCAAGGCGGGAGCCGTGCTCGGCGTGTTGTTCATCCCTATGCTGCTCGAATGGGGTGGCATGACGGCCGTGCTGTCCGTGACGATCGCCGTACAGCTCACAGGCGCCGCCGTCACGGCCTTCGTGGGCCGGAAGGTCCTGCCCTACGGCGGTCCGGCACACAAACCCGAACTCCGCCACGACCGCTAAAAAACGAAAACGGGACCGCCTTTTCGGGTGCGCGACATTCCCGTCCCTGCAAAAGCGGACGCGACGGCTTCCCGGACGGCAGTTTCTGCTATCGACCCGGCAGGGGCCAATAAAAAACACTAAACAGAACCCGCAAAAACGGATGCAGGAACAATAAATCAGGGCGGTCGTGCGACACATATGTCGCACGACCGCCCTGAATCATATCCATCGACGGGCAAAAGACCGGCCCGTGCGAACTACCTCCTATGAAGAAAAATCCGGAACCGGTCCGGACAAACGGTTTCGGCCCGCACGCTCAGGAAACATACGCAGGAAAGCCGGCCGGCGCACGCATGGCATGCGGCTGTTCGAGTCCGCAGGCTTCGACAAGCGCCCGGTCGCCGAAAATACGCGCCGTCTGACCGTCGGCCACGATCCGTCCGTCCTTCATCACGATCGTGCGCGGACAGAGTTCGGGAATCATATCCATGTCGTGCGTGGCGATGAGCATCGTATGGTCGAAACGGGCAAGCAGGTCGATCACCTGACGACGGGCATGCGGATCGAGGTTCGAGGTCGGTTCGTCCATGACCAAAATCGAGGGTTCCATCGAGAGGACCGTCGCGATGGACACGCTCTTTTTCTGCCCTCCCGAAAGCCGATGGGGCGAAACGTGCCGGAGCGACTCGGCCCCCACGGCTTCGAGCGCCCGCGTGACACGCAAAGCGATCTCCTCGCGGGTAAGCCCCATGTTCGAGGGGCCGAAAGCCACGTCTTCCTCGACCGTAGGCATGAAAAGCTGGTCGTCGGCATCCTGAAAGACCAAGCCGACCGTCTGCCGGATGCGGGGCAGCGTCTTGCGCGTGATTTCGATACCGCCTACCGATATGCGTCCCCGGTCGGGCAGCAGAAGACCGTCGGTATGGAGCAACAGCGTCGATTTGCCGGCGCCGTTGATGCCCACCAGAGCGACCCGCTCGCCGTGCGTGATGCGGAACGTGATGCCGCGCAGCGCCTCGTGACCGTCGGGATAGGCATAGTGTACGTCGTCGAACTGAAGATAGTGATGGCTCATAGGATCAGTGAAAGAATGAAGGTCCGCCCAGCGTCCGGACGAAGGTCTCGACCGGGCCGCACAGGCGCATGAAAACGAATGCGGCGCACCACAGTGCGACGAAGGCGCTGTCGCGAAATCGCCAGCGGGACTCTTCCCGGACGGAACAGTCGGGAATGCGGCCGGTAAATCCCCGTGCGAGCATGGCTCGGTAAACGGACTCGGACCGGTCGAAGGTGCGGATCATCAGCTCGCCGACGAAAGTTCCCCACATCGGGAGCGGATAGGATGCACGTCCGTAACCGCGGGCATCGCGGGCACGTCTCATGCGGAAACACTCCTCGAGGAGTACCCGCAGGTAACGGAAGACGAAAAGCAGCTGCGCGGCGAAGAGCGACGGCATCCCCATCCGCTGCATACTGCGGCAGAGACGGTAGTAGCCTGTCGTACGGACGAGCAGCAACAGGGCCTGCACCGAGAGCAGTCCGCGCAGCAGGATCGACGCGAAACCGATCCACCCCTCGGTGACGGCCACCGGACCGACATAGAAAACCGGCGTCCGGTCATAAAAGACATTGAACAGTCCCACCAATGCCACGAACGGCAGTACGAAGAGCGAACGGAGGAAAAGCCGTCCGTAGCTCAAGCCGCCGGCGGACGAGAGGACGAGCGGAAAAACGAAATAGAGCAACAGCTCCGAGAGCCGCTGGAGCGGGACGGAAAGCATCGTCACGAGAAAAACCGTCGTCACGACGAGCTTGGCCCGGGGATCGACGGTGTGGAGCGGACTCTCCGACCGCTCGGAACGTTCCAGCTCGTCGAGCGTATACAGGGCGTTCTGCAACCGGTCTTTCATAAGTTTCGGCGGCTCGGTCGGAACAGACAGGAAACGCCGAAGACGACGAGCAGAATCGCTCCGCTGCCGACGATTCCGGCCAGCGAGGTATCGTAATCGGGCATCAGGGCTGTAGTGCGCTGAAGTGAAGCAGCCCGGCGGTGCAGCGGATCGTCCGCCGTTTCAGGCTCGTCCCCGCCCGTCGTGCGGGAGATGGACCATTCGAGTCCGTCGGGGTCCGACGAGGCGATCCACGAGAACGACCCGCCCAGCAGCAATGCCGCCAGCGACAGCCCGGCGAGCGCCCTGCCCCATGAGACCTTCGACGGAGAGCCGGCCCGGCGGATGTCGATCAGCAGCTCGGGTCTGTATTTGCGTATCGCACACAGCACGGCGGCCGTAGCCAATCCTTCGCCGATCCCGATGAGCAGATGGATCGGCAGCATGAACAGCAGAAACCGGTCCGTCGGCAACGCCGTGACGCCCGACAGCTCGGTCTCGGCCGTCACGGCCAGCGCGCCGAGTTCGAGACCGACGACGGAAGCGAGCAGCGAAGCAGCGAAGATACGTCCCGTGGACATGCCGCCGCGCACGAGCGGCCGGAAAACCAACGGATAGGCCACCAGACACGAGCATACGGCCATATTGAGTATATTGCATCCCAGCGCCATGAAACCGCCGTCGGCGAAGACCAGGCACTGGATCACCAGCACCGAGGCGAGCGTGACGAGAGCGGCCCAGGGACCCAGTACGGCCGAAAGGAGAAGGCCTCCCACGATATGGCCGCTCGAACCCGTTCCGGGAATCGAGAAATTAATCATCTGTGCGGCGAAAACGAAAGCGCCCATCACACCCATGAGCGGCACGAGACGTTCGCCCTGTGCGGACATTCCGTCATCGTCCCTGCGGCGCTTCACTTTCAGAATCGCTGTGCCCAGCAGGGCCAGCGACACGGCTCCCGTAACGGCGAAAACCGGCGGGGAAACCAATGCGTCGGACATGTGCATACGTTCGGTCTTTTGAAGTTGGTTCGCTGAAATCGGTTGTTTTTACGACATGGCTCGCCGGAGACGGACGGCTGCGTACAAGCGTTTCCGCCCCGACGAAGCGCCTACCACTCATCGTCCGGATGCGCGGAGGCGGGTTTCAGATGCGTCTTGTTTTCGGCGTTCCAGTTCGAGTGGTCGGGTTTGCGCTCCTCGTCGAACCGGATGAGCGGCAGCAGGAACAGCCACGTAACGATGCAGAAGGGAGCCGTCAGCGTGGCAATGCCCAGCGGAGTCGTCAGCACGTTCATGCCCGCCTGCACGAACACGGTGACCAGAATACCCAGCACGGCCCACAGCGCCGACCGGAGACCGGGTTTATAGAACACCGTCGCCAGAGCGATACCCGTCAGCGTAGGGCTGAAACCGTACAATCCTTCGGCGATGTCGGACCCCGAGGCTTTCAGCGCCACGGCCGTCAGCACGGCCAGCGCCGAACCGATGGCAGCCCACAACGCGGCCCAGCGGTCGCAAAGCAACAGTCCGACGAGAAACAGCAGTCCCGTCACCCACGAGTCGATCAGGAAAACCTGCGCGATACCTTTGAGCCAGCCCTCGACGAGCAGACCGAAAGAGGGATGCGCCACGGACACGAAGTCCCCCGGAAGTCCCGGATCGGACATGTGGGCAGGCGGCATACCGTGCATGGCGCGGGCGGCCAGCAGGAACATCCATGTACAGAAAACGAACGGAAAGGTGAGCGAGTTCGTTTTCCACGGCGCCATAACGTTGTTGAATCCGGTGCGTACCCATGTGGTGAGCGCGGCGCAAAGCACCAGCGCCAGCCACATCCATACGGTATGGCCCATGAACGTGGGGAAGGCGCATCCCACGAGAATGCCGTTGAAGCCCCACAGTCCCTGCCGTCCGTCCGCCTCCGGCAGACCGAGCAGACGCCCCGTGAGGGTGGATACCGCCAGCCCCAGCACAGCGCCCCAGGCCACGAGACCCGAGTCCGTCGCATAGGCGCCCCAGAATATGCCGCACAGGAAGAGCAGTCCCGTCCATGCGCTGTTCTGAAACATGACCTGTCCCGCGCCGCGCAGCAGCGAGCGGATGAATTCGAAAGAGTCGTCGCCGGATCGTCTCATGCCGGCTGCCGTATTTGCCATCGTCGAAAATGTTTTACAGTGTTTTACGTTCGTCGGTTATCGCCACGGGAACTCCTCGGGCAGAGGTTTGCCCTTGACCTGCATCCGCACAGTGGAGCAGAATTCCCTGACGAGTCGTTTCACGGGCCCGGTCTCTTCGCCGAGCGCCTTGTAGAGCAGCCCGCAGTCGCCCGGCAGGCGGGTGATGCCGGCCGCCAGCTTCCGGTCGCGGTCGATGAAGGCCTCCGTCCGCTCGTAGATACGGTCGGCCTGCTCGGAGGGCGTCAGCACGATCACGTTGGCGAAGACGTCGTAGCCGTTCATGACGCCCAACGTCGCGGGTGTATGCTCGGCCGGTCGGACGACGAACTTCTCGCGGAAAAGCCGTTCGCCGTCGGGGCGTTCGGCCCGCGTGCAGACCGAGAGGATGTCGTAGCGGAACCGTTCGCCGTCGCGGAAATATTTGCGTCCGCTCATGTAGATCTCCGAGTAGAAAAGCGTCGCCGAAGGTGCGATGCGGATTTCTGTGTCGGCGATGAAGCGGGTATGGGCGCACGGGATGGTCGGTTCGGGAAGGTATTCCAGATAGGCGTTCTCTTCGAGCTCGAAGCGTTGGCGCAGGCCCGAATAGTTGTGGCGCATCTCGGCCAGTTTCGTGGCCGCGCCCGTCGAGATATGGGCGTAGGCGTCGCGGCGGACGGTGAAGTTCTGTTCGTAACGGTCTCCGTCCACGTTGGGTCCCCCCGACGAGAGGATATAGACGCAGGGCATTTCGGGCATCGCCTCGTCGAAGTAGAGCTCCTGCTGCACGATGAGCGGCGCACGCCGTTCCCAGTCGCGCATGACGGAGCGGCCCTCGGCGTCGAGTTCGAAACCCAGGCGCAGATAACCCGTTTTCCCCGGCGAACCGACGGGCATGGCCTTCGGTTCGGCGAGGTACGGGCGCATCTCTCTGGCTGTCGCGAAATTCATCGTCATACGGCAGCGGGTGTTTCCTCTTTCCGGTCGAGGTCTATATCGAAAAGAGCCGTGCGGCGGATAAGTTCCACCAGCTCCTCGATACCCTCGCCCGTCATGCAGTTCGTGAAAAGGAAAGGCTTACCGGGACGCATCGCCTCCGAATCGCGGCGCATGACTTCCAGGTCGGCATGGACATAGGGCGCCAGGTCGGTCTTGTTGATGACCAGAATATCGGACTGCGATATGCCGGGACCGTCCTTGCGGGGAATCTTGTCGCCGGCGGCCACGTCGATCACGTAAATGAAAAAGTCCACCAGCGCAGGGCTGAACGTGAGCGTCAGGTTGTCGCCGCCCGACTCGATGAGCACGACGTCGCCGTCGGGGAAACGCGCCTCCATCTCTTCGACGGCCGCGATGTTCATCGAGGGGTCTTCGCGCACGGCCGTATGCGGACAGGCGCCCGTCTCGACGCCGATGATCCGTTCTTCGACCAGAATGCCCTTGAGCATTTTCCGCACGTGTTTGGCGTCCTCGGTAGTCACCACGTCGTTGGTGATGATAAGCACTTTGTAGCCCATATCGAGCAGGCGGGGGGTAATGGCCTCGATGAGCGCCGTCTTTCCCGAACCCACAGGTCCGCCGATTCCTATTCTGCAAGTGTTATTCATATTCGTTTCGGTCTTTAATCGGTTAGTTCATAAACATTCGTTTGATTCCTTTTTCGTGCAGCGAAGCCAGAATGTCCGTCTGCGGAGCGAAAGCATGCATTTCGTCCAGCTCCATTTCGCTCGCGGTCTCGTACATCCGGTCGATCCGCCGGCTCATGTCGAACAGAATCCGCTGCGTGTCGTAGTGCGAGACCCGCACGCAACGCAGCGCGGCGCTCAACACCATGTTGGCCGTGCCGTACTGCTGCGAACAGAAGAGTCCCCGCTCCGATATGCCGCACGCGGCGAAAAGGATGCCCTGCGCCACGGGATAGGTCCCCGGCGTACGGCCGGCGTCGATGTCGCTGAGCCAGCGATCGACGAGGTCGTCGGAGAGAATGCGGCGCGAGAGTTCGGCCAGCTTCTTACCCATGCGCAGCGTCATCTGGCGGGCTTCGGCGTTCATCTTGCACAGGATCACATACCGGTCGGCCTCGGGAATGCCGTCGTAACGGCCCTGTTCGCGGCACCGGTATGCGTGCAACGCGGCCACGCCGTCGGTAAAAGCCGCTTGGCGGACGACGTCGTGCGCATACTGTTCGAGCGTCGCGGCGTCGTGCACGAGTCCTTCTTCGGCAGCCGTCTCGATACCGTTCGAAAACGAGAAGGAGCCGACGGGAAATGCCGAGTCGGAAAACTGGAGCAGCCGCATGAATTCGGTCGCGTCGTTGGACATAGGCTCGGTCTTAATGTGCATGTTCGTATTCGGGATGATGGTGATGATGGACATCGCTGTCGGGTCCGGTGCCGCCGAACAGGCGTCGGATTTCGTGAGGCGCCAGATAGGGGATCACCTCCGATCCGGGCTGGAACGACCACGCAACGTCCTCGATGCGGTGCGTACGCATGACGCTGTCCATTACTTTACGGTCCACCGTGAGCGGAACGTAGACTTTGGTTCCCTTGACCACGGCGGGCCAGTGCTGGTTGCCGATGGCGTGTCCCAGCTCGACGGCCGTGTGGATGATGGTTTCGGGCTTCTGTGCCGCCAGCGCGCCGAGATCGGCCACCAGCACATCGCTCAGGCAGATGCGCAGCGCGACGATACGGCGCTCTTCGGGCAGGTATTCGATGATGTCGCCGTCGTGCAGTTGCGAATGACGGGCCAGCGCGACGGCATACTCGTTGCCGCGGGCGCTCTTTACGACGAAACGGCTTTTCTGGGCCGTCCACTGGTCGAGATCGAGGTACTCGACGTCGGCTTCCGCTACACGCTTTTTCCATTCGGGCGCGTGAAGGTTGCCGGTGATTTCGGTGTAGATTTTCATTCGGTCGGTTTTTTCGTATTCGTAATGGAATTTCGGGAGTCGCCCTCGCACGGGACGACTCCCGAAAAAGGTTTAGCTGAACCAGTAGAGCTGGCCGAGCGGGAATTTTTCAGCCGGCTTGACATAGACATGCACCCCGTTCACCGTCACGGCGAACGTTTCGGGATCGATGTCGATGCGGGGCAT
>UROX01000010.1 GCA_900549685.1 uncultured Alistipes sp.
CACGCCTACGTTATCGTTTCGGTTTCCGGTTCGTGTTTTTTGTCGGTATCCGGATGTGCGGATGCCCTTCCCCGATTCTGTTTTCGGGTATCGCCGAAAAGCGGAATGTCGTTTTTTGCATGTTCCTCTTTTCTCAGCGAGACGGGAACCGACCTGACGATACGTCTGGAGGCGGGGAAGGGGGGGCGGAGGTCTTCTCGGTGAAGGAGAAGATGGAATCGTCTGTTTTCTACGACTGTCGTGCGGACGCTTCGGGTGTCGCGGAACGAGCAGTCCCGAGTCCGCCCGTATTTTCCGGGACAGGGGTATTTTCGGATGTGCGGTTCATAACCGCGAGCCGCGACGGCCGGTTCGGTGATTGGGGTTTCCGAACCATCGTGCTTCGGACTGCAAATGTCTTTCTTGTCGTTGTCGGCCGCCGATACTTCGGAAGAAACATTTATTTTTGCGGAAATACCTCTTTCCGTCGCTTCGCTCCGGATTTCGACTGCGAGCCGATGCGGGACACTGTCCGTTCGTCTCGGAAAAATCCGGAAACATGGACGAAATGCGGAAAAGGGCAAATCGCCGTCGTGTGCGATCGCATGTCTTATAGGTTTGCGATGAATAACGGCATACCCGGATGTCCGGATATGCCGTATGGAATAGACTTTAAAACGAATGTTCGTTATGAAATATCTTTTTCTTCAGTATCCCCGGTGCTCCACTTGCATCAAAGCCCGCAGATGGCTCGAATGCCGGGGCGTCGAAGTCGAATCGCGCGACATCGTTTCGCAGAACCCTTCCGCGGAAGAGCTGTCGGAGTGGATCGGACGGAGCGGACTTCCGGTACGGAAATTTTTCAATGTCAGCGGAGCGAAATACCGCGAGCTGAATCTCAAGGACCGGATCGGGGCGCTCTCCGACGAACAGCTTGTCGGGTTGCTGGCCTCCGACGGAATGCTCGTCAAAAGGCCGTTGCTCGTCGGTCCCGATTTCGTGTCGGTCGGTTTCCGCGAGGCCGAGTGGGCCGACCGGCTGTCACGTTGAGACTCCGGGCCGATCAGTTGATCTTTTTCCTGTCTTCGCTTTCTTCCGGCTCCATTTCGATTTGCAGGGCGACCATGCGGATGGCCGCCACGGCTGCTTCGTCGCCTTTGTTGCCGTATTTGCCGCCGGCTCTGTCGAGCGCCTGTTGCAGGTTGTCGGTCGTCAGTACGCCGAAAGCTACCGGCATGTTCCACGACAGCATGAGCTGCGTGACGCCCTGCGTAACGCCCTGGCACACGTAGTCGAAGTGACGGGTCTCGCCCTGAATGACGCATCCCAGTACGATCACGCCGTCCACATCCGTGTATTCGGCGAAATATTGGGCACCCAGCGCCAGTTCGAAAGTGCCGGGAACCTGTTTGACGAGGATGTTGTGCTCTTCGCATCCCGCCTTGCGGAGCGTGGAGACCGCACCTTCGAGCAGTGCGCCCGTCACGCGAGGATTCCATTCCGATACGACGATGCCGAATTTCATGTCTTTCGCCGAAGGTAACGTTCCGTCGATCTGCGAAAGGTTTTTGTGAATTGTAGCCATTGCTTTTAGTGTAGATGATGGATTGAACGCGCTTATATGCTTCGATTTGCCGTCTCCCGGACGTATGATTTCCGGCTCGCCTGCCGCCGACGTCTGTCGCGAGGATGCCTGTCCGGAAATCGGCCCGTTCCCCGTCGGAGGAGACTCGGAACGGCGAAGCGGGAGTGTGTCGGCCGGTGTCCGCGCGGGACGGCGCATGGATGCGGATAAGCGCGGAATCGAAAAAGGTTGCGGCTATCCAGCGGCAACCTTTTCCGTATCGTTTCGAATGATTCGTTTACTGCTGCTGTTCGATGCGGCCGATGTATTTCTGGATGTCACGGGCTTCCATGCTGGAGGCATAATCCGTGCCGATCGTTTTGTAGGCGGCCAGCGCTTTGGCGAAATCGCCCAACTTTTCGTATACCTCGCCCGATTTTTTGAGGTAGTAGGGGGCCGTCAGGGCGTTCTTGCCGGTCGCGACGGCTTTTTCGTACAGTTTGACGGCTTCGGAGAGTTTGCCGGTCTGAACCAGCGCGTCGCCCTGCAAACCGTAGTTCTGCGCGGCGATGAGGGCTGCGGGAGCGCTGCCCGTTTCGGGCGAATATTTGCCGAGGTATTCCAGTGCCCGGTCGTACTCTCCGGCTTTCAGGTAACAGATGCCGGCGTAGTGTTTGGCGAGGTTGCCTGCCGGTGTCGAACCGTATTTGGCGATCACGTCCAGAAAACCGGCGAAGTTGCCGTCTCCGTTGAGCGCCACGTCGAACGAATCGGCCGCGAACTGCTGTTCGGCCATGAACATCATCGCCGCCGCTTTTTCGGCCCGAGGAGCCACGACCAGATATTTATATCCGAAAAAACCTCCGACCACGATCACTACGACCGCCAGCGCGATCAGCAGCGAACGGCCGTTTTTCATGATAAAACCTTCGAACTGCCCGATCGCCGATGCGATGGCTACTTCGGGATCCTGCTCGGTCTGCGGTTTGTTTTGTTCTGCCATGATTTATTCTGAAAATTTAAAGTTAAAATTCGTATCGAACTGCAAAAGTAATTTTTTTTAGCGAATTACACACTTTTTCGGCATATTTATTCCTCGAAATTTGCGGCAAAGACAGCGCCGGCCGTCCGTCGGTTTTCCGTGCCGTGTTCGGCACGGCGGGAAGGCGGAGCGGACGACGGGGCTCCTGTACGGTGTCGCCGGGATTGGCCTTTCCGAAAAAAAACGTACCTTTGGCTTCCGGACATCCGATTGCGGAGGGTCCGTCAAATTGTCCCGAACATGTATCTCCAACGACTCTCGCTCATCGATTTCAAGAACTTCGAAGAGGCCCGGATCGAACTTTCGGCCCGGATCAACTGCTTCGCGGGCGACAACGGGACCGGGAAAACCAACCTGCTCGACGCCGTGCACTACCTGTCGATGTGCAAGAGCGCCTTCGGTCTTTCCGACGGCCAGTGCATGCGGCACGGCAGCGATTCGTTTCTCGTGGACGGCGTCTATGCCGATGCGGCGGGACACACCGAACGTATCGTCTGTTCCTGCAAGAGGGGATCGGCCAAGAAACTCTGCCGCAACGGCAAGGAGTACGACAAACTTTCGGACCACATCGGGCTGATACCTATCGTGACGGTCTCTCCGGCGGATACTTCGCTCATCAACGAGTCGGGCGAGGAGCGGCGCAAATACCTCAACGGGTTCATCTCGCAGCTGGACCGCGAATACCTCGTCACGCTGGTGAAATACAACCGCGTGCTGGCCGAACGAAACAAGCTGCTCAAAGATCAGTCCGTGCGCGGATTCGACGAGATGCTCGAGGTGTTCGACATGCAGCTCGCCGCCCTGGGTACGGTCGTTTTCGAACATCGCAGGCGGCTCGTCGGGCAGCTCGCTCCCGTCGTGGCGGATTATTATGCCGCCCTGTCGGACGACCGCGAGCAGGTGGAGATGACCTACCGGTCGGAACTGCTCGAACGTCCGTTCTCCGACATTCTGCGCGAGGCGGGCCGGCGCGACCGGATCTGCCAGTTCACGACCTGCGGCGTCCATCGCGACGACGTGCGCATCGCCATCGGAGGTTATCCGCTGCGGCGCTACGGCTCGCAGGGACAGCAGAAATCGTTCCTGGTGGCGCTCAAGCTCGCTCAGTACGACATCGTCGCTGCGCGACTGTCCGTCCGTCCTATCCTGCTGCTCGACGATATTTTCGACAAGCTCGACATGCTGCGGGTCGGGCGGCTGATCGGAATCGTGTCGCAGGAGCGGTTCGGACAGATTTTCATCACCGATTGCAACAAAGTCCGTCTGGAGGGCGTCCTGCAGCAGAACGGGTGCAGCTATACGCTGTTCCATGTCGAGGACGGACGTATCCGTATCCTATGAGACGACGCGAACCCATCCGCATAGGCGACGCGCTGAACGACTTTTTCAGCTCCACGCCCCTGATCGCCCGCAAGATCGCCGAGGCGAAGATTCCCGATCTGTGGCCCCGTCTCGTAGGCGACGTCATCGCTTCCTATACGACGAAGATCGAAGTCAGGACCGGCGGCCGGCTGTTCGTCTTCCTGAGTTCCTCCGTAGCCCGGAACGAGGTTTTCATGCGCCGGAGCGCGCTCAAAGAGGCTTTCGACCGGATACTCGGGCCGGGCGTCGTTTCCTGCGTCATCGTCAAATAGTCCGGAACATGCCGGGAGGTTCCCTGCTTCCGCGGCGTGCGGCGCGGGAAACCGACGGGTGGTCGGCTGTCGTTTTTACGCGATTTCTTCGTATTTTTGCCGCCATGAACCGATTGAAGAAAAGAAAAATCAATGTCGTGACGCTCGGCTGCTCGAAGAATCTGGTCGATTCGGAGCACCTGATGGCGCAATTGCGCGACAACCGTTTCGAGGTCGTCTACGATTCGAACGATACGGATGTCGATGCCGTGGTCGTCAATACCTGCGGCTTCATCGGCGATGCCAAAGAGGAGTCGATCGACACGATTCTCGGCTTCGCCCGGGCCAAGGAGGAGGGCCTCATCGACCACCTGTTCGTAATGGGCTGTCTGGCCGAACGCTATAAAAAGGATTTGCAGGAGGAGATTCCCGAGGTGGACGAATATTTCGGCGTGAACGATCTCGCCTCCATCGTCCGGACCCTCGGCGGCCGTTACCGGGACGAGCTTACCGGCGAACGGATGCTCACCACTCCCGGACACTACGCCTACCTCAAAATATCGGAGGGTTGCAACTGGGGGTGCGGTTACTGTGCCATTCCGCTCATCCGGGGCCGCCATGTGTCGGTGCCGATGGAACGGCTCGAGGCCGAGGCCCGCGCGCTGGCCGCGAAGGGCGTGCGCGAACTGATCGTCATCGCGCAGGATACGACCTATTACGGACTCGACCTCTACGGCGAACGCAAGCTGGGCGAACTGCTGCGCCGGCTCTGCCGCATCGACGGTCTCCGGTGGATCCGTCTCCACTATGCCTATCCCGCGCATTTCCCCGACGATGTGATCGAGGCGATGCACGACGAGGAGAAGATATGCCCGTACCTCGACATTCCGTTCCAGCATATCAGCGACGCCCAGCTGCGAAGCATGCGCCGGGGACTCGACCGGGCGCAGACCTATGCCCTGATCGAAAAGCTCCGGCATGAGGTGCCCGGCATCGCGCTGCGCACGACGCTGCTCGTCGGTTATCCGGGCGAGAGCGAAGCCGATTTTGCCGAACTGCTCGATTTCGTCGAAAAAGTCCGTTTCGAACGCCTCGGCGTGTTTCCCTATTCCGAAGAGGAGGGCACCTATTCGGCCGAGCGGCTGGAAGACGACGTGCCCGAGGAGGTCAAACGCCGCCGGGCCGATGCCGTCATGGCGTTGCAGAACCGCATCTCGCGCGAGCATAACCAGCGTCGGGTCGGCCGTACCGAGGAAGTTATCGTAGATCGGCGGGAAGGCCGTTTCCTCGTGGGGCGTACCCGTTACGATTCGCCCGAGGTGGACACCGAGATCCTCATCGAAACGGACGAAGAACCGGCTCCGGGAACGATTCTCCGGGTAAGCATAACGGAGGCAGACGATTATGATCTGTACGGGGTGCTCGCGGAGTGATTGATTTCGGTAGGAATTTTGTTTATTCGGGAATATTGATTACTTTTGAGTGGACGTATTTAACCCCGTTCGGTGATGAATGACAACAGAGCGTTTATCGATTCGCTGGGAGAGAAGATCCGGCGGATCATCGACGACAACAGACGGCTCCGCGAGGAGCTGAACCGTCTGGCCGAAGAACGCGACGGACTTATTCTCCGTAACCGGGAGACCGAGGAAAAAGCCCGGTCGCTCGAACGGCGGGTTAAGACGCTCGAAACGGCCGGCGCCTTCGCGGGAAACCGTGCGGACAACCGGGCAGCGAGACTGCGCGTCAATAGGCTACTGCGGGAGATTGACAGTTGCATCGCATTGATGAATAAATAATTATTGGACTTCCGGCGACGGAACAATGATAATTCGAGTGACACGTTGTTTGTATGGCAGGCAAGAGGAGAATATCCGTCAAATTGGCCGGTAAGGAATACCCGATGACCATTCCTCAGGCCGAGGAGGAGAAGTACCGCAAGGCGGCACTGGATATCAACTCGATGATCGCCGTCTACAAAACGAGGTTCATGGCCGAACCCGAAGACTATCTGGCCATGGCGGCGCTGCAGATCGCCGTCGATAAGGTCGGATTGGAAATGGCACGGGAATTGACCGATGAGATGAACCGCCTGCAACAGATCGGGACGGAGATCGACGATTACCTGAACGATCCGAAACGATAGATACATGGTCCCCCGCGGGGGAACGAGACGTTCTTATACAGATACGAAGGAATGAAATCCCGCATGGATTCCTTTTAAGCTTTGCGAAACTCAACATTATTACAACTTGGGGTCAAGCTCAGGTGTTTCAAAAACAGGCCTTACCTTTCCTCTCCGGAGGAAAGTTTCCCTCCGGGGGACGTTGGACGTTTGCGATTTACGGCAGCCCCACACATGACGATACGGAGCTTCGTCAAACAGAAAAGAGGAATCCCATGCGGGTATTTTTTTATACGCGATCGTATTTGCCGATGCGGACGCTGTCCGGGCAGAGGTCCGACTTTCGGCCGTGCTCCCGGCCGGTCCGAAAACACGGGCCGGAGCAGACGGCGGACAGAACCGGGAAACGGACATTCCGCCGGACCTTGCGGAATACGATTGCCCTTGGATGGATACGACCCGGACGGAGAGGGTGCTCTCTGTCGGAATAAACCGATTTAAATAAACGAATATTAACCTTTTATCAAAATTATGAGTGTAGTAATCATTGCGATACTTGCCGTCGTGGTTTCTGCCGTCGCCGGTTTCGCCGCGTACAGGCTGACTGCCCGTGCCGCGAAAAACCGCTGCGACGCGATTATCCGCAAGGCCGAGGCCGACGGCGAGATGATCAAGAAAGAGAAAATCCTTCAGGCGAAGGAAAAGTTCATCCAGCTCAAAAGCGAGCACGACCGTACCGTAAACGAGCGTAACCAGAAGATCGCCCAGAGCGAACAGCGTGCCCGTCAGATCGAGAACAATCTTCAGGGCCAGCAGGAAGAACTCAGCAAGAAAATCAAGGAACAGGATGCCCTGCGCAACCGTCTCGAGTCGCAGATGCAGAACATCGAGCACCGCAAGGAGGAGCTGGAGCGCAAGATCAAGGAACAGAACGTCCGTCTGGAGCAGATCGGCGGTCTGAGCAGCGAGGAGGCCAAGAACATCCTGATCGAGAACATGAAGGCCGAGGCCAAGACCGAAGCCATGACCTACGTGAACGAGGTGATGGAAGAGGCCAAGATGACGGCCGGCAAGGAAGCCAAGAAGATCGTCGTGCAGACGATCCAGCGCGTCGCCACCGAGGCCGCCATCGAAAACTCGGTCACGGTGTTCAACATTGACAGCGACGAGGTCAAGGGCCGCATCATCGGCCGCGAGGGCCGCAACATCCGTGCGCTCGAAGCCGCTACGGGTGTCGAAATCATCGTGGACGACACGCCCGAGGCGATTATCCTCTCGGGCTTCGACCCCGTGCGCAGGGAGATCGCCCGTCTGGCGCTCCACCAGCTGGTGACCGACGGCCGCATCCACCCCGCCCGTATCGAGGAGGTCGTGGCCAAGGTGCAGAAACAGATCGAGGAAGAAATCATCGAAGCCGGTAAACGGACGACGATCGACCTGGGTATCCACGGACTCCATCCCGAACTGATCCGACTCATCGGTAAGATGAAATACCGTTCTTCCTACGGCCAGAACCTGTTGCAGCACTCCCGCGAGGTGGCCAATCTGTGCGGCATCATGGCTGCCGAACTGGGACTGAATGCCAAGTTGGCCCGCCGCGCCGGCCTGTTGCACGACATCGGCAAGGTGCCCGACGACGAACCGGAACTGCCGCACGCCATCATCGGTATGAAGCTGGCCGAGAAGTTCAAGGAAAAGGCCGAGGTAACCAACGCCATCGGTGCGCACCACGACGAAATCGAGATGACGAACCTCATCGCTCCCATCGTGCAGGTCTGCGACGCGATTTCCGGCGCTCGTCCGGGTGCCCGCCGCGAGGTCGTGGAATCGTACATCAAACGGCTCAAGGAAATGGAGGATATGGCCATGGCCTATCCCGGCGTGATGAAGACCTATGCCATTCAGGCGGGTCGCGAATTGCGCGTGATCGTCGGCAGCGAAAAGATTTCCGACCAGGAGGCCGACAGCCTTTCGCACGATATCGCCAAGAAGATTCAGGACGAAATGACCTATCCCGGTCAGGTGAAGATCACCGTGATCCGCGAGACCCGGTCGATCAGCTACGCGAAATAGCCCCGCTTCCGGTCGAAGCGCCGGACGGTCGAAACAGACGGAGAGGATGCCATGCGGCATTCTCTCCGTTGTATTTGAACTCGGTCGAGCAATGGAATTGTTCTCACCGTATAAGCATGGACCGGGGCGGACCGCCCGAAGTAGTCCGGTGTGCGGAGGCCGACGAACGTGTCGGACAAGCATTTGCCATCGCTACTGCCGGTTCGACATGTATCGATGGGGGGGCTTGGGTGAAAGCTAAGTCCCTGCTCATTTTTATCTTTTATTAGTACAGTCCGATATGATGAAGTCCCGATCCGTCGTAGCTTCCGTGATTTCCGGACCGGGCCTTGCTCTGGTCGGGACGAAAAGGGGAGGAGAAAAAAGGGAGGAAAGTCCGGTGCACGGGTCGGGTGGGGACGTTCCCCCGCAGCCGGATCAGGGAAATGCAGTCGGGAACTTCGCTGCATCGGGGACCTTTGTCCGGTATGACGTCGGACGGTTCCGGAACACATGTTTTTGTCGTCTGTACGGCGGATGATTTCTTGCCGGAGGCATTCCCGTCGTTTCCCGTCGTTTCCGGTCGGCCCGGCGTCCGTGCGGCCGGCGGTGTTCGGATCGCAGAAGGGATATGCCTATGATGTCTGCCGGCTCTTGCGGGTGAGGGATGGCTTCCGGAACATCGGGCCGCTCCGTATTTCTTTCGTCGGGTCGTCCCGTTCGGAGAGCTGTCGTCTGTCGGCGTTGTGGAAATTTTCGCGGACCTTCCGGAGGGCTCGGAACATGCGCTTCCTCTGCGATCTGCGCGGCAGGAACGGATGGCGTTCGGGGCGACGGACCGGCTGTCTGGACCGGGAAGAAGACGGATTTGCATTCTTTTTGCATCTTCCGCTTCCAAACCGTTCTTCATATGAAAACACAATCCCTGCTTTTGCTCTGTTTCTTCCTATTTATGATCGAACCGCAGGCCGAGGCCTGTACGCGCGCCGTCTATCTGGGACCGGACGGGATGGTTGCCACCGGACGTACGATGGACTGGAAAGAAGACCCGCTTACCAATCTCTACATATTTCCCCGCGGCATCGAGCGGCGCGGCGCCAATACCGACCACACCGTCTTCTGGACTTCGAAATACGGTTCGCTTTCGGCTGCCGGCTACGATATCGGTATCTGCGACGGCATGAACGAGGCGGGGCTGGTGGCCAATTTGCTTTTTTTGCCGGAAACGGTTTACGGGCTGCCGGACGACACGCGTCCCGTCATGGGCCTGAGCATCTGGACACAGTATGTGTTGGACAATTTCGCCACCGTGGAGGAAGCCGTCGCCGCCCTGTCGGAAGACGCGTTCCGTATCGACGCGCCCGACCTGCCCAATGGCGTGCAGTCGCGGTTGCATATGGCGATTTCCGATCCTTCGGGGAACAGCGCCATCCTCGAATACATCGACGGCCGGCTCGTGATTCATCAGGGGCGGCAATATCGGGTATTGACCAATTCCCCGACCTACGACCGTCAGCTGGCGATTGCCGACTATTGGCGGCAGATCGGGGGACTGGTGATGCTGCCCGGAACCAACCGTTCGTCCGACCGTTTCGTCCGGGCCTCTTTCTATGTCGATGCAATCGTGCAGACCTCCGATCCGGCGGTCGCCGTTCCTGCCCTGATGTCGGTCATGCGCAACGTTTCGGTGCCTTACGGCATCTCGACGCCGGATAGTCCGCACATCGCCTCGACGCGCTGGCGCACGGTGGCCGACCAGAAAAACAGGGTGTACTATTTCGAACCGACCCTGTCGATGGAGACGTTTCATATTGATCTGAACGCCATAGACTTTTCCGCAGATACCCCCGAACGTGTGCTGATTCTCAACGACGGCCGCACCTATGCGGACGACGCTACGGCCGAATTCCGTCCCGTGTCCCATCCGTTCCGGTTCCTGTTCGGAGCCTGATATGGCAGTACGCACAGGTCCCGCAGGCGGTGGCAACGAAGATGTTTCTGTTGCAACCGAAATTCGAGAGGCACTTCGGCTGTTTCTGGACCGGTGAATGGGGATAACCGTATAGGTGTTTCTTGCTCGATTCAGCTTCGGAAGAGAAGAATCGAGACCGGACGACCGGCCGGCTGCGAATGAACGTCGGCCGAACCTTACCCGGCCCCTTCGGCCGATCCGGAAAAAAACGACGACACGAAATCGCCGTATCCGACGGCCAGTTTCGTGTCGTTACAAGGATAACCCGAAAATACCCCGACCGAACGACGATCTGTATCGAGACCGGACGACGAATGCGGGGAAGCTCGCGGCCGATTCGTTCGAGACAACGTATCGGCCTCGGACTTCGGTACGCTATAAAGCCTCGTCAGGCTCGAACACGGGTGCTTCGAATGCCGTGCGTCCAGCCGGAGTGAATTTAAGATAAGTGATCGGAAGCCCCTCGGAAAGAAAACGCTTTTCGTAGGTCGTTTTGATCGAGAGCAACTCGTCGGCGAACCCTGTCCCGTAAATATCGCTGCAACAGGCTTCGACCGGCAGACCGTTCGCTTCGATGACCGCCCTGGTGTATTCGTGCAGGTGCCGCGAATCGGTTTTCAGATGGATGAAACCGTCTTTCCGGAGAAAACGGGCATAACGTTCCAGAAACGACGGAGCGGTCAGCCGCTTTTTGACCCTGTTTTTGCGCAACTGCGGATCGGGGAACGTGATCCATATCTCATCGACTTCGTCGGGTGCGAAACAGGAACCGATAAATTCGATGCGCGTCCTGAGAAACGCCACATTGTCCATGCCGTTTTCCGTCGCCGTCTTGGCTCCGCGCCACAGGCGGGCGCCCTTGACATCCACACCGATGAAATTCCTGTCGGGGAAACGTTCGGCCAGCGCCACGGTATACTCGCCCCGACCGCAGCCCAGTTCGAGCACGATCGGGTGGTCATTGCCGAAAAAGTCGCTTCTCCACCTCCCTTTGAGTTTGTAGTCCTTACCGAAAACCTCTTCGAATTCGGGCTGCACGACGCAACGGAAAGTCGCGTTCTCTGCGAATCGTCTTATCTTATCTTTACCCATAATCTTCTGTCATTATATCTTTTCGCCTGCCGGCGCTCCTGCACTGCGATTCCCGGATTCGGATGCAGTCTCCCGCAAGGCCGGGGCCGCGATACCGACCGGTCCGCACCCGACTGCCGTTCGGCTGAGGTTCGAGACCGCCTCCCGGCAAATGCTCGTACCGAAAACGGACGATATATTCAATCGTGTCTCCGGGTTTATCTAATGGATGTCCATCCCTACGGCGATCACGTCCCGTACGCCGTCCTGCACGGCCAGCGGCGCGAACAGAAAACGGTAAACACCTTTCTGAGAAAGCCTGACCCCGCTGCGATAGGCTCCGTTTACGTCCCGGTCCACTCGGATACCCGACCGGGGATCGGGCACCGGCACCGAGACGGTATCGCACCACCGATAGCCGTCGGGCGTTATCGTCGTCACGGACATATCCAGCCGGTCGAACGCGAACTCCGCTCCGTAACGCACGACGACTTCCATCGTCCGCAACGATACCGTGTCGTCGTTCACGACTGCAATGCCGGCCGGCTCGGCGAGACTCCATCCGCGGGGATCGGTCTCGGCGACGAAAACGTGCTGGGGCCGTACGCAGGAACACACGCTCAACAAAGCGAGTCCTGCGAGCAGTCTTCCCGCCCGCGAACGGCTATTCGCCGGACGGTTTGCGGGAACGCTCGTTCGTCTGTCCGGCATTCTGTTTTTCTCCGTTGTTCGCATGCGGATTGCGTCTCCGGCGGTTGTTGTTCCGGCGTGCCCCACCCTCTTTGCGGCGGTCGGGAGAGCCTCCGTTTTCGGGGCGACTCTGCGTTCCGGCTCCTTGGGCCGTCGCTCTGGACTGCTTTGCGGACGTGTCCGTATCTTTTTTCGCCTCGGGACGGGCTGTGGCTCTCCGCCCGGCATTGCGGCCGTTCGATTCGGTCTCGGGATGCGCATTGACATTTCCGGACTTGTTCTGGGGCTGCGACCCGGACGAAGCCTCTTTTCCGGCGGGCTTGTTCTTCTTTTTGCGGTTCTTGCGGCGTCCTTCTTTCTGCCGGTCGAAACGGGTCAGACTCTCTTCGCCCACCACATCGGCGAACGTGGGTTCTTCCTGCTGCAACGGTCTGGTCGAATCGTCGAGCTGCTCGACCTTGCGTCCCTTCTGGTTGGCCCGTATGATTTCGCGCACCCGTTCCACACCGAGCGGATACATCGCCGCCTGAGAATGAGGATCGGTGCTAAACCACATCGTCCGGCTCAGGATGTCGGTCTTGACCAGATAGTAGTCGCCGTCGATGGTCTGGAGCGGCTGATTGACGCGGGGAATCTCTTTCCGCGCATCGAGGTAAGTGTCCAGCTCGTAGATCAGGCAGCATTTGAGCTTTCCGCACTGTCCGGCCAACTTCTGTGGGTTGAGCGAAATCTCCTGATGACGGGCCGAATTGGTCGTCACCGAAACGAAGCTCGAAATCCACGACGCGCAACACAGTTCGCGACCGCAGGACCCCAGTCCTCCGATACGGCCAGCTTCCTGACGGGCGCCGATCTGCTTCATCTCGATACGGATACGGAACTGCTCGGCGAACACTTTGATGAGTTCGCGGAAATCGACCCGCTCGTCGGCGATGTAATAGAAAATCGCCTTGATCTTGTCGCCCTGATACTCCACGTCGCCGATCTTCATGTTGAGTTTCATCTCGGCGGCAATCTGCCGGGCACGGATCATCGTATCGTGTTCGAGGGCGATGGCTTCCTGCCATTTCTCGATGTCGTAAGGCTTGGCCTTGCGGTAAATTTTCTTGAATTCGCCGTTCTGCGGGTTGAATCCCACCCGTTTCATCTGACGGGCCACCAGATCGCCCGTGAGCGATACGATGCCGATGTCGTGCCCCGGCGAGGCTTCGACGGCCACGATGTCGCCGCGTTTGAGCGACAGCCCATTGACGTTGCGGTAATAACTCCGGCGCGTATTTTTGAACCGCACCTCGAAAATGTCGTCGGGAAAGACCTCGGGCATTCCCTCCAGCCAGTCGGTCGAGTGGAGCTTATAGCATCCCTCGACTGCGGAGGCATCGGTCTCGTCGCCGCAACGACGGAAACGGCATCCCCGCCCCATATCGAGCTTGTATTGGCAATCGGCGTTTTTGTCTTTATCTTGTTTCCAATCCTTGTTGTCCATCGGTTCGAATTGAGTCTTAATATGCAAAGATAGTAAATTTTTCGGGATTGCCGTTTTCGTCGCGACAGGTCCGCAGAGACAGCGGCGACAGACCGTCCGTTCGTCCCGAGCGAGAAGGGGACTCGTTATGATCCGAAATAATTTTGGACAAAAGAAGGATAATATGAAAAATATTTTACTACATTTGACTACGACTTAAAACATTTTCGAACTATGAATGTCAATCATCTGATGACCGAACTCGAACGGAAACATCCGGGCGAGAAAGAGTATTTGCAGGCGGTACGGGAAGTATTGGCCTCTGTCGAAGAAACTTACAACCGGCACCCCGAATTCGAAGCGCATCGCATCGCGGAGCGCATCGTCGAACCCGACCGTATCTTCACGTTCAAGGTACCCTGGGTGGACGACCGGGGCGAGGTGCAGGTCAATATCGGATACCGTGTCCAGTTCAATAACGCCATCGGTCCGTACAAGGGCGGGCTGCGTTTTCATGCAAGCGTCAATCTGAGCATTCTGAAATTCCTCGGTTTCGAACAGACGTTCAAGAACGCGCTGACCACGCTGCCGATGGGCGGAGCCAAAGGCGGTTCGGATTTCAACCCGCGCGGCAAATCCGACGCCGAGATCATGCGGTTCTGCCAGGCCTTCATGACCGAGCTGTGGCGTTACATAGGACCCGAAACGGATGTGCCGGCCGGCGATATCGGCGTCGGCGGTCGGGAGATCGGCTACCTGTACGGCATGTATCGCAAACTCGCGCACGAAAATACCGGCGTACTGACGGGCAAGGGTATGACCTACGGAGGCTCGCTCATCCGACCCGAGGCTACGGGATTCGGAGCGGTTTATTTCACCTCCCAAATGCTCGAACAGGCGGGCGACACACTCGCACGCAAACGCATCGCCCTTTCCGGCTTCGGCAACGTGGCGTGGGGCGCAGCGCTCAAGGCAACGGAGCTGGGCGCCAAAGTGGTCACGCTCTCGGGGCCGGACGGTTTCATCCACGACCCGGCGGGACTCGACCGCGAGAAGATCGACTACATGCTCGAACTCCGGGCCTCGAACAACGACGTGGTGGCTCCCTATGCCGAACGGTTCGCCGGAGCGGAATTTTTCGCCGGACGCAAACCGTGGGAAATTCCGGTGGACATCGCCATGCCGTGCGCCACGCAGAACGAGCTCGACGGAGGAGATGCCGCCCGGCTGCTGGACAACGGCGTCCGGTACATCGCCGAGGTATCGAACATGGGATGTACGCCCGAAGCTATCGACGCCTTCATCGCCCGCAAGGCGATATACGCTCCCGGCAAAGCCGTCAATGCCGGCGGTGTAGCCACCTCGGGTCTCGAAATGTCGCAGAACGCCATGAAGCTCAACTGGAGCCGGGAAGAAGTGGACCGCAGGCTGCACGAGATCATGTCATCGATTCACCGTGCCTGCCTCGAATACGGCACCGAAGCGGACGGCTACATCAATTACATGAAGGGCGCCAACATCGCAGGTTTTATGAAAGTGGCCCGCAGTATGGTCGAACAGGGTATCGTATAAACAACCGGCGCTGCCGCCGAAACGATCCGGCGGCGACTGGCCGCACACACAAAAGGAGTTCGGGACAATATCCCGGACTCCTTTTTTGTATTCGGTACCGAACGATACGGGAGCGTCCGTCTCGCTCTTGTCTGCCAGACGGCCATCCCGTACAGATCTGCTTCAGAATCGTTTCTCCTGTCGCCTGATTCGGAGAAACACCTTCGATATCGATCATCGTCGAGATTTCACCGAGTCGTAACGCCCTGCGAACCTTTTGAACACACGAGGGGGACGAAAATACGAAGAGGAGAAACGGATTCCGTTTCTCCTCCTTGCCGGACAGAATTTCTGTCAGAATATCTCAGAACGGCAGATCGTCCACTTCGGACGCTCCGGACGAGGGGGCCGCATCTTCGGGTGCGAAAGCGTCCATCGGCGGCAGTCCGTCCGATGCCGGTGCCTGAGGCTGCGCCGCCTTGCGGACGATACGCCATGCCCGTACCTCGGTGAACCAGCGGCCATTGTATTCCCTCGACTCGACGTTGGCCGATACGGCTACCGTCTCGCCTTTCTGCAGGGCGCCGGCTTCCTGCGCCCGGTCGCCCCAGAAGCTGACACAGACCTTGCGGTTGAACTCCCCGGGCTGTTCGAACACCACTTCCTGTTTGACCCATTCGCCACGTGCGCTCGTACCCTTCACGACGGGCAGCACGCTCCATACGGTTCCTTCGAATTCCATTATGCTTCGTCTTTAATGATTTCGACATTGAGAATGAGATCGCCCCGACGGATCTGGTCGATCACGTCCAGCCCTTCGACGACACGGCCGAAACAGGTGTGTACGCCGTCCAGATGGGCCGTGTTGGTGCGGTTCATGCAGATGAAGAACTGCGATCCGCCGGTATCCTTGCCTGCATGGGCCATCGACAGAACGCCCCGGTCGTGGTACTGTTTGCCGCCGGAGGTCTCGCATTTGATTTTGTAGCCCGGGCCGCCTGTGCCGGTCCCCAGCGGACAACCGCCCTGGATCACGAAATCGGGGATCACGCGGTGGAACGTCAGTCCGTCGTAAAAGCCTGACTCGGCCAATTTGCAGAAATTGGCCACCGTTCCCGGCGTCTCGTTGTCGTAGAATTCGACTTTCATATCCCCCTTTTCGGTATGTATGATTCCTTTTGTCATTGTCGATTCGGTTTAAAGTTTATCGTAAGATTCAAAAAAAGTTCAGTCGATTCCCCTCTACTCGCTCTGTGCGGGAGCGGTCGCCGCAGGAGCCTCTTTTTTCCGGCGCATACCCATCCGGGGCGCGCGCCTGAATTCCCGCGTGCGGTCGAAAATATAGCGGTAGGTGGTGTGCATCTTGTGTTTCTTGGCACAGACGTAGTTCTCGACCATGCGCATCATCACCGGATTGAAATCGCCGATCCACGCCAGTTCGAGACTCTCGTACTTGTTTTTCACGCTTTTGGCGACCTCCTGCTCGAACGTGTAGATCATGCCCGACTCGATGCCCTTGCCGTGGAACTCCGGCGTGACGCCGAAAATGATAGCGAAAATGCGCGTCGCCTTGCGGCTCACCTTCAGCCGCCACAGGAAACGCAGCTTCTGCCACAGTCCGAATCTGCCGTGCAGGGGATCGATCACCCCGTTCAGGTCGGGTACCATCAGATAGAATCCGATGGGTTCGTCGTCGTAATAGGCGAAATACATCAACTTCTCGTCGATGATCGGCTTCATCTTGCGCATCAGCGCAAAAGCGTGCTCGCGGTCGATGGGCTTGACGCCCGAGAAACCGGCCCACGCCTTGTTGTAGACGGTCAGGAAATCTTCGGCGTATTTGTCGATGTTTTTCTTTTTCATGTGTTCGAACCGGTAGCGCGGTTCTTCCTTCAACCGGCGGACCCGTTCGTAAACGTTGTCGGGGAAAAGCCCTTCGGCCAGTTCCCGTACATAGGTATGCTGGTTGAAATAGTTGCGGAAACCGTAGTTCTCGAACAGCCGGACGTAATATTCGAAATTATAAGGATTGGTATACAGCGGCGTGAACTCGAACCCTTCGACGAGCAGCCCCCACCACTGGTCGCGGTCGCCGAAGTTGATCGGTCCGTCCATCGCCTCCATTCCCCGGGCGGCGAGCCAGTCGCGGGCGGCATCGAACAGCATGTCGGCCACCTGCTGGTCGTCGATCGACTCGAAAAAGCCGCAACCTCCCGTAGGCATGTATTCCGAAGCCGCTACCAGCTCGCGGTTGTAGAACGCCGCGATGCGACCCACGACCGTTCCCCGTCCGTCGCGGACGATCCAGCGGATGGCCTCGCCGTCGCGCAGCAGTTCGTTGGTCCGGACGTCGAAACGGGATTCTATGTCGCTGTCGAGCGGACAGATCCAGTGCGGTTCGTCGCGGTAGAGTCGTTTGGGCAGATCGAGAAACTCGCGCACAGCCCGGCGCGAAGCCACTTCTTCGAGCGTATATTCAGCCATAAGGTTTCCCATAGTTTCCACAAAGATACGAAAACTCCCGGAAATTTATATACATTTGCCCGTATCCAAAATCACCGGCCCATGACCTCAGAGGAATCTCCCGCCAGCGCACCTGCCGTCTCGATCGACTACGGCAACCTGATGCAGAAACGCATCCGCCGAGTGCTGCTCATATGCAGCAGCTACGACGCTTTCGCCCTCGAAGAGGACGGACGCATCAACGTACAGATCAACAACGAATACATCAACCTGAACCTGAGCAACCCGCCCTCGTTCAAACGGGTCAGCTCGTCGGACGAAGCGCTGGAACTGCTGCGTGGCAGCGATCCTTTCGATCTGGTCATCAGCCTGTTCAATATCGGCGACATCGATATTTTCCACCTCTCGAAGATGGCCAAGGAGATCCGTCCCGACATCCCCGTCGTGCTGTTGGCCAACTTCTCGAAAGACATCAACAAACGCATCGAGCAGGGAGACGCCTCGGCCATCGACTACATCTTCTACTGGCACGGCAACGCCGACCTGATCCTGACGATCATCAAGCTCATCGAGGACCGTATGAACGCCGACAACGACATTCTGGGTGTCGGCGTACAGTGCATCCTGCTCGTCGAGGACTCGATCAAATACTACTCGACCTACCTGCCGACGATCTACAAGCTGGTGCTGCAACAGAACAGCGAGTTTCTCAAGGAGGCGCTCAACGAGCAGCAGCAGATGCTCCGCAAGCGTGCCCGTCCCAAGATTCTGCTGGCCACCAACTACACCGAGGCGGTCGAGTTGTACGAGAAATACAAGAAAAACCTGCTGGGCGTCATCTCCGACGTGGGCTTCGTCCTGCACAAGGGCGACCCCTCGTCGAGCGAGAAACTCGATGCGGGCATCGACCTGTGCCGGCTTATCAAGGCCGACATCCCGCAGATGCCGTTCCTCATGCAGTCCTCGCAAGAGAGCATGCGGGCCACGGCCGAGGAGCTGGGTGTGGGTTTCATCGCCAAATACTCTAAAACGCTGCTGCTCGAACTGAGCGACTACATCGGCGAGGAGTTCACCTTCGGCGACTTCGTTTTCAAGGACCTGCATACGGGCGAAGTCATCGGAAGGGCCAAGGATCTGCGCGACATGCAGCATCTGGTCATGGAAATACCCGAAGAGGTGCTGCTCTACCACGCCTCGCGCAACCGGCTCTCGAAGTGGATGTACTCGCGCGGACTCTTCTCGCTGGGTGCCGCCATGCGGGCCGCCCGCAAGAGCCACTTCAACTCGACGGACGAAATGCGGACCTTCATCGCCGATGCCATCCGCGAATACCGCATCCGGCAGGGCCACGGCGTTGTGGCCCGCTTCGATCCGGCCACCTACAACCGCTATATCTGGTTCGCCCGCATGGGCAACGGATCGCTCGGAGGCAAGGGCCGCGGCCTCGCCTTTATGAACAGCATGTTGCAGAAATACCGCCTTTACGACAAATACGAGGGCGTCAAGGTCACGCTGCCGCGCACGGTGGTCGTCGCCACCGACTATTTCGACGAGTTCATCCGCGACAACGGCCTGCAATATGTCATCAACGCCGACATCACCGACGAGGAGATCCTCTCGGAATTCGTCAGCTCGCGGCTGCCCGAAGCGCTGGTCGAGGAGCTGAGGGTCTACATCCGCCACGCGACCAAACCGCTGGCCATCCGGTCGAGTTCCAAGCTCGAAGACTCCCACTATCAACCTTTCGCCGGCATCTACTCGACCTACATGATTCCGCTCACCGATAACGAGGACCAGACGCTGCGTCTGCTGGGCAAGGCCATCAAGAGCGTCTACGCCTCGGTCTACTTCGCCTCGTCGCGGGCCTATATCCAGGCCTCGGACAACCTGCTGGGCGAGGAGAAGATGGGCATCGTCATCCAGGAGGTGTGCGGTTCGGAGGACAGCGGCTACTTCTTCCCCACCATTTCCGGCGTGGCCCGCTCGCTGAACTTCTATCCCATCGGCGACGAAAAGCCGCAGGACGGCATCGTCAATCTGGCCTTCGGGCTGGGCAAGCTCGTCGTCGAGGGAGGACTCACGCTGCGCTTCTCGCCCCGCTACCCGAAAAACGTTCTCCAGCTCTCGACGACCGAACTGGCCCTGCGGGACACCCAGCGCGAAATGTACGCGCTGAACCTCAAGCCCGAGGAGTTCAAGACGTCGATCGACGACGCGGTGAACCTGGCCCGTTTCGAGATCAACAAGGCCAAGCATTTCCGCAGCATGCGCTACGTCGCCTCGACGTGGGACATGCAGAACCAGCGCATCACCGACAGCACGTTCGAGGACGGCCGCAAGATCATCACCTTCTCGCAGATTCTCAAATACGACACGATTCCGCTGGCCGAGATCGTCCGCGACCTGCTCCGCATCGGCGAGGAGGAGATGCGCTGCCCGGTCGAACTCGAATTCGCAGTAGACATGGACGTACCCTATGGAGCCGACCGTACGTTCAGCTTCCTGCAGATCCGTCCCATCGTCGATTCGCAGGACAACCGGTCGCTCGACTGGGACGAGGTTCCGACGGACGACGCGCTGATCTATGCCGAAAACGCGCTGGGCCTCGGCGCCACCGAGGGCGTGTGCGATGTCATCTACATCCGCAACGAGGCCTTCGACACGACCTACACCCCGCAGATCGCCGCCGAAATCCATACGCTCAACAACCGGATGCGGGCCGAAAAACGCCCCTACGTGCTGGTCGGTCCCGGACGCTGGGGGTCGAGCGACCCGTGGCTGGGCATCCCCGTCAAGTGGCCGTCCATCTCCGAGGCGAAAGTCATCGTCGAGTGCGGACTTGAGAATTTCAGGGTCGAGCCGAGCCAGGGCACTCACTTTTTCCAGAACCTCACCTCGTTCGGCGTGGGCTACCTGACGATCAATCCGTTCATGGGCGACGGCAGCTTCGACGCGGCCCGGCTCGACCGGATGGAGGCGCTGTACGAGAGCACCTACGTCCGCCACGTCCGCTTCGACACTCCGCTGTACATCTACATCGACGGCCGCAAGAACAAGGGCATCGTCCGCGAAAACGGATAGAGGGACCCCGCCCCGGCACATCCCCGCGCCGGGCATCCCTCCCGATTCTCCGGTCCGGGCGGCGACGTCGTTCCCGGACCGTTTTTCGTCCGCCGCGACGGCAATTCTGCCCCGTCGGGCGTTTCGGATACGCCGAGCGACGAAACGCCCGTCGCGTGCCGCGGTATCGGCAAGAAACACATGTTTCCGCCGTCCGAAACCTTACGCCCTTGTCATTCCGAACTTGAAATCGTTATCTTTGTCGGAAACCTGATTTTCCCGAAAAATGAAACGAAAAACAATCCTGAACGGCATGTGCACGCTCCTCGCTGCCGTTACATCGGTCGCTTGCAGCAAGACGACCGTCGTAGGAACGTGGGTGGAACCGGTTCCGGGCATGGAACACATGACGCAAGGCATCGAACTGAAAAAAGGAGGCCGGGCCTCTTCGATCAACATGGCCACGCTGCAATACGAGACATGGGCGAAAGAGGACGACCTGCTGATCCTTTCGGGCCGAAGCATTGGCAACGGAACGACGCTCCCGTTCACCGACACGCTCGTCATCGAAAAACTCACCGACAGCGAGCTTTCTTTGAAAAGAGGGGAACTGTCGATCCGCTACGAAAGACAGGAGTAAAACCCTCCCCGCCGCACGGCCGGAGCCATACGGCCATGGGGAGCGACCGGCACGCTATCCGACCGGATCGAGCGGTCGCCCGTGCGGATGCGGGGACGCTCCGCCTCTCGTTCCGACCATGCGGGGGCCTGATTGTCAGGCCCCCGCTTTTTTGGATGGGGGGACGATTCCTCCGCGAGGCGATTTACCCCGCTTCGTTTCCCGTCTCCCGCTTCCCGCGATCGTCCCGCTCCAGCCGGTCGATTTGCCGGATCAGCTCCGCCAGCGTTCCCTGAGGCTGCGCACATCCGTCCGAAAGGACGAAGAGGTCGTCGAAGATCGTGTCGATGCTGTAAACGGTTTTGACCTCTTTGCCGAACGTGATGTGCTGCTGTCCCTTGCGTTCGAGCGCCTGTCGCATCACCTCGACGAACAGGTCGCCCGACTCCGCTGTGTCGAGCACGACGGAGGTCAGGAGTCTCTCTTTGTAGAAAATCGTCACCACGGCTACCGTGCGTTGCATTTCTGTGTTTTCCATAGGTTCGTCTGTTTTTGTTTTCCGGCAATCGTATACCGAGAAAAAGGAACGGCCGTTTCTCTCAAAGGCCGGGGTCTCCCGCAGATGGCTGAGGGAAAACCGCTTCCGAATCGCTCGCCGGCTCCTGCGACATCGGCGGTGTATCAAACCGAAGGAATGTCCGTTGGATTCGCATCGGTTCGCAGGCAATGGTCTGCCGGTTCCAAAACCTTCACCGCGGGCAGAGGATGTCCGGTCCGGGTCGCCGAAACGGCCGTTCGTGACTAAAATATCAAAAGTAGGCATGCCTGTGCTCCGAAAAACGACAACTAAACTGTATATCTCCGTTTTCACAGGCCCTAACGCGCCTCTTGTACAGAAAATTCGTAAAAGGGAAATGCGACGGCCCGGGATAGCCCGGACGGCCGCCCTCACGATGCCGCCGAGCGCCGCGCATTTCCCTGAATAACAGACAGAAGATCGATCTGTCGAAACCCATAGGCACGGCGTTCCGTTCCCACCCGCCACCCGCGGCGGCAGGTGTGGTATACGACGGGGAGAACGGCGGCGCCGTGCCGGACGGTATGATAAGAGGGCGGAACCGGAGCCTGCCGGCCGCCCTGAAAGAAAAAGCACGGCCCCCCGTTCCCGACACTCTCCTAAGGCCAAATCGGAGGGATTGTCGAGGGAAAACGGGAGCACCGTGCGGAACGGTACGGTGGAACGGGAACGGCCCCTGCGGCAGTATCCGCCGCCCTCCCGGAAAGAAAAAACACGGCCCCCCGTTCCCGATACTCTCCTAAGGCCAAATCGGAGAGTTTGTCGGGGAAAACGGGGACACCGTGCAGAACGGTATGACGAAAAGAGGCCGTGATCGGCGACGGTGCGAGCCGGCAGACCGGGTACCGTGCTCTTGTCCGCCGACCCGGACGGATGCTGCGAACGCATAGCTCCGGGGGCCGTGCGGCGCCGGCTGCACGGACAAGGACATCTGCGCCGCCCGGAGGCGTCGGACAGGGGTTTCGCCGAGGTGGAAAGACCGGTAAAACGGAAGAGGAACCGTAACATATTCGTCGGGACGGGTGAAGGAAGCGACATCGATTCGCCTGCGCCGGTCCCGGCAAGGGTGGGGAATAAAAAAGGCGAGGGCGCAGGTGTAGTCCATCCAACCGGCCTTCCGAGCCTTCGATCTAAACTGTCCTTACGCCCAAGCCGCCCACGGCACGAGGCCGCAGGCAAGCGGAGATTCCGGAGGATCGCCTCCGAATTGTATCTGTCACGATGCCGTGCGTCCAATCTTTGCACAAAGATAGCAAAAGCATCGATTCCGGGTCTGCCTTCGCTCCGAGTGCGGGATAAAGTCGGTATGTCGAAGGCTTGCGCGTCAGGCCAATACGGGAGCTGGCGTAGTGCCTGTTTTTCGTTCCGGACGGTTGCCGCTCATGCGGTGCATGGTTCGGAACAGCCGTTCGGTCGGAGTCGGTGACGGGTGAAGGCGGCTGCGGTTTGTCGAAAACGGTATGAATATTGATCCGGCACCCGTCCGGACCGGCGTCCGCCGGAACGAACTATCGGGTACCCATGGAATATATACAGGTGTCTCCGACATTCGCTGAGGGCCCGAACCTTCTGTCCGAGAAAAAAACGGGTCGTAGCCGAATATGCGGCCCGCAGTCGGGAGCGATAATGTAGCGGTCGGATCGGAAATCGACGATCCGGATCGCGGTAATATATGATTGTCTATGAAAAGTGTCAGATTGTGGAGCGCACTCCTCTGCGGGATGTGCTGGATCGTCGGAGATCGGGTTCAGGCCCAGGTATTGAAGAACCATACGAAGCCCGAAGTGTTTTTTATGCGGACGAGGGGGGCGGAGATCGATTCCGCTGTCGTGGACGAGGTGATCGGTGCGTATTATTCGACGCTCGAAAAAGGCTTCCGGGAGACGGGACTGCCCCGTTTCATCGTTGCCGGTAGGGAGGGGAAGATGCTTTTCGGCGTCGGCGGCAATGTGAGCGTGCGGCTGAACTATGATTTCGAGGGGATGGTTCCCGATCTCGATTTTGTGACGTCGGATATTCCCGTGCCCGGATCGCCGCGTACCCGTCGGCAGGTGCTTTTCGATCCTTCGACGTCGGGACTCTATTTCAAGGCCATTGCCCATGCAGGACGGCTGGGGCCCATCGTAGGATATGTGCAGACCGATTTCAGGGGCGGGACGAACCACCGTTCGCTGGGGCTGCAAATGGCTTATGTCGAAATCGCCGGATTTTGCGTCGGCCGTCGTTTCACGACATTCTGCGATCTGGGGGCTTCGCCCGCGACGGTCGATTTCGAAGGGCCGAACGGCTATCCGCTGGTATACCGCACGATGGTCCGTTACGGGCATCGCTTCGGAGAGCATTGGAGCGTCGCGGTAGCGGCCGAAATGCCCGATCCGAGCGTGAGCTACGTGCCGGGAACGAGTGCCGTGGCGCAGCGCATGCCCGATTTCCCGCTCTATGTGCGGTACGGGTGGAACGAAGACAAGAGCCACCTGAGGCTGTCGGCCATTTTCCGCGATATCTACTTCTTCGAGGACGGGAGAAACGAAGTGAACGATCTGTTCGGCTGGGGCGTACAGTTCAGCGGCGCGATTCAGATCGGCCCGAGGTTGAAAACCTATATGCAGTACCTCTATGGCGAGGGCATTGCGGCCTATATTCAGGATATTGCCGGCGAAGGACTCGATCTGGCGACCGATCCCCGCAGGACGGGCGCCTTGCAGGCGCTTCCGGCCATGAGCTGGATCGGCGGACTGCAATATACCTTTTCGCCGAAGTGGGTCGCTACGGCGGCGTACAGCGGCGTGAAGGTGTCCGGCCGCAACGATTATCGGGTGCCCGATACATACCGGATAGCCCATTACGTGTCTGCGAACCTGTTCTACCATCTGACCGGCAGTTGCCAGATAGGAGCGGCCTATCTGTACGGCACCCGTCGGAATATGGATGACCGGCAGGGACATGCCAACCGTGCGCAGGCCATCGTACAGTATAGCTTCTGACGGAAACCCTCATATCCGTCAGAATGCCTGTCGCTGAGGGGAGCCTGAAGACGATTCGCCCGTGCTACGGCGGTCTGTCCTTGTTCTGATATGTTCCGACGGAACCGTATCGAACGGACCGCTTCCTCCGCCGCGAAAAGATTTCACCCCTGCCACGACAATCGTGACAGGGGTGAATCTCGTTTAGAGGATTATCGGTAATCCTTCTCTCGGGCTTATACGGTCCGGATTAGAGTTCTTTGACTCTGATGTTGCGGAACCATACGTTGTCGCCGTGATCCTGGAAACCGATGTAACCTTCGTGGTTTTCGCCACCGCAATTCAGCAGCAGTTCGTAAGCCTGCGGCCATTTGTCCTGGCTGAATTTGCTGTTGTCGAGCATTTCTTTCCACTGGGGCGTCCACAGGTGGTATTCTACGACCGGTTCGCCGTTGAGGTAGTGGGCCACGGTGCCTTTGTAGACCATGATCTTACCGGTGTTCCATTCGCCGAACGGTTTGGCGTTCTGCGGTTTGGCGGGGATCATGTCGTACAGCGAAGCCGACTGGCGGTTGCCGTCCACACCCAGTTTGGCGTCGGGGTGGTTTTCGTTGTCGAGCACCTGGTATTCGGGAGCCGAAATGAAAATCGGCTGATCGGGAATTTCCTGTGCCAGATAGAACACACCGCTGTTGGAGCCTTTATCGACTTTCCATTCGAATTCCAGTTCGAAATCCTTGAACTTCCGGTCGAAGATGATGTCGCCGCCGTCTTTGGCACCGGCTTCGCCCATGCCCGATCCGTTGATCTTGATAGCGCCGTCTTCGATGGTCCACGCTGCGGGAATGTCAGTACGGTTGTATCCGCGCCATCCGTCGAACGTTTCGCCGTCGAAGAGCACGATCCATTCGTCTGCGTCGGCCGTGTTGTCGGCGGCTTTCTTATTCGTGTTCGAGCCGCAGGAGGCCATCATGGCTGCCATCGCTACGCAACTCAGTGCAAAGAGTGTTTTTTTCATATCCGTTGAATATTAATTGAAGAAATTAGCCTTGCCTATTTGGGCATGGGAACGAGTTCCCAGCCTTCGCGGTAGTTGTGTTTGATCATTTCATTGGCGAACTGTTTGGCGTTGATCGGGTCGGTGTAACGTTTGTTGAACGTCGGGTGACCGTCGTGGATCGTGAAGCCGTCTTCGATCATGATGCGGATTTCGTCGTTGTCGCCGATGTTTTTGAACTTCATGTTCGGGCCGTCCCACAGCAGCTCGCGGTTGAGACCCTGCAGACGTACGGCCAGCACACCCATAACGACCATTTCGTTGAACGGTCCCGCTTCGCTGAAGTCCGAAGCCGGTTTGACGCGCGATTTGGCGTCTTCCTTGCAGGCGCGGATCCAGTCCTGTTCGTGGCTGACGGTGATTTCGCGGTTCATCTTCGGAACCGACGGTTTACGACCCGATACGAGCCACGGGTTCACGCCGTAGCATCCGCAGATGAGCGTGTCTTTCGTTCCGTAGAAGATGGCTCCTCCACCCGAATCGTTCAGCGATTTGCCTTCGGGCATACCGGCCGGACGTTCGGGCGTGATGCCGCCGTCGTACCAGAACACTTCCACTTCCGGGAGATTGACTTTTTCTTTCTTGCCGCGGGCGGGGAAAACGTATTTCACCATCTGTGCGTTCGGAGCGCAGTCCGTCAGCAGAGCCGTCGAGCTGCCCTGTACGCGCGAGGGATAGCCCAGCTGGAGACCCTTGAACACCGGGTGAAGGATGTGGCAGGCCATGTCGCCGAGGGCGCCGGTACCGAAGTCCCACCATCCGCGCCAGTTCCACGGCGTGTAGATCTTATTGTAGGGACGCATGGGGGCCGGGCCGATGAACAGGTCCCAGTCGAGCGTTTCGGGGATTTCGTCCACCTGCGTGGGACGCATCAGACCCTGCGGCCAGATCGGACGGTCGGTGAACGTATCGACACGTTTCACTTCGCCGATTTCGCCGTTCCAGATCCAGTCGCATACCTGACGGACGCCTTCGCCCGACGCACCCTGGTTACCCATCTGCGTGGCGACGTTGTATTTTTCGGCCAGCTTGGTCAGCAGACGCGATTCGTATACGGAGTGGGTCAGCGGTTTCTGTACGTAAACGTGTTTGCCCATCGTGATGGCCTGCGCGGCGATGATGCAGTGCGTGTGGTCGGCCGTAGCGACGAGCACGGCGTCGATGTCCTTGCCCATCTGGTCGTACATCTTCCGGTAATCCCAGAAACGCTTGGCGTTGGGATAACGGTCGAAGGTTCCCTTGGCGTATTTCCAGTCCACATCGCAGAGCGCCACGATGTTTTCGGTTTCCATGTTCTTGAGGTTGGCCGCACCCATGCCGCCGACACCGACGGCCGCGATGTTGAGTTTGTCGCTCGGTGCGGTGTGACCGGCGGCTTTGCCGAGCACGGCGCTCGGAACGACGGTCAGACCGGCCAGACCCACCGCGCTCTTGCGGAGGAAGTCTCTGCGGGATATTTTTTCTGCCATGATGTGATTGGTTTGGTTTTGGTTAGATTGTCGGTTCTATTTGACGAATTTCGATACGTCGAGGTAATCGGCGCTCTTCTGCGCGCATACCATGGGAGGCAGCGAGTTGGCCTCGATTTCGACGTAGTAGGCTTCGAGTCCCTGCTTGTAGGCGGCATCGAAGATCGACTCGAAGTCGATCGTTTCGCTGGCACCGATGATGTCCTCGTCCTTGATGTGCAACAGCGGGAAACGGCCGGCGTATTTGGCGATGTAGGCCGACGGATTGACGCCGCCCTTGGTGGCCCAGAACACGTCGAGTTCGAACATCACCTTGTCCGGATCGGTGTTTTCGATCAGGTAGTCTTCGATGACGTGGCCTTCGAGTTTGGCGAATTCGTGCGAGTGGTTGTGATAGCCGTAGCGCAGTCCGGCCGCGTTGGCGATTTCGCCGATTTTGTTGAAATAGTCGCAGTATTCCTGCAGTTCGGCCAGCGTCGGACCGACCGAGAAACCGGGCAGCACGATGTACTTGCCGCCTACGGCCACCTGTGCGTCGCAGGCCTGTTTCCACCAGTCCAGACATCCCTGGAGGTTGTTCCGGTCGAGACCGATGCCCAGATGGGCGCCCGTTACTTTGATGCCGACGTCTTCGGCCATTTTGCGGAACTGGGCGGGTGCGAGTCCGTAGAATTTGCCGTCGCCGTATGCGGCGGTTTCCACGGTGGAGTAACCCATTTCCGAGAGCTTTTTCAGCGTTGCCGCTGCATTTTCGTCCATGTCGCCCCGAACGGAATAGAGCT
>UROX01000011.1 GCA_900549685.1 uncultured Alistipes sp.
AAGCAACTGGTCGAACTGAACAAGGAAAAATGCAAGACGGGATTCGCCGTCGGAGACATCTATCTGGGGAAGGTCCGTAAGATCATGCCCGGCCTCAACGCCGCATTCGTCAATATCGGATACGAAAAAGACGCCTTCATCCACTATCTCGATCTGGGTCCCCAGTTCACGACGCTGCATAAACTGGTCGGAGCTCTGACCGCCAACAAAAAAGCCCCCAAATTCGAAAACCTGCGTCTCGACAAGGCGATGGGCAAGAGCGGTAAACTCTCGGGGTTTATCGCCGGAGGCCAGCCCATTCTGGTCCAAATCGCCAAAGAGGCCATCTCGACCAAAGGTCCGCGACTGACGTCCGACATCTCGCTGGCCGGACGCAACGTCGTTCTGATTCCTTTCTCCAACAAAATATCGATCTCCCAGAAAATCCGCTCCAACGAAGAGCGCAACCGCCTCAAGCGGATCGCTTCGGCCGTACTGCCCAAAAACTACGGCGTCATCATCCGCACGGCCGCCATGGGCCAACAGAACGAAGATATCGAACACGACATACTCTCGCTGGTCCGCCGGTGGGAGAAAGTACTGGAGGGTCTGCGGGGCGAGACCGCCCCGGCCTTGATTCTCAATGAAGAGAACCGCACCACCACCATCATACGCGACCTGCTGAACGGCTCGTTCAGCAGCATTTACGTAGACGACCAGAGCGTATACGAAGAAATCAGAGAATACATCCGCGTCATCGCGCCGGACAAAGAAAAGATCGTCAAACTCTACAAGGGCAGCGTCCCCATTTTCGACAACTTCGACGTGTCGAAGCAGATCATGTCGCTGTTCAGCAAATACGTATCGCTCAAAAAGGGCGCCTACCTGATTATCGAACATACCGAGGCCCTGCATGTCGTGGACGTCAATAGCGGCAACCGGGCCAAGGTGGACAACGACCAGGAGCGGACGGCGATGGACGTCAATCTGGCCGCCGCAGCCGAAATCGCACGCCAGCTCCGGCTCCGGGACATGGGCGGGATCATCGTGATCGACTTCATCGACCTGCACAAGAGCGAGAACCGCACGGCGCTGGTCGAGAAAATGCGCGAGCTGATGTCCGGCGACCGGGCCAAACACACCATCCTGCCGCTGTCGAAATTCGGCCTGATGCAGATCACGCGTCAGCGGGTACGACCCGAAACGCACATCGACGTCCGGGAAACCTGCCCCGCCTGCCACGGCACGGGCAAGGTGGCGCCCGCCGTGCTGCTCGACGACCAGATCGAGAAGCAGATCGCCTATTTCGTCAAGGAGAAAAACGAACGCAGCATCAAATTGCGCGTCAGCCCGGTCGTAGCCGCTTTCCTCCGCAAGGGATTCCCTTCGCTCCGGCTGCGGTGGATGTTCAAATACCGCTGTCGGCTGCGCATCGTCGAGAACAACAACACCGGCATCGTCGAGACCCGCTTTTTCAACCGGAACGACGAAGAACTGCTCTAACCGACCATGACGCCGTCCGAACTGCAGCGACTTATCATCGACCGGGACGCTTTCCGGCAACTCACCGGAAACATCCGCCCGGGAGCGACCGTGGAGCTGGCCTCGCTCTGCGGCTCGGCGCTGGCGCTGACGGCTGCCGGCGTCGCAGCCCGCGCAGGCGGCGTGCATGTGTTCGTCATGGAAGACAAGGACGCGGCGGGGTATCTGTACAACGACCTTTACGAACTGACCGGGGAAGAAGACAAACCGCTCTTCTTCCCGACCGGTTACAAACGCTCGATCCAGTACGGACAGGAGGACCCCTCGGGTATCGTACAGCGCACGGCAGCGCTCAACGCGCTCAGAAGCGGCAGCGGGCGGACGCTGCTGTTGTGTACCTATCCCGAAGCGATCGCCGAGAAGGTGGTGGACCGGGAGAGGCTCGGCAAAAGCATCCTGACGCTCCGCAGCGGCGACGCGCTGTCCATATCGTTCGTCGAGGAGGTGCTCGTCGAGAACCGGTTCGAGCGGGTGGACTTCGTCTACGAACCGGGGCAGTATTCTGTCCGCGGCGGCATCGTGGACATCTTCTCCTACTCGGACAACAGACCCTGCCGGATCGACTTTTTCGGCGACGAGATCGACTCCATCCGTCCGTTCGACATTTCGACGCAGCTCTCGACGGGACGGATCGACAAGACGGAAATCGTCCCGAACCTCAAAGACGTGGGACAACCCGAAAGCCGAGTATCGTTCGCCCGTTTCGCGGGACAAGCCACCTACTGGATCGCCGACGGCGAGCACACGCTCAAACGGCTCGACGACATCCGTACCAAAATACTGGGCGAGCTGGACGAACCCTCGCGGATCGACGCGCTGGTCACCAGCCGCCGGAGCTTCGTGGACGACACCCGTGAGAGCGCTTTCGTCCTGCTGCGCGACAACATCCGCGAGCGGCCTTCCGAACGCAAGATCGCGTTCGAGACATCGCCGCAGCCGCAGTTCAACAAAAAATTCGAGCTGCTGGCCGAAGACATCCGGGCCAACCGGGAACGGGGCTACGAAACCTGTCTGCTCTCGGCCAACAAGGCCCAGATCGAACGGCTGTCGAACATCTTCAACTCGATCGGCGAGAAGAACGTCGCGTTCGATTCGGTTCCGCTCACCCTGCACGCCGGATTCATCGACCACGCGGCCAAACGATGCTGCTACACCGACCACCAGATCTTCGACCGGCACCAGCGCTACCGCATCCGCGGCGAGATAGACCGTAGCGAAAGTCTGACGATACAGGAACTCAACTCACTCAAAATAGGCGACTACGTCGTGCACATCGACCACGGGGTAGGGCGGTTCGGAGGTCTCACGCGGACGGTCGAGAACGGGAAAATACACGAGGCGATCAAACTCGTCTACCGCGACGGCGACGTGCTGCTGGTCAATGTCCACGCCCTGCACCGCATCTCGAAATACAAGGACAAGGACAGCGAGCCGCCCAAAATATACAAACTCGGCTCGGGCGCATGGCAGCGCATGAAGCTCAACACGAAAAAGGCCGTCAAGGACATCGCCCGCGAACTCATCGCGCTCTATGCCCGCCGGAAAGCCAGCGAGGGCTTCGCCTTTTCGCCCGACAGCTACATGCAGCACGAGCTGGAAGCGTCGTTCATCTACGAGGACACGCCCGACCAGCAGACGGCCACGCAGCTCGTCAAGCAGGACATGGAGAGCCGCACGCCGATGGACCGGCTGGTGTGCGGCGACGTGGGCTTCGGCAAGACGGAAATTGCCGTCCGGGCCGCCTTCAAGGCCGTGACCGACTCCAAACAGGTGGCCGTACTGGTTCCCACGACGATCCTCGCCCTGCAACATTACCGCACGTTCAACGAACGGCTCAAAGATTTCCCGGTCCGCATCGAGCATCTCAGCCGGGCCAAAAGCGCCAAAGAGACGCGGCAGATCCTCGAAGAGGTCGCCGAAGGCAAGATCGACATTCTCGTCGGCACACACAAGATACTGGGCAAAAGCGTCAAATACAAGGACCTCGGCCTGTTGATCATCGACGAGGAACAGAAGTTCGGCGTGGCGGCCAAAGAAAAGTTGCGCCAGCTCAAAGCCAATATCGACACGCTCACGCTGACGGCCACCCCCATTCCGCGGACGCTGCAATTCTCGCTGATGGGTTCGCGCGACCTGTCGGTCATCACCACGCCGCCGCCCAACCGCCAGCCCGTGGCCACCGAAAGCCATCTGTTCGACGAAGAGATCATCCGCGAAGCCATCGAATACGAACTGGCCCGCAACGGCCAGGTCTACTTCGTACACAACCGCATCGAGACGATCGGCGAGATCGAAGCCATGATCCGCAGACTCTGCCCCACGGCCCGCACCGCCGTCGGACACGGACGCATGGACGCCCGGGAGATGGAAAACCTGATGATGGATTTCATCTACGGCGAATTCGATGTGCTGATCGCCACATCGATCATCGAATCGGGCGTGGACGTGCCCAACGCCAATACGATCATCATCGACCGGGCGCAGAATTTCGGACTCAGCGACCTCCACCAGCTGCGAGGCCGCGTGGGCCGCTCGAACCGCAAGGCGTTCTGCTACCTGCTGACCCCGCCCGACGAAACGCTGTCGTCCGACGCACGGCGACGTCTGCGGGCCATCGAAGAATTTTCGGACCTCGGCTCGGGATTCAACATCGCCATGCAGGACCTCGACATCCGGGGCGCGGGCAACCTGCTCGGCGGCGAACAGAGCGGATTTATCGCCGACATCGGTTTCGAGACGTACCAGAAAATCCTCAACGAGGCCATCGCCGAACTCCGCGAGGAAGAGTGCGCCCGGACGGGAAACGCTCCGGATACCGCCTCCGGCCTTCCGGCACAACTCACGGGAGCGGCCTTCCTCTCCGACTGCCAGATCGAAACCGACCGGGAAGCCTTCCTGCCCGACGATTACGTGGGCAGCAGCGCCGAGAAGATACGGCTTTACCGCGAACTCGACGGGCTGGCCGACGAGGAAAAGCTGTCGGTCTTCGAGGCCAACCTGACGGACCGTTTCGGCCCTGTGCCTGCACCGACCCGCGAACTGTTCGACGTGGTGAGGATGAGACGGCTGTGCATCGCGCTGGGCTTCGAGAAAGCGATCGTCAAAAACGGCATTCTGATTCTCAAATTCATTGAAGACCAGAACTCTCCGTATTACAAAAGCGAACTGTTCGGCCGGCTGCTCCGCATCGCCACGCGCGAAGGCAGCAAATTTATTTTCAGACAGAACAATAATAAGCTCTCCGTCGTAGTTAGAAACATTGGAAACATAGCCGAAGCTACGGCCGTACTGCGCCAGCTGGAAGAGAAAACGAAAACCGGAACCGCCTGATCCTCCGTTCCCGGAACACGGGCATGCGACGGGACCTGCCGTTTCGGCCGACACGCTCTTCCTCCGCCAAATTTCGCGACCATGAACCTCGCCATCGACATCGGAAACACACGGGCCAAACTGACCCCGATCGACAGGGGGCAGGCGATCGATTCCCTTCAAATCGACCTGGAAGCCTTCGACATACCCTGTCTCGAGACATTGCTCGCAGCCTATCCGACAATCGATGCGGCCATCGCGGTCTCTTCGTCGGGTCCCCACGAACGGATCGAGACGTGGCTCGCGGAACGGATGCGCCGCTTCATCCGATTCGACAGCAGCGTTCCCGTCCCGATCGCAAACCGCTACGCCACGCCCGAAACGCTGGGCGCCGACCGACTCGCCGCCGCCGTGGGCGCGGCCACCCTGTACCCGTCCCGCGACGTGCTGATCGTCGATTTCGGAACGGCCATCACCTTCGACCTCGTCTCGGCGAAAGGCGAATTTCTCGGCGGCAACATCTCGCCCGGCGCCACCACTCGCTTTCGGGCGCTCCACCGTTTCACCCGCAGTCTGCCGCTGTGCTCGCTGGACGAGGAAATCCCGGCCGGCCGGCTGGGCGATTCGTCGCGGAGCGCCATCGTGAACGGCGTGGCGAACGGCATCGTTTATGAAGTCGAGGGATACATCCGCGACCTGGAGAAAAAATACGACGGCCTGCTGACCATTTTCACCGGAGGCGAAAGTAATTTTTTTGCCGAACGATTAAAAAATACGATATTTGCAACCTATGACCTCGTGGCGTACGGTCTGAACCGAATTTTAGAATACAATGCGAAATAGCAAGCCAATCATCCGATTCGCCCTGACACTGCTGCTGGCACTGCCTGTCGCGTTGCAGGCGCAGAACAGCAGCCTCAATGCATTCTCTCCCTACACGTTCTACGGGATAGGCGATTTCCACACGCAGGGTCCCGCCTTCATGCGTTCGATGGGCGGCGCCGGTATCGGCTTCCGCAACGCACTGAAAATAAATTACCTCAACCCGGCATCGTACAGCATTCTGCGCCAGAAAACGTTTCTGTTCAACGTCGGACTCGAGGGCAACAACGTCTATTCGAAAACGTCCTCGGCCCGGACGAGCCACAACTCGTTCAACGTAAGAGACCTCGCTATCGCCCTGCCTTTGGGCAAAAGCATCGGCATCGGAGTAAGCGTGACCCCTCTCAGCAGCGTAGGCTATCACGTACAGATGAGCGAAACCGACCCGGAATATCTGGCCGCCGACAAATACGTCATCTACAACTATACGGGCGAAGGCGACGTCACGCAAGCCAAACTGGGGCTGGGTCTGCTGACCTTCAAACGCCTCTCGCTGGGAGCCGACCTGATCTACTACCACGGGCGTATCTCGCGCAGTTACACCACATCCATCACCCCGATCCTCTCGTCGGGCAGTTCGTACAACAGCGTGATGGGACAGGCCACCGAAACCATTTCGAGGATCGGGATGAACTTCGGCATGCAGTATGACTTGATTCTCAACGAAGACCGCATCCTCACCTTCGGGGCGACCTACCGGCCGCGGCTGAACCTGAAACCCGAGTCGCAGGACAGGATCTACACGGGAGGCATCGATGCCGACACGATCTTGTATTCCAACGGTAAAAAAGATTTCGTCCTCCCCGGTACGCTGACGACCGGTCTGTCGTACCAGACGATGAAAATCGGCATCGCGCTCGACTATTCGTGGGAACAATGGACGGGCAGCAACCCGACCGACCTGACGAACGACATCGTGTTCAAAAACAATCATTTTGTCAAGGCCGGATTCCAGATCACGCCCAACCCGATCGACATCCGCCACCCGCTCAACCGCTGGAGCTACCGCGTCGGCGTCCGCTTCAACGACTATTACATGCGTATCAACGACCGAAAGATCAACGATCTGGCGATCACCGCCGGGGTCGGGATTCCGCTCCGTATCCAGGGAATGAGTGCCGTCAATGTCGGACTCGAATGGGGCCGGCGGGGCACGACCGCCTCGGGCATGATCGGAACGCGCCAGTTCCAGATGGTCCGCGAAAATTACGTCAAACTGTCGATCGGCCTGAGTCTCTTCGGCGAAGACGACTGGTTCAAACGTTTCAAATACCAATAACCGACCGTTCCGCGGCGGCAGGATAATCTCCGTGAACAGTTTCCTCCGACATATCGCCCGAACGGCGTTTCTGCTGGCAGTCTGCACAGGACCGCTGCTCTCCTGCGGCGACGGGAAAACCTCGTCCGGCGACGGAGACACGCGCAACATGATGACCCAGCAGAGCGAGAATCTGACGATCATCCATTCCCGCAACGGCAATATTACCTACCGGTTCACGACCCCGCTGCTCGAACGATACGAGAATGCGCAGGAACCCTATACGGAATTCCGCAAAGGCATCCACATCGAACGATACAACGACTCGACCCACATGATCGAGGCCACGCTGACGGCCAATTACGCCATCTGGCTCGAGAAACAGGAGCTTTGGGAAGCTAAAGGCAACGTCGTGGGCAACAACGCCGACGGCAACCAGCTCGAAACCGAACAGCTGTTCTGGGACCAGAAAGCCAAGCGGGTCTATTCCAACGTCGATTCCAAAATCACGCAAAACAGCGACGTGATTTACGGCGACGGATTCGAATCGGACGACCGGTTCGAAGAGTTCGTCGTCCGCAAGCCCAAAGGCAAAGTCACGGTCGATACGACCCCGAACTCCCCTTCCGACTCGACCGGAACCGAAAGCGCACCCGCGGCCGGACCGAAATCGGAGACTCCGCCGTCCGCTCCGGCCGCCGACCATCCCGTCATCCGCGAAGGAGAAGCCGTGGCCCGTCCCAAACCGTCTCCGCGCGTGAGACGGCCGAGCGCCTCCTCGCAGCAACCCGTCGAAATGCAGAAAGAGGTCCCGCCCGCCGACAGAGCACGGCTCCGGCTCGATTCCCAGCCGACCGACGAGGCCGCCGAAAAGGCCGACTGATCCGCCCCGCGCACCGATCCCCGAACGCCACCCGGTTCCGTCCCGACAGACAGCCCTGCCGCTCCCGACCGTCGCATCCTCTTCGAAATTCCCGGCCAAAGTGCGGCAGAGCCAACTGCAACGACACGAAGACCGGAGTACGCCTTTCGGTCGAACAGCATCGCAACGGAAAGACGGAAAGCATGTCGCCGACACTCCCGTTGCATCCGAAACGATTCCGGCAACGGTTCCGCCCACCCTGCGGCAATCTTCGCAATACTTCGGCCGGGCCGCACGGAACCGTCGTACGACCGATCTTTCGCGATGACAACATTCTTATGTTCCGAAGGGCATTTCTCCATCTTGCGAACTTTGCCCCGCAAGGCGGACGAGGGAAGACGGGTTCGACCCGGAACACGGTTGCGCAGACTGCGAGCGACGGCTGTCGAGAAAGGAAAATACGGACCTCGGTCGCCGTACATCGAAATATACAATTGCCTTAATTTTTGTACCTTTGCCGCAACGGGCCGTCCCGCCAAACGATAACACGCTGCTTTTTTCATGCTTTCGATCTGTCTCGTCGTCCTCGTATCGCTTCTCGTATCCGCCTTTTTCTCGGGTATGGAGATCGCATTTCTCTCTTCGAACAAACTGAAGTTGGAAATCGAGAAGAAAAAGAGCCGCGTGTTCGGCTTCATCGCCGACCTGTTCGCCAAATATCCGGGTCAGTACATCACCTCCATCCTCGTGGGCAACAACATCGCACTGGTCGTCTACTCCCTCCAGATGAGCGCCCTGATCCGGTATCTGCTCTCGCTGGCAGGCATACCCGCCGGGAGCGGAGCCGCGTTCGCCGTCGAAACGATCGTCTCGACAGTCGTCATCATCTTCGTGGCGGAATTCATCCCCAAGGCCGTCGTCCGGCTCAATCCGATATTCTATTACAAGGCTTTCGCCGTTCCGGTCTACTTTTTCTACCTGCTATTCTTCCCGCTGGCCAAACTGACCACGCTCGTTTCGATCGGCATTCTCAAGCTGGCGGGTCTGCCGCTCAAACACGACCAAAGCATCGCCTCGTTCGACCGCGAAGATCTCGCACACCTGCTCGACGAAGCGGCCGAGGATAACGAATCGACACAGACCGACAAAGACATCCGGCTGTTCCAGAACGCGCTCGACTTCTCGGAATCGTCGGTGCGGGACTGCATGGTGCCCCGCGTGGACATCGAGGGCGTGGAACGGCACCGGTCGGTCGAAGAGGCCACGCAACAGTTCATCGGCACGCAGTTCTCCCGCCTGCCCGTCTACGAAGACACCATCGACAACATCATCGGATACATCACCACCAAAAGCCTGTTCCGCTATCCGAAAACCATCGACGAAATCATCAACAAGATAGACTACGTGCCCGAAAGCATGCCGGCCCAGCGCCTGCTCACGACGTTCATCAAGAAACGCCACTCGATGGCCGTCGTCATCGACGAGTTCGGCGGCACGGCCGGTCTGGTCACGCTCGAGGACATTCTGGAAGAGATTTTCGGAGAAATCGAGGACGAGCACGACTCGCAGGATCTGGTGGAAAAGAAAGTGAACGACAGCGAATATCTGTTCTCCGGCCGGCTCGAGATAGACTACATCAACGAAAAATATCGGCTCGGACTGCCCGAGAGCGAAGCGTACGACACGCTGGCAGGCTATGTGATCGACCGGTTCCAAGGCATCCCCTCGGTCGGCGAGACGATTTTGGCAGACAACAAACGGATCAAAATCCTTCGGACCGACGCTTCGCGGATCGAACTGCTGCGCGTGACGGTTTTCTAACGAGCGCGTTTCTCCGTATCCGGCCGCAGCGCCCGCTCTCTCGATACCTCCTCGCAATATCGTCCGGAGTACCGGCTATCGCCCACAAATCGTTTCCATTCCCTCCCGACAAAATGGCCATCGTTGCGACGGTCATCGTTCGGAACCGCACCCGGTCCGGCCGTCGTCCCATGCGCCCCCGGATCGCTCCGATCGGATTTCCCTTCCACCCGCCACGACAGGATTCCGGTGCCGCGAACCGAAAAGCGTTCGCATTTGCGACCGCCGGCGGACGGACGGATGGAATCGCAAAGCGAAAAATACAGTTTATTGCCCTCCTGTTGCACGTAAGACAAAGAATTTTATTACCTTTGGGACCTGTTATCCGTCTATAAACCGCATAATTGAAAAACGATTTATAAATATGGCAACACTAAACACACTGAGAACCCGCGGAGGCGTGATCGTGTCGGTCGTCATCGGCGTCGCGCTGTTGGCTTTCCTGCTCGGCGACTTCGGTAATTCGGGCGCCAACATGATGAACGAACGCAAGATGAGAGTCGGCGAGATCGACGGCGAAAAGATCGGGTATACCCGTTTCGCCGATCAGGTCGATTACCTGACCAACGTCATGGAATTCCGCATGGGCGGCAACAGCCTCACGAGCGAACAGCAGGATCAGGTACGCGACATGGCATGGAGCAGCCTGATCGGCGAATACGCTCTGCAGCCGGGCATGGAAGAAGCCGGAATCGCGGTGAGCGAGAACGAGCAGACCGACATGGTGACGGGCGCCTACATCTCGCCCATCGTTCGCGCAACGTTCGTCAATCCCAACACGGGCAGCTTCGACGCGGCCCTGCTGCGCAATTTCGTAGCCAATCTGGGACAGGACTACACGGGACGTTCCGCACAGTTCTGGAACTACATCAAGGAACAGATGGTCAATGAGCGCCGCATATCTAAATACGAAACGCTTGTGGCCCAGGGCATGTACGTTACCGACCTCGAAGTGGAGCAGGCCGTAGCCAACGCCAGCGTATCGAGCTCGATCTCCTACACGATGAAGGGTTACGACCAGATTCCCGACTCGCTGGTTTCGATTTCCGAAAGCGAAGTAAGAAAATACTACGACGAACATAAAGACATTTTCCGACAGACGGCCGCCCGCGATGTCGAATACGTCGTTTTCGACGTTCTCCCCTCGGACGAGGACTACGCCGAAGCACAGAAGACCGTCGATGAAATGGCAGCCGAATTCGCTGCGAGCGAAACGCCGCTCCAGTATGCCATGCTCAACTCGCACGACCAGCCCGACAAACAGTACGTGGGCGAGAGCCGCCTGCCCAAAGCATTGGCCGATTTCGCATTCGGCAGCGATGCCGGAGGCATGTACGGTCCCGTGCGCGAAGGCGACCTCTACACGATGGCCCGCGTGGCCGACGTGAAGATGCTGCCCGATTCCGTAGGCGCTCGCCACATCCTGATCGCGAGCGGCGAAACCGAACGGGCCGACAGCATCGTCAAGGCGCTCAAAGGCGGAGCTTCTTTCAGCGAGCTGGCTCTCCAGTACTCGATGGATCAGGGAGCGAACGCCAAGGGAGGCGATCTGGGTATCTTCTCGCCCTCGCAGATGGTTCCCGAATTCAGCGAAGCCGTCATAAATACGGCCAAAGGCGAAATCTTCACCGTGGAAACCCAGTTCGGTCTTCACATCGGCGAAGTGACCTATAAAAGCGCTCCTGTCAAGAAAGTACAGATGGCTACGATCACCTATCGGATCGAACCGAGCGAAACCACGCAGCAGACCATCTACGCGAACGCCAGCAAATTCATCGCCGAAGCGGCCGCTTCGTACGACGCTTTCAACCGTGCCGTCGATTCGAGTTCGCTGTCGAAACGCGTATCGCGCATCCGCAACACGGACCGTAACCTCAACGGCATCGACAACTCGAGAGAAATCGTCCGCTGGGCTTTCAACGGCAAAAAAGGCGACGTATCGTCGATTATCGAAGTGAATGGCAACTACATCGTAGCAGCGATCACCGGTGTAACCGAAGACGGCATCGCCCCTGTTCAGGCGGTATCGAACCAGATCGCCAGCACGCTGCGTTTCGAAAAGAAAGGCGAAATGATCGCCAAAGAGATGGAAGGAGCCGCCTCGGTAGCTGAAATGGCATCGAAACTGGCGACGGAAGTCAAAGAGGCCTCCGACATCGAATTCAACTCGTTCTTCGTTGCGGGCGTGGGCGTAGAACCTAAGCTTATCGGAGCCGTGACCGGAGCCAAAGAAAACACCGTGTCGAAACCCGTAACCGGCAGCGCAGGCGTTTATCTGTTCGACGTCACCTCGCGCACTAACCTCGAAACGGTGACCCCCGAAAGCGAAAAAGTCCGTCTCGAAGCAAGTGCGAAAGCCTATATTTCGGAACGACTCAACCAGGCACTCGTTTCGGCCAGCGAAATCACCGACAACCGGGTGAAATTCTTCTAAACGGTCGTTTGACCGGACGCATAAAGCGGGCGATTCCTCCGGAATCGCCCGCTTTTTTATCGAAATTTCACGACAGACCGCACATCCGACCGAGGCCGTTTCCCCGAATAAGCCTCCGGCAATCGTTCCGGCAGTCGGCAAAAGCCACATCGTTTCCGTCGAACTTTTCCTCTGTCAATCCATCGAAGAATTTGTTTTCCGGTTCGTTTTCGAGTAGTTTTGCGGAAGTTGCGATTTCCTCCACCGCCTTTGCTTTCGCTCCGTGCGCGGCCGAATGATCGAAGATTTACCGAAAGTACAGCCGCCCGAGCTCGCTCCACTGCGGAAACATCTTACTGGCAAGCAACCGGAACGAAACGGAAATCGGGACATAAACAAACCCGGACACCCAACGCCTCGCATGACACTGAAAAACATCCTTCTCACATTCGCCCTACTGATATTCGTCGCATGCAAACCGGACGCCGAAGAGCCGACTCCGCCGATACCGCCAGACTCTGTCGTTCTGGCTTCCGGCACGCCGTTATCGCAGACGTTCGCCGCCGAAGGCGGCCGGACAACGCTTGCGTTCGTTTCGTCGGGTCCGTGGACCGCGACGTTCGACGGACAACAAAGCGTAAAATGGTGCCGCATCGACCCGGCCGAAGGCGTCACCGGCGACGGACAGACGACCGTCACCGTGCTGCCCAACACGACGGATGCCGCCCGCACCGCCGTCGTCTCTATCCGGACCGGCAAAGCGAAACGATCCGTCGCACTGACCCAACAACCGTCCGACATCCGGGTGTGTTCCGAGGAGGAAGTACGACGCTTTCTCGAACAACTCTACCGGGACACCGACGGCGACAACTGGCGTTTCAAGGGCCGCTGGTGCTCCGATCTCCCGCTCTCGGAGTGGGGATCTTCGGTCAAGTACGAAAACGGGCGGCTCGAGCTGATTCTGGGCGAAAACAACCTCCGGGGAAAGATCGACCTGTCGGGATGTACGGCCCTGGTCTCGCTCCGGTGCGCCAAAAACGCTTTGACCTCGCTGGACGTTTCGGGTTGTCCGCTGCTGACGCAAATAGACTGCACCAATTGCGGAATCGCCGAACTCGATGTCTCGGGATGCTATTCGCTGGAACGTATCCTTTGCGGCTATAATCTTCTGTCCCGAATCGACGTGTCGGACTGTCCCTACCTCCGCCAACTGACAACGCCCGTAAACCGTCTGGACAAACTCGACCTGTCGAACTGCACCGAATTGGACGATCTCAACTGTGCGGAGAACCGACTCACGACGCTCGACGTGACCGGCCGACAGCCGCTCGTCTATCTTTTCTGCTACGGGAACCAGCTGTCGGAACTGGACCTGTCCGGCTGTACGTCCCTCGTGCTGGTAAACTGCGGATCGAACCGACTGAACGGGCTGAACCTCGCCGGATGCAAGAAACTGGGCCGGATCTACTGTTACGACAACCGGATCGAGACATTGGACCTGTCGGACTGCCGGGCCGAGCTTTCGCAGCTTCACTGCTCCTACAACCGGCTTTCCCGACTGGAAGTCGCAGGCTACCGCAGGCTCGGACAGCTCGACTGTTCCGATAACGATCTCCGGGCACTCGACCTGTCGGACTGCATCATGCTGGGCACGCTCTATTGCGCGCATAACGACCTGAGCGACATAATCCTCTCCGGCTGCACGATGCTCAGTCGTTTCGACTGCTCGCACAACCTGCTGCGCTCGATCGACGTATCCGGCTGCCGGCATCTCTCCCGCCTGTACTGCACAGACAACCGCATCCTGTCCGAAATTCCGGAATCGTTCGACGGCATGACCGATTTCGAACACGACATCCGTTACGAATACCGCACGGAGCGCGACGAAGCGACCGGACAGGAAACGACGACCCACATCGACCGGCAGATCGGATGGTGGTATCCCGGAGAACCCGAAAAAGGCGCCCACTGCCGGTAATAGCGGTCCTCCGGCGCGATCACGCTCCTCTTTCGATATACCGGAGGTTCGGGAGCATTTTCCGACTCCGACGGCCATCGCCGCGACCGCAGCCACATACACACACCCAATGTCCTTCCGCGCCTCGGCGGGGTTTCAGGCGCACGCAAAAATGCATGGAAGGCAGCAGACAAAGCCGGCACAGATAGTATCGCATAACGTTCGGCATGTACCGACGGACAACGGACACCCGCCGAACGGTCCGACTTCCAGCCGCAGCACTCTTTCCCGAAAAAACTCCGTCCGGCCTCCGCCGCAGCTTTCTGGCCCGGAAGAACCGGCAGACATGCAGTTCCGACAGCCCCGGACCGCACCCGCCCGTTCTCTGTCTTCGACGATCCGAAGAAACAGACGTCTCCATCCACCCACCGGAACAAAAACAAACGGGGAGAGCCGAACGAATCGGTTCTCCCCGTTTTCTATGGTCCGTTCCATTTCCGGACCGCGAACAAACGCGCAACGCTATTCGTTCGCCGCGTTCTTGACGTATTTGTCCAGCCATCCGAAGAACTCGCGGTTCCACAGCAGCGAATTCTGCGGCTTGAAGACCTGATGCGCCTCGTTTTCGAACGATACGAGCCGGCTCGGAACGCCCATGAGTTGAGCGGCCGTAAAGGCTTGCAGACTCTCGGTGTAGGGAATGCGATAGTCCCGCTGTCCGGAGAAGATCAGAATCGGCGTATCCCAGTTCTTCACGAATCGATGCGGCGAGTTGGCGTAAGAACGTTTGGCCGTCGGATCGTCGCTCCAATAGGGACCGCCCAAATCGTTGTTCGGGAACCATAGTTCTTCGGTTCCGCCGTACATGCTCTCGAAATTGAACATGCCGCAGTGGGCGATAAAGGCCTTGAAACGTTTCTGGTGATTGCCGGCGAGGAAGAAGACCGAATAGCCGCCGTAGCTCGCACCCACGCAGCCCAGCCGGTCGCGGTCGATCCACGGTTCGGACGCCACGTCGTCTATGGCGCTCAGATAGTCGCGGATGTTCTGGCCGCTGTAATCGCCCGAGATCTGGTCGAGCCATTCCTGTCCGAAGGAAGGCAATCCTCGACGATTGGGCGCCACGACGACATAGCCCTGCGCAGCCATCAGCTGCAGGTTCCAGCGATAGCTCCAGAACTGGCTGACCACGCTCTGGGGACCGCCCTGACAATAGAGCAGAGCGGGGTATTTCTTCGCCGGATCGAAATCGGGCGGCAGCACGACCCATACGAGCATATCCTTGCCGTCGGTCGTCCTGACGATCCGTTCCCGCACTTCGCCCATCCGGATATGGTCGTAAATCTCGCCGTTGGTGCGCGTGAGCGGAGCGAGGGCGCCGTCGGTCACGGCAACCGTATAGAGTTCGGTCGGCGAGGCGAGCGTCGTCCGTTCGGCCACGATCCGGCCTCCGGCCATCGTAAAGGCGTTCAGGTCGTGCGCTCCTTCGGTCAGCACCTCAACCGGCGCAGTACCGTCCGCGGCGACACGGCATATCTGGTGCGTGGCACGGATCGGAGCGATGAAATAGAGCGTTTCGTTGCCGTCCCAGCGAATATTGCCCGCATTGTAATCGAAATCGGCGGTCAGATATCTCTTTTCTCCCGTGGCGAGCACTTCGACGAACAGACGGTCCTTGTCCGATTCGTTGCCGGGCCGCTCCATGCTCGTGAACGCGATCATCGAATCGTCGGGCGAGAAAACGGGATATTTGTCGTAACCCGGCATCCCTTCGGTCAGGTTGCGCGTCTGCCCGGTCGCCGTGTCGTACAGGTAGATGTCGGAATCGGTACTCAGCGCATACTGCGTCCCTTTCATCTTCTTGCACGTATAGGCCAGTGCCGTCCCCGCATGGTTCCACGCGATTTCGGCCGCATCGAAGTAGGGGGCCATCGGCGCATCCCACGGCTCGCCCTCGAGAATGTCTTTCCCTCCGGTCACCGTTTTCGTGCCGTCGAGATCGGCGACGAAGATATGCAGGTTACTGCCGTCTTCCCAGTAATCCCAGTGGCGGACCATCAGACCGTCGTAGATCTTGGCCTTCGACTTGTCCAGATCGGGATACAGGTCCGAAGAACTGCGCTTTTCGACCTGCACCCGGGCGATATACATCAGTTTGTCGCCGGACGGAGCCACCGAGAAGCCCTCCACGCCGCCGGGCACATCGCTCACCTGACGGAGGTTGTTGCCCGAAGGGGCGGCGCTCCATATCTGGCTGCTGCCGCTGCGGTCGGAGAGGAAATAGATCGTTCCGCCGTCGGCGCTCCACTGCACGGACGATTCGTTGCTGCCCGGATCGGTAATGAGCACGGCCTTGCCGCCCGCAGAAGGCACGGACCACACATCGGTCGCCCCCTTGTTCTCAGCCATGTCGTAGGAAGTCACGGTATAGAGCACCGTCGCGCCGTCGGGCGAGAGGACCGAGCCGCCCACACGCCCCATTTTCCACATGACTTCGGGCGTCAGGATGCCGGCTTTTTTCTCTTCTTCGGTCAAAGCGTTGCGTATCGACATCGTATCGGATTTTTCCCGTACCCGCTCCGTGCAGGATACGGCGGCCGTCGCAAAGAATGCGGCGCCGAATAAAACAAATGCGGTTTTCTTCATCGTATGTATGAGCTGTTTTCGTTCGTCGTTCAGGCCTGCCCGTCCGCGGGCCGTTCGAAACCGTATCCCGCGCTGCGGAACACGTCGCCGATCGTACCGTAGGTCCCCTCCAGCACACCGGCGAGGCGCTCCTCGTCGATCCACTCGGCTCGGGTGATGCCTTCGGCGGTCTGGGGACTGGGCGCCTGCGTGCCCGTATAATCCATCCGGTACCACGAAGTCCGTTTGAACACCCATTTGTCGCCGATGCGGTAGGCATGGAACGTATGGCATATCAGATCGTTCCTGCGCAACTCTTCGAGCGGCAGGGCGCACTCCTCGCTCACCTCGCGGACGGCGCACTCCTCGATCCGCTCGCCCTCTTCGAGCTTTCCTTTGGGCAGGTCCCAGCGGCCGTTGCGGAAAATCATCAGCACGCGGCCCTGTCCGTCGGACACCAGTCCGCCCCCGGCCTCGACAGGCGGCACAGAGGCCCGGAAATCGTCGAATACCCGATCTATATTTTCGGATATTATCGCTAAGTTTTTGGTAAATTGAAGTTTTTGCAACAACTTTGTCATAGAAAGCCGTTCGTCCGGGGCGAGGGACGGAACGTCCCGCAGTCCGCGGGCTTCGTCCGGCGAGGCGAACACGGCCGCACTGTTCTCGATATAAACTTTATACATCTTTATAATGAGTAATTTAGCGACGGAAATAGCTCAAAGCCTGTTACAAATTAAGGCAATTAAATTAAATCCGGCAAATCATTTTACGTGGGCCTCGGGCTGGTATTCGCCCATCTACTGCGACAACCGCAAGATCCTCTCGTACCCGGCCGTGCGCAAGCAGGTCTGCGAAGGTTTCGCCGGTATCGTCCGGGAAAAATATCCCGATGTCGATATCATCGCGGGCGTAGCTACGGGAGCCATCGCCCACGGCGTGCTGGTCGCCGAAAAACTGGGCAAACCGTTCATTTACGTCCGCAGCTCACCCAAAACGCACGGACTGAGCAATCAGGTCGAAGGGGAATTCTGGCCTGGCGCCAAAGTCGTCGTGATCGAAGACCTCGTCTCGACCGGAGGCAGCAGCCTGAGCGCCGTGGAAGCGCTGCGCGAAAACGGCTGCGAGGTATTGGGCATGGCCGCTATTTTCACCTACGGATTCTCGACGGCCCGCGAAAATTTCGCCGGAGCGGATGTCTGCCTCGACACTTTGAGCGACTACAAGACGATGATCGAACTGGCCGCCCGTCAGGGATACGTCCGCGAAGACGAGTTGCAGACGCTGCAGGAATGGCGCCGCGACCCCGCCAACTGGAAACGTTCGGACCGATAGCGATGGAGAAATACGAAAGCAAACACGTCCGGATCCGCCGGCCGGCCGAAATGGTCTATAACGCTCTTTCGCGCTTCGACAACCTGACTCCGATTCTCTCGCAGCGTGTCGAAGGATGGGAAGCCGACGAAAATTCCTGCTCGTTCAAGGCCAAGGGATTCCCGGTCAAACTGCGAATCGTCGAGAAAGAACCGTTCAAACTCGTCAAAGTGACCGGCGAGGACGGCTCGCCGATGGATTTCACGTTCTGGCTCCAACTGGTGAGCGTGGCACCCGACGACACGCGCATGCGGCTGGTGCTGCACGTGAAGCTCAACATGATGATGAAGATGATGGTCGGCGGCAAGCTCGCCGCGGCGATGGACCAGATCGCCGATCAGATCGCCGAAGCCTTCAACAACGCGCCGATATAGCCGACAAACGCAGCGGTTTCCCGGCCGGCGATTTCCCTCTTCGATTCGGGAGCGGGAACCGTCCGGGACGCAAACGCGGCGGTCGGAGCGGCGCATACGGCCCCGAGGCGAGGGTAGATCAATATATGACGATCGATAAGTTTTTACGAACCTAAAAAGATAACATTATGATTAACATCCTCGTATCGATTACGATTCCTCAGTCGAACCGGGAAGCTGCACTTCCGTTGCTCGAAAAACTGACGGCAGCCTCCAAACAGGAAAAAGGCAATATCGTTTACCAATACTATCTGCATCCGACCGATCCCGAACAATTCGTCATCACCGAAGTATGGCAAGACGCCGAAGTGCTCGCCGCCCACGAAGCCACCGAACATTTCACCGGACTGCTGCCGCAGATCGTCGAACTGTCCGCCCATCTGGAAATCCGCAAATTCGAGGCGACGCCCATCGAAGGCTAACTCGTGACGAAAAACGGAAAGTCCGGCCGAAACACGACCGTTGCACAAGCAGAATAAGGCATAACACGCACACGTTCCGGCATTCGGTCGCCCTATAAGATCGCCCCTTAGAGATTCAACGGAAGTGTTCCGTACAGAAACGTCCGGCACCGGGAGCAATCGCCGAAAGCCATGCCGCCGACAGAAAACAGGCCCGTCCGCATCCATCGGACGGGCCTTTATATTCCACCTGAGACCGCCCCGGTACACTTCTCCGCCGAAACGCCATTCCGTTCCCGGACAGCCGGCCTCCCTTCCGTAAAGAACGGCATTCCCGAAAGCCGCCGGTCCGTCTCGGGATTCCACCGATCTTTTCGTCCTTTCGAACAGCCACGTACAACAGCCCTTTTTCAAATCCTACCGCCATCGGTCGCAACCGAAAGTATAATCTCCAGGAGCGCACGAAACTCAGCGCCACCCGAACCGCACTCCGAAAACGTTCGCAAAAGAGTCGTCGAAACAGCGAATCGCGACCATATACTTCAACCGGTCACAGCCTCCGTGCCTGCCGTGTGCGCTTCAAACTCTCAGCAGAAGCGGGCTGACCCAGAAATGCAGCTCGTGGCAGCCAATCGCTGCACCGCGATCCGAAAAACGAGATCGGCAACTGCGATACATCGAAACATACGATCGCCTACCGACCTTCCACTTCCGTAACGGCACACCCGCAAACCGGTCCGACACGAAAACGATCCGCCGTCCCCGGTATCGCAACCGCATAAAATCGACAACGGCACTCCACATACGACGACCGACCGCAGCACACAGCCATGATCCTTCCGCCGCACGCTCGAAGATATTCGCAACCCGACAGCCGCTCTGTTCGCACCCGACGGACGGCCCCGGAAACGACGAGAGCGGAAATTCCGCCGGGGAAATTTCCGCTCTCGAAGTTGACCCACCAAGACTCGAACTTGGAATGACAGAACCAAAATCTGCAGTGTTGCCATTACACCATGGGTCAGTATACGGCACGACCGTACCGGGCAAAGATAGAAGAATAATTCTTTATCTGCAAATTTCGCGGAGAATCCGCTCGGTAGCCCCTTTGTGCTCCGCCACATACCGCCGACAGGCCAACGCCGCACGATCCGTCTTCTCGCCGCTGTCGTGAAGTTCCCCGAACCATTGCTGCAACTCGTCTTCCGTCGTCACGCTGCAGGTACCGCCGCAGGCGACCAGATCGCAGGCTTCTCTGAACTTCCGGTAACGGGGACCGAAAGCCAGCGGCAGACCGAACACGGCAGCCTCCAGCGTATTGTGGATGCCGGCGCCGAAACCGCCTCCGATATACCCCCAACGGCCGTAGCGATACACCGAGGAGAGCACCCCGATCGTATCGACGAACAGCACCTGGGCATCCGACGTATCGTCCTGCTCACCGATCTGCGTGTACCGCACCGAAGGCCGGGCGATCCTCGCCCGCAGACTCTCGATCCGGGCGGAGTCGATCTCATGGGGTGCGATGATGAACTTCACATCGCGGTACCGGTCGATCAACCCGAGCAACAGCTCTTCGTCGGGCGGCCATGTGCTTCCCGCCACGAAAACGGGAGCGCCGGAGACGAAATTTTCCACGAGAGGCAATGTCCTGGCCTGCGCGGCAATGGCGCTCACCCGGTCGAAACGCGTATCGCCCGCCACATCGGCCCGGTCGTACCCTATGGAAGCCAGCAGTGCGCGTGATTCGTCGTTCTGGACGAAAATATAGTCGAACGCATCGAGCGCCCGCCGGAACAGTCCGCCCCACGGACGGAAGAAGATCTGTTTCTCGCGGAAAATCGACGAAATCAGGTAGAGCTTCGTCCCGCTTTTCTTCATGGCGAGCAGGTAATTGACCCAGAATTCGTACTTGACGAACACCGCGATTTTCGGCCGGAAGATCCGCATGAAACGACGCACGTTGCGCGGCGTGTCGGCAGGCAGGTAGAATACGTAGTCGGCGCCGGAATAATTTTTCCGTATCTCGTAGCCCGAAGGCGAAAAAAACGTGACGAGAATCCGGTAGGAGGGACAGGACTCGCGCAGTGCCTCGATAAGCGGGCGTCCCTGCTCGAACTCGCCCAGCGACGCGGCATGGAACCATGCGATGTCGGCGCCCGGCTCGACCGCCTGCTCCATCCGCCGGAGAATTCCCCGGCGTCCCCGCACCCACAGCCGGGCTTTGGAATTGAACATCGCGGCGATACGCATACCGGCGACCATCGCCAGTATGCCCAGATCGTACAAAAAGTGCATCGGACTTATTTGAGAATATCCTCCAGCCCCTTACGGTTGAGCACGCTGACGGCATTCGTAAGGTTTTCGAGCAAATGTTTCTTTTCCATCTCCGCGAGCACCGTCTGCACCGCATTGCGCGTCGCATCGAAATATTCGGCGATTTCGCGGATATCGGGCATCGGCAACTGCGGATTCTGCTCGGAGGTATGGTCGAGCAGATAGGTGGCCACCTTTTCTTTCAGAGAACGGAACGAGAGGTAATAGATTTTCTTCGACCAGACATTGGCACGGTCCGAAACGATATCGATGAAGTTCGACATGATGACGACATGGTTCTGCATCAGCTCGAAAACATACCCCCTGTGCAACGTCATAATGCGGACCGGACCGTCGGCCACGACGTCCACGGGCAGCTTGTTGTAACCGCCGAACAGAAAAGCCGGAGCGATCAGCCTCGGAGCCTCGATGGGTTCGATCATCACCGGCTTGCCCGACGAGAGCGTCATTTCGCCGTGCACCCTGCCCTCGAGGATAATCATAAGCCCCGAGTAGGTCGTATCGCGGCGGGCTATACATTCCCCGTCCCGGTAATCGTTGATCGTATAGTCGCCTCTTCCGTCGATAATTTCCTTTATTTTGTCTTCCTCCAATCCCCGGAACAGCGGGCATCGGGCCAATGCTGCGTACATCATCACAAAACAGTTTTAACGGTTCACAATCCGTATTTCGCCTTCGCAAGCGTAAAGTTACGAATTATTCCCGAAAAGCCAAGTCGCCCGGCAGCCGGGCACGGAACGCCACGACACCGCCCGCATCGCCCGACGGGACACATCTCCCGAACGACGTCCCGCAAAACCCTTGGCACGAACCGGACGACGACCGTCCGCCCGCACGGCACGTTCTGCCGACTCACGACACCGCTGTTCGGCGCAACAGGTCCTTCCGCAAAAATTTTCGACCGGCAGGGATTGCATTCGCGAATCGCTTCGATTACTTTTGTAAACCGACTGGAAAATCAACGCCATATGGACAGACATACGTTACGGGACGCCCTTTACCCGGGCTGTCCGATCCGCAACATTCTCTCGCGCATCGGCGACAAGTGGTCGCTGCTGGTGCTCTGTACGCTGGAACGGGAAACCGCAATGCGCTTCGGCACGCTGCTCGGATCGATTCCCGACATATCGCAAAAGATGCTGACCGTCACGCTCCGGACACTCGAAGAGGACGGTCTGGTCTCCCGCCGAATCTATCCGGAAGTTCCGCCACGCGTCGAATATTCGCTCACCGACCGCGCCGTCTCGCTGCTTCCGCACGTGAACGGTCTGATCGGATGGGCGCTCGAGCACATGGACGCCATCATGGATTCCCGCGAAACCGCGAAAGGACGAAACAGCTTCTCCCGGAAAGCAACGGACGGACCGGAACGGCCCGCTATGCCCGTTCCGATCCGCCGAGAACCTCCCGTCGCCGCTACCGATCCGCAGGAGCCGCCTCATTGAGGCAGGCGATGGCGTTGAGCATACGCGGATAACCGATATAAGGCAACAATTGCGTCACGACGGCCAACAGCACTGCACGGTCGTTGCCGATGTTCACGTTGCCCTGAATATGCCCCCTGATCTGCGGCTCGCATCCGCCCATCGAGACGAGGAGCGCGAACGTGAGCAGTTCCCGCCGACGGGCATCCAGCCCCTTGCGGGTCTGATAATCGCCGAAACAGTTGGCCGAAAGGTACCGGGCGATATGCCGCTGATCTTCGGGCATGGTTTCGGCCATCCGTCCGATCGACTCTCCGAAAATCGCTTTCTGGAGGGCGAGACCTTTTTCGAAGCGGTCGGCGGACGAAACGACAGCCTGTCCTTCCAGAGGCAGCGTCACACCCTGTGCGACAAGAAAATCGTTGGCTGCTCCGATGAAATCGGTCATACGGGCGATACCGACATACGGTACGGCGTGATAGAGCGTCTCCTTGATTTCGACAGCCGTCATCCCGACGGTCCATGCCGCGCGGAGCAGTTCCCGATACTGGCCCACGGCATTCTGCGCGATGGCGGAAGCCATCGTCACCATAATCCGGGTCTTCGTGTCCAGATCGCCGTAGCTCATCGTCTCGCCGAACGCGAAATCGTCGAAAATACCGGCCAGTTCGGGATCGGTCTGCGCGAGCGGCCGCTCTCCGTCGGGAGACCATGTCCCGCTCTTCCGTTCCGCCGTACCCCGTTCCGTTTTCCGGGTTGTCGCCGCCTCGTACTGTTCATCGTCCACAGGCTCCAGCCATGTATTGACATTGGTCTGCGCATTGCACTCGACGGCCAGATGCGAGAACCAGCTGTCGGGCGCAGCCCCGTGCCAGTGCACGACATCGGCGGGAATCTCCACGACATCGCCCGGCCTCAACTCGCGGGCGGGCTGTCCCTTCTCCTGATAATATCCCCGGCCGGCCGTACAGATCAGCAACTGTCCGCCCGTATGGCTGTGCCAGTTGTTGCGGCATCCCGGCTCGAAAGTGACGTTCGCGACCGGAACGTTCAGCGCGGAGTCGCCCGTGAGGGGAGCCAGATAGGCCTGTCCGATAAAATACCGTGAAAAACGTTCGGGCAGTTTCTCGCCTTGCGGGAATATCTGCCGAAAAACCGTGTCTTTTTCCATAACCCGATTCTGTGCCGATAACGGACCGACTGCGACCGACAAGACGAGCAGCGTCGCGATCCGTATCATCTGTCCGACATTCATATTTTACTAAAAAAAATATATTTATGTTGATAAAATAACCATTTCGCCCAAGCTACAAGCACCCCATAAATCCCTATACAACAGACGGATAAATTCCGCATATAATCGACAGGACGTCCGTACCCCGTATCGGATTCTTCGCCCCATCAAACATTCCGTCCGGCCTCGTAGGCTTCTTCCATAGCAGGCGTCCCCTCGATTTCGCCGACACGCCAGGCTCCCACGCCGTAGACGACGCCACGTTCCTTCGGGTCGTCGAGACAGTCCAGAAAACCGCGGAAGCAATCAACCGTACGCTCCATGTCCGCCACGTTCCGTTCCGCTGCTGCGACAATGAAGTAGAACTCCTTGCCGCCCATATCCAGATAACGGGCACAGGCCCGGTCGATCAACGTCTTCATCTGTGCGCAGAGCGTATAGAAATAGACGGGCGTGGCCATGACGATCACATCGGCCGCGACCATCTTGTCCAGCACGGCCGCCGCATCGTCGTGCTGCGGACAGGGCCGATGGCCTTCGAAACAGGTTCCGCACCCCGTGCAATAACCGATCCGAAGATCTTTGAGCGATATTTTCTCGACATCGTGTCCGGCCTCGCGTGCGCCCTCCGCGAAGCGGTCGCACAGCCTGTCCGAGTTGCCGCCCCGACGCGGACTGGACGAAAGAATCAAAACTCTCTTTTGCATATTTCTACTTTTTAATGCTCCAATATATCCACTCTCCGACCGGATGTCCGGCAGAAACTCGCCTTTGTCATCCGGCGTTCCGTATGACAAAAATAGATCGTCGGAAGCGACGGAACGATAAACGCATTACGGAAGAAATTACCCAAATTACGGATTCGCGGCCGCCGCTTCACGGCAACGGACCGGCACGATTATACGGATTACGGAAGTCGTTACCGAAATTACGGTTTTCCCGCCCGGGACGCATCCGCGCGAATGGAAAACGATTATCTTTGTTTCGCATCATCGAAGGAATACCATGAAAACACAACCGATCTCCATCGAAACCATAGACGAATACAACAAACTGCTGGGTCTCGAAACGTTCCATCCGCTGGTCAGCGTGATCGACATGGCACAGGCCCGCCGGATCAGACATATGCGCCACACGTTCGGCTTCTACGCGATTTTTCTCAAGGAGGTCAAATGCGGCGACCTGATCTATGGCCGACGCCGGTATGACTATCAGGAAGGCACGCTCGTCTGTCTGGCCCCCGGGCAGGTCATTGGCGTGGAAGACAACGGCGAAACGTTCCAGCCCAAAGGTCAGGCTTTGGTGTTCCATCCCGACCTGATCCGCGGCACGTCGCTCGGACGGCAGATGAAAGAATATACGTTCTTTTCCTACGAGGCCAACGAAGCGTTGCACCTCTCGGAGCGGGAACGCACCATCGTGCTGGACTGCCTCGACAAGATCCGGCACGAAGCGCAGCACGCCATCGACCGCCACAGCAAACGGCTGATCGCCATCCACATCGAGATGCTGCTCGATTATTGCCTGCGTTTCTACGAACGTCAGTTCATCACCCGTTCGGACGCCAATCACGACATCCTTTCGCAGCTGGAACGTCTGCTCGACGACTACTTCTCGGGCGACAGCGCCCAGCGGCAGGGTCTGCCCTCCGTCCGGTTTTGCGCCGAACAGATGTGCCTTTCGCCCAATTATTTCGGCGACTTGATAAAAAAGGAAACCGGCAAGACGGCACAGGAATACATCCAGCTCAAACTCATCGGCACGGCCAAGGAACGCCTCCTCGCCCCCGGCAAAACGATCAGCGAAGTGGCCTACGAACTGGGCTTCCAGTACCCGCAACATTTCACCCGCCTGTTCAAGAAAGTGGTCGGACAGACGCCGAACGAATACCGCGCCTGATTCCTCCGCAGAAAGCCCATCGGCACACGAACGATCGTGCGACCGCTGCGGGAGTGGGAAAAGGAACGAGCCGACCGCAGACGATCCCCCGAAAAACGAAACGAAAAGCCCGAAGAAACGCAGTGTGTTGCGTCTCTTCGGGCTTTCGAGGTGATTCCGGAGCGGTTCGAACGCTCGACCCACAGCTTAGAAGGCTGTTGCTCTATCCAACTGAGCTACGGAACCCTGCCTTGCGGAAAACGAACCCGCATTCCTGCCGGCAGCCGGGAGTTCCCAGTCCGGACCTGTTGAAATACATCCGCCTCGCGCGAAGGACAAAGGTAACGGATTTATTCGGGATATGCAAATACCCGCACACTCCCGTTTTTCTCCGATGAATCGGAATCGAAAGCGGTCCGCCGATATCGCTCCGCAGCAAAAGAAAAGACCCGTCTCGGCAACACCGCATCCCTCCAAAGGCAAACGACACCGGTACGACTTTTCCTTCGAGGCATTTCGCCGCACAAACCGCCGGAATGCACCTTAGCATTCTCTTTACGAAAAGCGCTATTTCTTTTCTCCAAAACAACCATAATTTGTCGCGGAATGGTCAAATTTTCGTGAAAAATCGTTACATTTGTAGCAATTGGAAAGTAAATAAAACATAGAATGCCTGATTATCATGATGAGGTAACGCGACATAAAAAACCGGATTGGCTGAAAATCAAACTCCACGACGGCAAAGGATTCGGCGAGGTTGCACGTATTGTCCGCGAACACGGACTCCATACGATTTGCAGCAGCGGCAAATGTCCCAATCAGGCCGAATGCTGGAGCCGGAGGACGGCTACTTTCATGGTCCTGGGGGATATCTGTACCCGTTCATGTAAGTTCTGCGCCACAGCTACCGGAAGACCGTTACCGCCGGAGAGCGACGAGCCGGCCAAGCTCGCGCGTTCGGTCTCTCTGATGGGACTCAAACATTGCGTCATCACTTCCGTGGACCGGGACGACCTGCCCGACGGCGGTGCGGCGCATTGGGCCGCATCGGTCCGCGCCGTGCGGGAAGCCAATCCCGATACGACCATCGAAGTGCTCATTCCCGATTTCGATGGACGCGAGGAGTTGATCGACACAGTCATCGACTCGGCGCCCGATATCATAGGACACAATATCGAAACCGTAGCGAGGCTGACGCCTCTGGTGCGTTCGCGCGCACGTTACGACGTAAGCCTCAAGACGCTCGGCTACATCGCATCACGAGGCTGCACGGCCAAAAGCGGACTGATGCTGGGGCTGGGAGAGACCGAGGACGAAGTGCTCGCAGCCATAGACGACCTGGTCGCGGCCGGCGTGCGGATCGCCACTTTCGGCCAATATCTGCGCCCCACGCTGCGGCATCTGCCCGTATCGGAGTACATAACGCCTGAGAAATTCGCCTGGTACAAAGAAGAGGCCCTGAAACGGGGCATGCGCTATGTCGAAAGCGGCCCGATGGTCCGCTCGTCCTACATGGCCGAAAAAGCGATGCGGTGCTGCCGCGAAAAGAAATAAACGCATGAAGGAATCCGTTACATACAAGTATATCGGACAGGCCGGCTATGCCGAGACATGGGAACTCCAGAAAAAGCTTTTCACGGCCCTGCTGGATGCCAAACGCAACGGCGGCACGGCCGAACAGACGCTCCTGCTGGTAGAACATCCCCATGTCTACACGTTGGGCAAGAGCGGACACGAGTCCAATATGCTGGTGGACGAGCGGTTCCTCGAAACGATCGGAGCGACCTATTTCCGCATCGACCGCGGAGGCGACATCACCTACCACGGCTACGGGCAGTTGGTCGGTTATCCGATTCTCGACCTCGAAAGGCTGGGATTCAGCCTGAAAGACTATATCTGGACGCTGGAGGAAAGCGTAATCCGGACGATCGCCGAATACGGCATCGAAGGGGCGCGGCTCGACGGTGCCACAGGCGTATGGATCGAGGGCGACACGGCCCGGGCGCGGAAAATCTGCGCCATCGGCGTCAAGGCCTCGCGTTACGTGACGATGCACGGATTCGCGCTCAACGTAACGACCGACCTGCACTATTTTTCGTACATCAACCCCTGCGGTTTCGTAGACAAGGGGGTAACTTCCATCGAGAAGGAGACGGGTCTCCGACCCTCGCTGGAAGAAGTCGCACGGAAATTCGCCGGCCATTTCGGCAGTCTGATGCGATGCGCGATGAAAAAATAACGGCCGACGCGGGAAGCTCTTCTTCGCAGAGCGCCTTCCGGCCGCGGCCGGACCGGGGAGACGACGGCCGAACGAATTTGGAAAGAATAAGATTATTAAATAAATAAAGTTA
>UROX01000012.1 GCA_900549685.1 uncultured Alistipes sp.
AGAGATGAAAAAATTACTGCTTTACATGTTGTTGGTTGCCGGTATCGTGGCTTGTAGCAAGGACGATAACGACAACTATGTTCCCGATGTGCCGACGCCTCCCGTGACCGAGCACCTGTCGATTGTGGCCGGTACGCCCGGTCTGTCGGGCAATACGCTTACGGTGGCCGATCCCGAAGCCGACTCGGAAGCCGAGCTTACGCTCGCGGGTGTGACCGGAAGCGTGAAGGCGACGGTCGATCCGATTTCCGTGCAGTGGCTCGCTGCCGCTGTGAAGTCCGAACCCGTAGAAGAAGCCGCATCGGCGGCTGCGGAAACGGACTCCGATACCGAAAAAGATACGCTCGTATGGAAAGTGGTCGTTACGGCCAAAGCCTACACCGGTAACGAAGACCGGACCGGTTTCGTGACGATCGAGAGCGGCGACGATGCCATTCAGGTGAAAGTGATGCAGGGCGGTCGCGGAAAGAAAATCCGCATGGTCGTGGTCAATGAAGGACGGATGTCTACGGGAACGGCCGCGCTGTCGGCCATCGCCTACGACGGAACGACCGACTACGATATTTTCCGCACGGTCAATAACAAACCGCTCGGCGACGTGGGCCAGTCCATCACTTATATCGACGGCAAGTATTTCGTGGCTTTGAACAACTCGAAGCAGGTGGCCGTCGTCGAACCCCAGACGTTCAAGCTGATCGAAACGATCGATTACGAACAGGACGGCAAGCCCCGTTTCATCGCACAGATCAACGAGAACGAGGCAATCGTTTCGGACCTCGTGCGTCAGCTGGTGCGTATCGATATCAAGAATTACAAAGTGATCGAACATATCGATATTTCCGCGGCTGTCGGCGTGAACGGCGGTGTGGAAAAAATGACCGTCGTGGGCAAAAAACTGTTCTGTGCCGTAGGTAGCAACAAGGGGGTCGGCGTATTCGATACCGACGGCGAGATTTCGGGCGAGTCGATGCGTTTCGTCGAAGGATTCCAGGGCAGCATTATGAAGACCTGCAAGATGATCGAAGACAAGAACGGCAAACTGTGGGTGTTCGCTACCGGCAACGGAGGCGTACAGCTCAACCGGATCGACCCGGCTACGGAGAAGGTGGACAAGGTCGTAAGCATTCCCTATGTGACGGCAAGCAGCGAAGAGTACGTTCCCGGAGCGATTGTCGGAACGTCCTTCTATTCCCGTTGGGATACCGACCGGACGCGCGGCAAGCTGTATTTCTTTATGAACATGTTGGTGGATGCCAAACGCAAGGCCTCTATCGGTGCTATCTATACGCTGGACGTGGATAAGGACGAGATCGATCCGGAACCCTATCGCGAGCTGCCGGGGCTGGGTATGATGTACGGTATGAATATTTCGCCCGACGGCGACGTGTTCGTGTGCGACTGTCTCGATTATACGGCTCAACGCGGATTCCTGCGCGAATACAAAGCCGACGGCAGCGTGGACAGCCGGCGTGTGGGCGTGTATCCGCGGATGGTACACTTTACCGAGTATGATAATTGATAGTTTCCCCTGTTGAGCGACAGATGAGGACTTTGCCATAGGGTCCTCATCTGTCCTCTTTTTATATGTCGAACTGCGATATGAGGGCGAAATGGATACGATTCGTGTGGGCACTGGCCGGTTGTGCGGCGGCAGTACAGGGTACGGCCCAGCACGGGAGGAATACTTCCCTGCCCGATGTGACGCTCGATTCGGTAACGGTGACGGCACGCCGGGCGGGCGGTGACGACGTGAACGTCGGCGCACGCGTGAGCAGCATCGGCCGGACGGTGCTCGAAGGCAACCGGACCCGGACGCTCAGCGAGTTGCTGTCGGACAACACGACCGTGTATATCAAGACGATGGGGCAGGGGGCCTATTCCGTGGCGTCGTTCAGGGGAACGACCTCGTCGCAGACGCAGGTCAATTGGAACGGCATCAACATCAATCCCGTGATGTCCACGAGCTTCGACTTCTCGAAGATCCCGGTCTTTTTCGCCGATAACGTGACGCTCTACCACGGCAGCAGCCATTTCAAGAACGGTACGGGCGCTTTGGGCGGCAGCATCAACATCACCAATACGCCCTCGTGGCAGGATTCGACGCTGCTGAGGACATTCGCCGAGTTCGGCTCGTACGGTACGATGACGGCGGCGGCTTCGGTCCGTGCGATGACCGAGCGTTCGCTGTTCCAGACCCGGGTCTATTTTCAGCGGTCCGACGGCGATTTCCGCTACCTGAACAAGGTGCTCAAAAAGAATCCTTTTTACGACCATCGCAAGGAAGCCGCCTACCAGCAGTCGGGCGTCATGCAGGAGGCCTATTTCAAGACGGGCCGGTACGGCATGATCTCGACCAATTTGTGGTTCCAATACGGTAACAGGCGTTTGCCGCAGCCCATCATCGTCAATGTGACCAACCACGAACGGCAGCAGGACAGCGGACTGAAGTATCTGCTGGGGTACGAATACGAGAAGGGAAAGCATGCCTTCTCGGTCAAAGGAGCCTATCTGCTCGACGTGCTCGATTACGAAAAGTGGGCCGATAACGGCTATACCGACCAGGGGAGTCTTAACTATGCCCATACGCTGACTGTCAAGGGCGAGTACCGTTACGTCCATTCGCCGCGCTGGGAATTCGGCGCGTCGGCGAGCTATGCCCATGAATTTGCCAAGACGAGAACCGATACGACCGGTTATACGCAGGAAGAGGGAATCGTCAAAGGGAAAAAGAATTTTCGGGTCGGCCGCAACGTGCTGGCCGTGCAGGCCAATGCGCTTTGGCGACCCGTGGGGCGTCTGACGCTGAACGGACAGGTGATGGGCGAACTGAACGACACGCATTTCGCACCGACTTTTTCGTTCGGCGCCGCGCTTCCGCTGGTCGCTCGACGGCTGACGCTCAAGGCCGATGTCGCGTACAATTACCGCTTCCCGTCGCTCAACGACCTGTACTGGTATCCCAGCGGCAACCGGGCTTTGCGGCCCGAGAAAGGCTTCTCCTACGATGCCACGCTGGTCTATACGCCCAAGATCGGAAACACGGTCTATGTCCGGATCGAGGCGACGTATTACGTGATGAAGATCGACGATCTGATCATGTGGCTGTTCGACTACGGGAACAACGAGGGAACGCCGGGCGAGGACAATGCGTTGAGCGGCGCGCTGATGCTGCGCCCCCGGAACATGCATCACGTGCTGTCGCACGGACTGGAACTGCTGGGCGAGATCAACTGGATCATGGGCGATCTGCGGGCCAAACTGTCGGTCAATTACGCCTATTCGCCTTCCTACAACCGCAGGCATAATTTCGAGGAGGACGCGACGTATAAGAGTCAGTTGCCCTATATCCCGATCCATAAGGCCAACGCCCGTCTGCGGCTGGACTACAAGAACGCCTACCTGACTTACCAGACCTGTTATACGGGGATCCGCTATACGACCGACGACGAGACGTATTGGACCAATGCCTATACGGTCCACGATGCCGAGATCGGCTATCGTTTCCGGTTCGGACGGCGGGCCACGCTGACACCCAACGTGCGGGTGAGCAACCTGTTCAATGCCTATTACGAATCGACCGAATATTACCCCATGCCGTTGCGGAATATTCTGGGAAGCGTTATCTTTACTTTCTGATGATGGAGGCGAATAGAGAGAGACTCCGGCCGTTGATGCTGGTCGGTACGGGCAGCGATGTGGGCAAGAGCGTGCTGGCGGCGGCATTTTGCCGCATTTTCCGTCAGGACGGCTACCGGCCCGCTCCGTTCAAGGCCCAGAACATGGCGCTCAATTCCTACGCGACGCCCGAAGGATTCGAGATCGGACGCGCGCAGGCCGTGCAGGCTGAGGCCGCAGGCATACCCTGTCATACGGATATGAACCCTCTGCTGCTCAAGCCCTGCACCGACAGCGACGCCCAGGTCGTGCTCAACGGCGTTCCCGTGGGAACGAAGAGCGCTTCGGACTTTTTCCGCAAAAAAGGACGGGAGACGTTGCGCCGCACGGTGTGCGAGGCGTTCGACCGGTTGGCCGCACGGTACAATCCGGTGGTGCTGGAGGGGGCGGGCAGCATTTCCGAAATCAATCTGCGGGAGCTGGATATCGTCAATATGCCGATGGCCCTCCATGCCGACGCTGACGTGCTGTTGGTGGCTGACATCGACCGCGGGGGCGTGTTCGCCAGCGTATACGGTTCGTTGATGCTGTTGCCCGAACCGCAGCTCGAAAGGGTGAAAGGTATTCTCATCAACAAGTTCCGGGGCGACCGCGCGCTGTTCGACGACGGCGTACGCATGATGGAGGAGTTGTGCGGTGTTCCCGTGCTGGGCGTGGTGCCCTATTTCCGCGACATCCATATCGAGGCGGAAGATTCGCTCGTGTTGGAAAACAAATACCGCGAGGTGGTGCAGGGAAAGGTCAATGTGGCCGTGGTGCTGCTCCGGCATCTGTCCAATTTTACCGATTTCGATGCGCTGGAACACGACCCGAGGATTCGTCTGCTCTATACCGACAATCCCGAGGAGATCGCTTCGGCCGACATCGTGGTGTTGCCCGGGACGAAGAGCACGGCGGACGATCTGCGGAGGCTGCGTTCCAACGGACTGGCCGCCGCCGTGCTGGAGGCTCACCGGGCCGGCCGGACGGTCGTGGGGATCTGCGGCGGGTACCAGATGCTGGGGCGGACGATTCTCGATCCATTCGGTGTCGAGAGCGATGCGGAACAGATGCCCGGACTGGGGCTGTTGCCGGTCGAAACGACGCTCCGAAAGAAAAAACGGACGCGGCAGGTCCGTTTCACGCTCGACGGAGACGATGCGCCCTGTCGGGGCTATGAAATTCATATGGGCGAGACGGTGCTCCTGCCTGGAGCGGATGCGAAGCCGCTGAACCGTTACGAAGACGGTACGGGCGAAGGCTGCCGGTCGGGCGGCCGCTGCATGGGGACCTATATACACGGGATATTCGACAATCCTGCATTCGTGGACGCTTTGCTGGCTCCCTATGCGCAGCGGTCGGAAGTTCCGTTCGATTACCGGGCCTATAAGGAGGAACAGTACGACCGTCTGGCCGAACATGTCAGACGGCATGTCGATATGAAAAAGATTTACGAAATACTTTCGCGGCCGTAGGGGCTTGCGGTACATGACATGATTCGGGGACACGGAGACGATACATACCGTTACGACCGGAGGGTGGAGGTCAATTTCAGTTCCAACGTATGGTGGGGGGCCGACCGCACCGGTCTGTACCGCTGCCTCTCGGAGCGGCTCGATACGCTGGCGTCCTATCCCGAGCCGGATGCCGGACGGTTGGGGCGCCTGATCGCGGAGAGAAGCGGCGTGCCTGCCGGCTCGGTCGCTGTGACGGCCGGGGCGACCGAGGCGTTCTACCTCGTCGCACAGGCGTTCGCCGGGACCTGTTCGACGATTGCGGTTCCCGCTTTCAGCGAGTATGCCGATGCCTGCGCGATGCACCGGCACCGGATCGTGCGGGTGGGCCGCGAGGCGTTTCTGCGGGGCGAAGGACTCGGAGAGGGCGAGGGACTCGTCTGGCTTTGCAGCCCGAACAATCCCGACGGCAGGGTATACCCCGCCGATGCGCTGAGGGGTATGATCGAGGCTTTCCCCGACCGCGTTTTCGTGCTCGATCATTCTTACGGGGATTTCACCCATGCTCCGCTGCTTCCCGACGAGGCGGTGCTGCGCTATCCGAACCTGATCGTCGTACATTCGATGACCAAACGGTACGGTATTCCAGGACTCCGGCTGGGATACATCGTCGCTTCCTCTGCGCTGACGGCCCGGATCGCCGCGTGCCGCATGCCGTGGTCGGTCAATGCACTGGCCCTGGCGGCCGGGGAATATGCGCTCGCCCATCCGGAGGATTTCGCCTTCGATCTCGGGGCTTTGCTGGACGAGGCCCGGCGTTTCCGACGGCTGCTGGACGGTATCGAAGGGGTCGAGACGGAACCTTCCGACTGTCATTTCATTTTGGCCCGGCTGTGGCGGGGACGGGCCGCGGACCTCAAGGATCACCTGATGGAGGAGTACGGATGGCTCATCCGCGACGCTTCCAATTTCCACGGACTCGGCGAAGGATACTTCCGGGTGGCCGTGCAACGAAAAGAACAAAACGACCGGCTCGCCGGCATGATCGAACGATGGATACGAACCTGCAAACGATAGTCATTCCCCTGTTGGTCGGCTGGGCGGCCGATCGGTCGCTGGGCGATCCGGAACGCTGGCCGCACCCCATCGTGGCTTTCGGCCGCTGGATCGCATGGGGCGAGCGGCGTTTCAACCGGGGACGGTGGCGCGGGGCGGCCGGAGCCGTGTTCGCCGTATGTAGCATCGCGGGCGTCTTCGCACTCGGTCGTGCGGTGCTCGGAACGGCGCAGGCCCTGAATGTCTGGGCCGGGGCGGGGCTGACGGCCGTCGTCGTGTTTTTCTGTCTGTCGGGCCGGACGCTCATCGACGAGGTGAAGGCCGTTTTCAGGGCTGTGGAACGGAGTACGGAGGAGGGCCGTCTTCGCGTGGCCCGGATCGTGGGACGCGATACTTCGGCGCTGGACGACCGGGCTATCCGCACGGCGGCGCTCGAAACGCTCGCCGAGAACCTCAGCGACGGGGTCGTGGCTCCGCTGTTCTGGTTTCTGCTGCTGGGGGCGCCCGGTATGCTGGCCTACAAGATGGTCAATACGCTCGACTCGATGATCGGTTACCGCACGGAGCGTTACGAACGGTTCGGACGGTGGGCCGCGCGTATCGACGATGCGGCCAACTGGATTCCCGCCCGGCTGACGGCTTGGCTGATGCTGCTCGTCGGGGGCGGATGGCGGAAGCGGGATTTCGTGCTACGCTACGGTCCCCGGCACGCCAGTCCCAATTCGGGATATCCCGAGGCGGCGCTGGCGGCTTTGCTCGACTGCCGGTTCGGCGGACCGAATGTCTATTTCGGGCGTCGGGTCGAGAAACCGTATATCGGAACGAATGCGCGGGAGCTGACCGCGGCGGACTGCGACCGGGCTGTGGCGATCAACCGCCGGGTCGAGGCGGTCATGGTGGCGGGAACGGCGGCCCTGGCGTTTTTTATCGGATAGGAAATATGAAAACGAAACTGTTCTTTTTTGTCTCGGTCGTCCTGCTCGTTTCGTGCCACGGAGTGCACGATGCGACCGGGGAAGCGGTCGGCGAAGTCTGTCGGACCGAATATGCGACCTGTTTCGAAATCACGCACGGCGACGGATATACGCTGGCCGAAGTGCGCGATCCGTGGGATACGACACGCACGTTGCACCGTTACGTGCTGGTGGACCGTTCGGCCCCGCTGCCCGAGGCGTTGCCCGATGGGACGCTCGTCCGTACCCCGTTGGAACGGGTGGCGGTCTATTCTTCGGTCCATTGCGGCATGCTGGACGAATTGCGGCTCGGCGATCGTGTGGCGGCCGTGTGCGAGTCGCGTTACATCGATCTGCCGTTCGTCCGCGAAGGGCTGTCGCGGGGAACGATCGTCGATCTGGGCGAGGCTTCGTCGCCCGATGTGGAACGCCTGATCGAGGTCGGGCCGGAGGCCGTGATCGTCTCTCCGCTCGAAAATTCGGGGTACGGACGGGTCGAGAAGACAGGCATTCCGATTATCGAGTGCGTCGATTATATGGAAGACTCTCCGCTCGGACGGACCGAGTGGGTACGTTTCATGGCGCTGTTCTTCGGACGGGAATCGCTGGCCGACTCACTGTTCGGAGTCACAGTGTCGGCCTACGATTCGCTGTGCCGGCTGGTCTCGGAGACGACCGAGCGGCCGACCGTGCTGACCGAGCGCAAGTACGGCGCGAGCTGGTACGTGCCGGGCGGCCGAAGTTACACGGCCCGGCTGTTGCGCGATGCGGGGGCCGATCCGATCTGGAACGAGAATGCCGACCGGGGATCGGTGCCGCTGCCGTTCGAGGCGGTTTTCGACCGTGCCCGCTCGGCCCGGTTTTGGCTCATCAAATACAACGCGCCGCAACCGATGACCTACGACGCGCTGCGGAGCGAGTACGAGGCGTACGGTCGCTTTTCCGCTTTCGAAAATCGTCATATCTTTGTGTGCAATACGGCCGAGGTCCCCTACTACGAGGAGCTGCCGCTGCATCCCGACCGGGTGCTGGGCGACCTGATCCGGATTTTCCATCCCGATCTGCTTCCGGACCGTCGGCTCCGATATTATAACCGAATGGAACGATGACTGTCTCGGCATCCCGCTACATACCGGTCGCGACCTGTGTCGTCCTGCTGCTTTTCGCTGCCAATCTGTTCTGGGGATCGGTGGACATTCCGTTCGCGGAGGTGGCCGCTATCCTGACCGGAGGCGGGAGCGACCGTCCTTCGTGGTCGTTCATCGTGCTCGAATCCCGCCTGCCGCAGGCGCTCACGGCCCTGCTCGTCGGCGCGTCGCTGGCCGCCGCGGGACTGATGTTGCAGACGGTGTTCGCCAATCCGCTGGCCGGACCGTCCATTCTGGGGGTCGAGGCGGGCGCTTCGCTGGGCGTGGCGCTGGTCATGCTGTCGCTGGGTGGTACGGGAGGACTCTTCTTCGGCGGGTATCTGGCTGTGGTGGCCGGGGCTTTCGCCGGGGCGGCCGTCGTGCTGGCTGTCGTCATTTTCTTCTCTACGCTGGTCCGGAGCAATGTCATGCTGCTCATTATCGGACTCATGGTGGGGTACGTCGCCTCGTCGCTCATTTCGTTGCTCAACTTCTTCGCCACGGCCGAGGGCGTACATTCGTATACGCTGTGGGGCATGGGCGATTTTTCGGGCGTATCGCTCCGGCAGATGCCTTTTCTCTGCGTCGCATTGGGGATGGGACTGGCCATTGCGGCCCTGTCGGTCAAGCCGCTCGACGCGCTGTTGCTCGGCGAACGTTATGCCGCGAATCTGGGTGTCCGTACCCGGCGGGTGCGTCTGCTTTTGCTGGTATCGACGGGTATCCTGACGGCGACCTCCACGGCTTTCTGCGGGCCGGTCACGTTTCTTGGGTTGGCCGTGCCGCACCTGGCCCGGCTGCTGACCGGCTCGGCGCGGCATACGACGCTGCTGCCCGTCACGCTGCTGACCGGTTCGGCGGTGGCCCTGATGTGCAATCTGATCTGCGTACTGCCCGGTTCGGCGGGCATGATTCCGCTCAATGCCGTCACGCCCGTGCTGGGCGCACCCGTCATCATATACGTAATCGTGAACCAGAGAAAAATACAATATTTCAACTGATGGAACAGCGGTGTGTCGTTTCGGGTGAGAATCTCGCGGTAGGGTACCGTGCGGGAACGGCCGGCGAGAGGCGGGTGCACGAGGGGCTTTCCTTCGGGCTTCGTTCCGGCGAGCTGACCTGTCTGATGGGACCTAACGGCGCGGGCAAATCCACGCTGCTTCGGACGCTGGGCGGATCGCAGCCTCCGCTGGCGGGGAAACTGTCGCTCGGCGACCGTCCGCTGGCGGCTTTGGGCGAACGCCGGCTTTCGCGTCGGGTGGGGGTCGTGCTGACCGACCGTATCCATGCGGGCGGTCTCCGGGTCCGCGAACTGGTCGCTTTGGGACGGTATCCCTATACGGGTTTTTTCGGCCGTCTGGACCGGAACGACCGGCAGATCGTGGACGAGTCGATGCGCGAGGCGGGTATCGAAGCCAAGGCGGAGTGTTACCTATCGGAACTCTCCGACGGCGAACGGCAGAAGGCGATGATCGCCAAGGTGCTGGCCCAGCAGTGTCCGATTATCCTGCTGGACGAGCCGTCGGCTTTTCTCGACGTGGCCAGCCGTATCGAGGTGATGCACCTGCTGCACGATCTGGCCCGGAAGCGGGGCAAGGCCGTGCTGATGTCCACCCACGACGTCGGGCTGGCTTTGCAGCTGGCCGACCGCTTGTGGCTCCTGTCGCGGGAAGGGCTGTGCTGCGGTGCGCCGGAAGACCGAATCGCGGACGGCTCTTTGGACCGGGTTTTCGGCCGGAACGGAATCGTTTTCGACAGCCGTACCGGCGATTTCCGGCGCGAGGCACCTTCGGCCGAGGCGGTCCGTGTGACGGCCTGCGGAGCCGAGCTGGCCTTCTGGACGGAGAATCTGCTCCGTCGCTGCGGCCTTCGCCCTGCCTCGGAGGGAGAAACGGCACGGCTGAACGTGGAGGTACGCTCGTGCCGCGATATGGAATGGCAGCGGGAAGGTTCGCCTGCGGTGCATTGCACTTCTTTCGGCGAACTGGCCGATGCGCTCGCAGAAAAAAGATATGGGTAGAATCACATTGATAACGGGCGGGCAGCGCTCCGGCAAAAGTTCGTTCGCACAGCGTATGGCGCTGGAACGCTCCGCCACGCCGGTCTATCTGGCCACGTCGAGGGTCTGGGACGACGAACACCGTCGCCGGATCGAGCGTCACAAGGCCGACCGGGGACCGCAGTGGACGAACATCGAAGAGGAGAAGCATTTGAGCGTACACGATCTGGACGGACGGACCGTCGTCGTGGATTGCGTGACGCTTTGGTGTACCAATTTCTTTTTCGATCTGGACGGAGATGCGGACCGGGCGCTGGCGGAGGTGAAGGCCGAGTTCGACCGTTTGGCCGCCATCGATGCCGATTTTATTTTCGTGACCAACGAGATCGGGCTCGGCGGTGTGTCGGAGAATGCGGTGCAGAGGCGCTTTACCGATCTTCAGGGATGGGTGAATCAATATGTCGCGCAACGGGCCGATGCCGTTTTTCTGATGGTGTCGGGTATTCCGTTGCAGATCAAATAATGTCAGGAATGATGAAAAAATTTTCGATCGGCGCTCCGTCCGAAAAAATCGTTCCCGCCCTGCGGGAGAAAATCGATACGCTGACCAAGCCGAAAGGATCGCTCGGCCGGCTCGAAGAACTGGCCATGCAGATCGGGCGTATCCAGCAGACGCTCACGCCTCGGCTGAGTTGTCCCTATAACATCGTTTTCGCCGGCGACCATGGCATAGCCGATGAGGGGGTGAGTCTGTCGCCCAAGGAGGTGACACGTCAGATGATTTCCAATTTTCTGGGAGGCGGGGCCGGTATCTGCTTCCTGTCCCGTCAGCACGGTTTCCGGTTGCAGGTGGTCGATGCGGGCGTCGATGCCGATTTGTCGGCCGCCGAAGGATTGATCGACATGAAAATCCGTCGGGGAACGCGCAATTACCTTTACGAACCGGCCATGACACAGCAGGAGATGGAACTGGCCGTCGAACGGGGCGCCTCGGTCGTGCGCGATTGTCATGCCGCGGGATGCAACATCATTAGTTTTGGTGAGATGGGGATCGGCAATACGGCCTCGTCCTCGATGTGGATGCACTGTCTGACGGGTATTCCGCTCGAAAAGTGCGTCGGAGCGGGCAGCGGACTCGACGCTGCGGGCATCCGGCATAAATACGACGTGCTGAGAGCGGCGATGGACCGTTACACGGGCGACGGATCGGCCGAAGACGTGATGCGTTGGTTCGGCGGATACGAAATGGTGATGGCCGTAGGGGCCATGTGGCAGGCCGCCGAACTGGGTATGATCGTTCTGGTGGACGGATTCATCATGACCAACTGCATGCTGGCGGCCTCGCGGATCTATCCCGAAGTGCTGCACTACGCCGTGTTCGGCCACAAGGGCGACGAATCGGGACATGCGCTGGTGCTGAATGCGCTGGGTGCCCGTCCGCTGCTCGATCTGGGACTCCGGCTGGGCGAGGGAACGGGAGCCGTATGCGCCTATCCGATCGTCGATTCGGCCGTGCGGATGATCGGCGAGATGGCTACTTTCGCCGGCGCGAACATCACCAAATATTTTTAATATATCCGATAAGAAGAGCGGACGAAAGTCGGGTGCGGCCCGGATCGCGCCGGCACAGAGAGGTTCTTCGGATCCAATATTTTCGATATGGTAAAACATCCGGTTGCCGCTTTTATCTTTTTCACCCGCCTGCCGCTGTGGCGGATCGTCGAAGTGCCCGCTTCGTGTTACAAACGGATCGTACCTTACTGGCCGCTGACCGGCTGGCTGACGGCCGGTGCGACGGCCGGTGTGCTCTACGGTGCGTCGCTGCTCGTTCCTGTTCCCGTGGCCGTTCTGCTGGCTCTCGGCGGACGGCTGCTGCTGACCGGAGCGTTGCACGAGGACGGCCTCTCCGATTTTCTGGACGGGTTCGGCGGAGGCGGTACGCCCGAGCGGACGCTCGCCATTATGAAAGATTCCCATGTGGGAAACTACGGTACGATCGGTCTGATCGTTTACTTCCTGCTGCTGTCCGCGACACTGGCGTCGCTGCCCGTGCCGGTAGCCTGTGCGGCGGTCATGGCGGGCGATCCGTTCGCCAAATTCGTATCGGCCCAGCTTATCAATACGTTGCCCTATGTTCGTCCGGAGGAACAGAGCAAGGCACGGACGGTCTACGAGCCGATGTGGACCGGAGAACTCGTAGGGGCATTCGTGTGCGGACTGTTGCCGATGCTGCTGCTTCTGCGGCCGGTGTTCTGGCTGGCCGGGCTGGGACCGTTCGTCGTCTTCGCCGGCCTGAGCATGTGGATGAGAAAACGGATCGGAGGCTATACCGGCGACTGCTGCGGGGCGATGTTCCTGCTCGCCGAGTTGTCTTTCTATGTCATGTTGCTCGTTTTGTGCGGAATCTATGGAATTGATCTGCGTACGGCATACTTCGGTTGATGTGCCTGCCGGGGTCTGCTACGGAAGGACCGACGTGCCGCTCGGCGCTTCGTTCGAATCGGAGGCCCGGCGCGTGGCGGAACGTCTCTCCGGCAGAACATTCGATGCGGTCCGTACCAGTCCTTCGGGACGCTGCACCCGTCTGGCCGCTTTTTGCGGTTTCCCCGACGCCGTGCGCGACGGACGTCTGACGGAACTCGATTTCGGAGTGTGGGAAATGAGACGCTGGGACGATCTCCGGGGGTCCGACGTACAGGCCTGGTATGCCGACTGGCTGAGGGTACCTGCCGGCGGTGCGGAGTCGTTGCAGGATCAGTACCGGAGGGTCGCTTCCTTCGTCCGCGATCTGAGTGGTCGCGGAACGGCCTCGGCGCTGCTGTTCACGCACGGAGGCGTGATCGCATGCCTGAGGGTCTGCGCGGGCGAATGTACGCTGGAGCGGGCGTTCGACCGTCCCGTCGCTTTCGGCGAGGTGGTCTCGTTGCATATAGGGTAGGGAAGAGCGCTGCGTGTCGTTGCGGAAATATCCGGACGGAAGGTTTGTCGTGTGAGAGACCTTCCGTCCGGATATTTCGTTTCTGCGGTTCTGTCGGACTCGGGTTCCGTGCGTACGTCTTGTTCCGTTCGAAAAAAATCGTTGTTTTTTCGGTTCGGGGAACGGTCTGAAAATGGACCGTCTGTCCCGGTGCGTACTCCTGCGAGAGTTGTTTCTCACGGGAGCGGACAGTCCGGGCGATCCGATCGTGGCACAGCGTTTGAAGAATTCCCCGGCAGAAAAAGTTTACATTAAAAACAGAAAGATATGTATTTCTTGTGGTATTTGTTGATCGGTCTGGTCGCCGGGTATGTGGCCAGCCTGATCGTGAAAGGAAGCGGTTCGGGTTTGATCGTGAATCTGGTCATCGGGATTCTCGGCAGCTTTATCGGCGGCTGGCTTTTCGGGTTGATGGGAATCGTCGCCATGGGCACATGGGGCAGTATACTCACTTCGATCGCCGGTGCGGTAGTTTTGCTGTTGATCGTCTCTTTGTTCACTCGTCGAAAACCCGAAAGAAAATAAATCTTTAAAATAATTGGAGTTATGGAAAACAAGAAGAATTGCGGCTGCAACAAGACGCAGAACACGATGAAAGATGTGAAAAAACAGGCCGAACACCTGAAAGACAACATCAAGGAAGGCGCTACTCGTGTCGCCGATACGGTGAAAGAAAAAGCGCAGCATGTCAAAGACACCGTCAAAGAGCATATCAAATAATCGCACTTTGTACGAACGTCTCGAAAAGAAGGCGGACCGGATGAATCCGGCCCGCCTTCGCTTTTGAAAGAAACTTTGCCGGGGCGCGACTATATCGGCTATGGCGGGTTTTCGGGGATCGTTCCGTGTTCCGCAGCGTCGGGATTCAGACTGTGTTTTTCAGTCCCGACCGCAGTCCCGACCACGGTCGGGAGCGGTTTCCGCTGCGGCCGGAAATTTGGGTCCGCAGTCCGGAAAGCACGGCGACTGCGACGAATGCCGGCGCATTGAAATAGGGGAGCCGTTCATCCGCCGATTCCCCGGTGCGAACTGTCGGCACGGCTATATCGGATATGCGCGGCTCGGTCCGCAGATGCGGCCGGCGAGCGGGCGACGGTCGGATTCGGATATCTCCGTCCGGAGGATACGCAGGCTGCAATGTGCGATAGCTCTTTCTGTGAATGTCCGGTTCGTCGTGCGTATAGTACGGAGAGACCGGCACGGCGGACTCTTCGGTCGTGTTTTTTGTGCGTTTTTTTGTGTCTTTTCGGGAAAATCCCTACTTTTATTGCGAGTTTAACCGATTAAGTGACATTTTCGGAGGATTCGAAAAAGACACGACCTTATGTCCGCATCGCTCAAAGATATCGCCTCGGCGCTGAATCTGTCGAAAACGACGGTTTCGTGGGTCCTCTCGGGCCGGGCCGAGGAAAAGGGAATCAGTCCGGCCACACGGGAGCGGGTGCTCCGCTATGCGGCCGACCTGGATTATCAGCCCAATCTGCTGGCCCGCAGCCTCAATACGGGCACGACCGGCACGATCGGACTGATCCTGCCGTCGATTTCCGACTCGTTCTACTCGCAGGTGGCCCGCGAGGTGGAGATGGAGGCCGAGCGGCACGGTTACTCGCTGATGATATGCAGTTCGGAAGCCGAGATCGAGCGAGAGAATCGTATGATCCGCGTGTTCAGGGCCAAACGGGTGGACGGGATCATTCTGGCACCGACCAAAATATCGAAGGTCGAGATCGAGCGTCTGGTGGCGGAAGATTATCCGCTGGTGACTTTCGACCGTTATTTTCCCGAACTGTCCGTCCCTTACGTGATCGTCGATAACGAACGGAGCAGTTACGATCTGGTGCGGCGTCTGATTGCGAAAGGGTGTTGCCGGATCGCCGTCGTGACGACCAATCCCCATCTGCGCACGATGGACATGCGGCGCGAGGGCTATGCCCGGGCACTGGCCGAGGCCGGTCTCGCCGCCGGGTCCGATCTGTATGCGGAAGTGCCTTTCGCCGGGTATGAGGAGCATATCGGTCCGGCGCTGGACCGTATTTTCGAGCGGGTGCCCGATGTGGACGGATTCTTTTTCACGACGCATATTCTGGCGCTGGAGGCTTTCCGTTATTTTTATGAGAAGGGCATCGATATCAACGCCGGATACGGGCTGTGCTGTATCCACGAAATGCCGGCCATGCGGGTGCTGGCTCCCCGCATGAACGTGGCCCGGATGCCGATCGCCGAGATCGGACGACAGACCGTCCGGATTCTGCTGCGGCGCATACGTTCCGCAGGCGGAGAGGACGGCAGCGGTTTGTCGCAGGTATTGCCCTGCGAACTTTGTTTCCGGGACTGACCGGCGACCTGCAAAGACGAGCCGGATGAAAACGACAGAAACGAAAACCTAAAATAATCGACCGATGAAGAAACGAAATGTTTATGTATGGTCCGCAGCCGGAGCGCTGGCATTCGCTCTGGCATCTTGCGGCGGCGGAAAACCCGCGGCCGTAGCGGACATGCGGTGCGAATACATGCGTTCGCCCGTGGGAATCGATGCGGGTATCGCACCCCGCTTTACGTGGAATTATACCGGCGACGACGAAGATTTTGTCCAGACGGCCTGTCGGGTCCGCATCGCTTCGAGCCGCGATGCGCTCGAAGACTCGACCTCCGTACCCGACGTATGGCTTTCGCCCGAAGTGCTTTCGGGGGCCGGGTTCGTCGAATACGGCGGCGAAGCGCTGGCGCCTCATACGCGTTATTACTGGAACATCGCCGTCCGCGATGGCGAGGGCGGCGTGCTGTTGTCGCCCATCGACAGCTTCGAGACGGCCAAGGCCTCCCGAGAGGGATGGACGGCCCGCTGGATCACCGACGGGCAGGACAAGGAATTCGCTGCCGCGCCCATGCTGCGCAAATCGTTCGAGGTGAAAGAGGGACTGCGCGAGGCCCGGCTCTACGCCAGTGCCGCTGCCTACGGCAAGTGGGCCATCAACGGCGAATCCGCTTCGGCCAACCGGCTCGATCCGGGATATACGCATTACGACAAACGCAACCTCTACGCGGTCAGCGACGTGACCGGACTGCTCGCTCCCGGCGAGAACGTGCTTTCGGCCGTGCTGGGCAACGGATTCTACAACCAGCAGGGCCGAGTGGCTACGTGGGATTTCGAACAGGCCCGCTGGCGGGACCGTCCCCGCATGATCTGCGAGCTGCATCTGATTTACGACGACGGCAGCCGCGAAGTCGTGGCCTCGGACGGAACATGGAAAACCGCGACGGGTCCCTACGTGAGCAATAACATTTACAGCGGCGACACCTACGATGCCCGTCGGGAGATTGTGGGCTGGGACCGCCCCGGCTTCGACGACGCTTCGTGGACCGTGGCCGTGGAGGCGGACGATCCGTCGCCCCTGCTCGTGGCCCAGCATACGCCGGCCGTGCAGGTCGAACGCGAAATCGCACCCGTGGCGATGCAGGCTTTCGGCGATACGGTGTTCGTGTACGACTTCGGCGTCAATATGTCGGGTGTGTGCCGCCTGAGCGTGGAGGGCGAGGCCGGAACGACGCTCTCGCTCAAACATGGCGAGCTGCTCAAGGACAACGGCCGGGTCGAAATGGGCAATATCGACATCTATTTCTATCCGCAGCCGGGCGTGGAGTTCCAGACCGATTTCTATACGCTCCGCGGCGAAGGCCGCGAGACGTTCGCGCCCGACTTCACGTACCACGGCTTCCGGTATGTGGAGGTGAAGGCCGACCGGCCCGTCCGTCTCGAGAAAGACGACCTGACGGCGCTCTTCATGCACACGGCCGTCGAGCCGGCGGGTAGCTTCAGTTGTTCGAACGAACTGCTTAATAAAATATGGGCCGCGACGAATCAGGCCTATTTGTCGAACCTGATGAGCATTCCTACGGACTGTCCGCAGCGCGAGAAAAACGGCTGGACGGCCGATGCCCATCTGTCCGTCGATCTGGGACTGCTCAATTACGACGGTATCCGCTTTTACGAAAAATGGCTCGACGACCTGGTCGATAACCAGCGCGAGGACGGCAGTATTGCCGGTATCATTCCCAGTTCGGGATGGGGATACAGCGACTGGATCGGTCCGGTGTGGGATGCCGTCATGTTCATCATTCCCGAAGCGCTCTATAATTACTACGGCGATCCCCGGGCGATCGAGAAGGTCTATCCCGTCTGCGAAAAATACCTCGCCTACCTTCAGAACCGCGAGGACGGGGAAGGGCTGGTGACCTACGGCATCGGCGACTGGGTGCCCTACAAGACGGTGACGCCTACGGAATTCACGACGCCCTGTTTCTATTACCTCGACTGTCGGACGATGGCCCGTTTCGCCGAACTGACCGGCCGCGACGGAACCGCGTATGCCGAAAAGGCCGACCGGTTGAGGGAGACGATCAACCGCAAATATTTCCATCCCGACAGCGCGACGTACGCCAACGGCTCGCAGGCTGCGCTGGCTACGGCGCTGGCTCTGGGCATCGTGCCCGAGGGGTACGAACAGGCCGTGGCCGACCGTCTGCTCGCGTCGGTCGAGGCGACGGACTATCACCTCGATTTCGGTACGCTGGGCAGCAAGTATGTGTTGAGGATGCTGGCCCGTTACGGATATGCCGATGCCGCCTACAAGATGGCCGCGCAGAAAGACGCTCCGTCGTGGGGCGCGTGGATCGAAAAGGGATTCACCACGCTGGCCGAAACGTGGCTGCTCTCGCCCGAATTCCGCGATGCGTCGGTCAATCACGTCTTCCTCGGCGACATCAGCGCATGGATGTTCAACGTGCTGGCCGGAATCAACTACGACCCTGCGGAGCCGGGATTCCGCCACATCGTTTTCCGTCCCCACTTCGTCGAGGGACTCGACTGGGTGAAGGCCGAGTACCGTTCGGTCAGCGGCCCGATCCGCTCGGAGTGGAAACGCGAAGGCAAGAAGATCGTGCTCCGGGTGACCGTACCGCTCAACACCCGCGCCACGCTCTATGCGGACGGCCGCGAAATTCCGGTCGGCGCGGGAGAGCATGTATTCAGATTCTGAATCCGGAACGGCCGGTCTGCGGAGCGATTTTTCGAACCCGTTCCGCGGGGACGGTCGTCCTTCGAACCGGAAAATAGAAATTTATAAAAACGATAATCGAATGAAAATGAAAACGAATATGATATTTCGGAGGGGAGCCGGTCTGCTGGCCGCGCTGACCCTCGCCCTCTCCGCTTCGGGTGGCCCCGTGTCGCTCAACGGGAAATGGGACCTTTCTTTCTGGCCGCAGGCCGGCGAGGCCGTGCTTTCGCCCGAAGGACTCGAAAAAACAGAGGCCACGACGATTCCGGCTACCGTGCCGGGCAATGTCGAGATCGACATGGAAGCGGCCGGCCTGATTCCCGATCCGCGGGTCGGCGCCACGGTGAACGACCTGCGAAAATACGAAGGCTACCAGTGGTGCTATTCGCGTCGTTTTTCGGCGCCGGAACTCCGCCCGGGCCAACAGGCCGAACTCGTCTTCGGCGGAATCGACTGCGTGGGCGAAATCTGGGTCAATGGCGTTCATGTCGGATCGTCGGACAATATGCTCATCGAACAGCGGTTCGACGTGACGGACTGCCTGAAGGCGGGCGACGGCAACCTGGTGCAGGTCATCCTGCGTCCCGTCGTGCTCGAGAGCCAGAAATACCTGCTCGGTACGTTCAGCATGGGCAACTTCGCTTCGGAAGAGTCGGTCTATATGCGCAAGGCTCCCCACATGTACGGCTGGGACATCATGCCCCGGCTCGTGAGTGCGGGTCTGTGGCGCGACGTGACGCTCGAGATTCTCGAACCGCTTCGCTTTACCGATGTCACCTGGGTGACCACGAATGTGGATACGGCCACGAGAAATGTCCGCCTTTTCGTCGATTTCCAGACGAAACTTCCTTTCGACCAGTTCGACAAGGCCCGTGTGCGTTTTACGCTTTCGCGCGAAGGCAAGCAGGTGTATCAGGGCGAGCGCATCCTTTTCACGCATGCCGGCCGTCAGATCATCGAATTGCAGAATGCCGATCTGTGGTGGCCCAGAGGGTACGGCGATGCGGCACTCTATGAGGCCCGTGCCGAACTGGTCGCTTCCGACGGGGAGATCGTCGATACGGATACCAAGAGAATCGGTCTGCGTACCGTGAAACTCGACCTTTCGGACATCAACCTGCCCGACGAGCGGGGACGGTTCTGTTTCGAGGTGAACGGCGAGAAAATCTTCATCCGGGGAACGAACTGGGTGCCCCTCGACGCGCTGCACAGCCGCGACGCGGCCCAGTATGAGAGTGCCCTGAAACTCGTTACCGACGCCAACTGCAACATGATCCGCTGCTGGGGCGGTAACGTCTACGAGGATACGCGCTTCTTCGATCTTTGCGACGAGAACGGTCTGATGATTTGGCAGGACTTCGCGATGGGTTGCGCGTTCTATCCCCAGCGCGACGATTTTCTCGAAGGGCTTCGCCGCGAAATCACGTCGGTCGTGCTCAAGCTCCGCAACCACCCCTCGCTGGTGCTGTGGGCCGGTAACAACGAGGACGACGCCAACCTCTACTGGGGGCTCATGGCTTTCCACCTCGACCCGAACCGCGATGCCGTTTCGCGTCGCGTGATTCCCGAGGTGCTCTACGAGTTCGACGTGACGCGTCCCTACCTTCCCAGTTCGCCTTATTATAGCCAGGCGGTTTGGGAAAAGGGCAGTACCGACGAGTATCTGCCCGAGAACCATCTGTGGGGTCCGCGCGGTTATTACAAGGATCCGTTCTATACGACGGCGCCCTGTACGTTCGTCAGCGAGATCGGCTATCACGGTTGCCCCAACCGCAGCAGCATCGAGCGTATGATGACGCCCGACTGTGTCTATCCGTGGGTGGACAAGGACCGTCGCTGGAACGACGAGTGGATCACCAAGTCCACGCGGCGGTTCGTGGCATGGGGGCCGACGCAGGATCGGAACAATCTTATGCTCAATCAGGTGAATATCCTGTTCGGTTCCGTGCCCGACGACCTCGACGAGTTCGTCTTCGCCTCGCAGGCCGTACAGGCCGAGGCCATGAAATATTTCATGGAGATGTGGCGCGGCCGCAAGTTCGAACGTACGGGTATCATCTGGTGGAACGTGCGCGACGGCTGGCCCATCATTTCGGATGCCGTGGTGGACTATTACGGATCGAAAAAACTGGCCTACTACTTCCTCTGCAACGTACAGCGCGACGTGTGTCTGTTCATCAACGATCCGCGGGAGGGAACCTATCCGCTCGTGGCGGTGAACGATACGCGCGAGGCGGCGCGGGGAACGGTTTCCGTGACCGATGCGGCTACCGGACGCGAGGTCTTCCGGGGCAGCTATACGGTACCGGCCAACGGCCGCAGCGAGGTGGCCTCACTGCCCGTCATGGAAGGACAGGGCATGTTCGTCATCCGCTACGAGGTCGGAGGGGAGACGTTCACGAACCACTACCTCTACGGCGAGCCTCCCTATGCGCTCGGCGATTACAGGAAATGGCTCTCCAAAACGAAACTTTACGATAAAAGAGATAAATAGTCGAAACGGATGGAACGGAATATTCTGGGAGTCGATATCGGCGGCACCAAGTGTGCCGTCACCTACGGCCGCAAACAGGGCGACCGTCTGCAAATCGTAGACAAGGTGCGCTTCGCCACTTCCGGCGTAAACGAAACGATAGGGGAAATCTTGGAGAGCATCGCGGCGCTCATGCAGCGTCACGGACTCGATGCCTCGAATACGGGCGCCGTGGGAATCAGTTGCGGAGGTCCGCTCGACAGCCGGACGGGGGTGGTCATGTCGCCGCCCAACCTGCCGGGATGGGACAACATCCCGATCGTGAAAACGATTTCCGACCGGTTCTCCGTCCGGACGGGCATCCATAACGACGCCAATGCCTGCGCGCTGGCCGAATGGAAATTCGGCGCCGGGATCGGGACGCGCAACATGGTGTTCCTGACCTTCGGGACGGGCCTCGGTGCCGGGTTGATCCTCGACGGGAGGCTCTATGCCGGAACCAACGACAACGCCGGCGAGCTGGGGCATATCCGCCTTTCGGATTTCGGGCCGGTGGGTTACGGCAAGTGCGGTTCGTTCGAAGGGTTCGCCAGCGGAGGCGGGATCGCCCAACTGGCGCGGTTCAAACTCAGCGAACGTTTCCAGTGCGGCGAGCGCGTGGCGTGGTGCGCACCCGGCGAGCTGGATCGGGTGACGGCGCAGACGGTGGCCGAAGCCGCCGCTGCGGGCGATGCGCTGGCGCTGGAGATTTACCGGATTTCGGCCACGTATCTGGGTCGGGGACTGGCCATGGTGATCGACCTGCTCAACCCCGAAAAGATCGTCATCGGGAGCATCTATGTCCGCAACCGGTCGATCATGGAACCTTTCGTGCTGCAGGAGATCGAGCGCGAGGCGCTGTCCCATGCCCGGCGGGTGTGCCGGGTCGTTCCGGCCGGTCTGGGCGAACAGATCGGCGATTACGCGGCCCTTTCGGTGGCTGCCGATGTGATAGGATAGAAAACAATAGCTTTCGTGTACCGGAGTCTCCGGCGTCGTTTCCCGGTCCCGGCCGCTGTTGCGGACCGTGCGTCCGGAGCGGCCCCGCCCGGAGAGGGCGGCGCTGGATGGCCGCGACGGTTCCGGATACCGGTACGCTGAAGCCTATAATCGTGAGAAAGAAAATGAAAAAGATCATAACCGACAGTCTTGCGCAGGCCGAAAAGGCGCTGCACGACTTTATCGCCGATCCGCGCACGCTGGAGTCGATGTCGCGGGCGGTGGAAATCATGAAGGAAGCGCTCGGCAGCGGTTCCAAAATCATCAGTTGCGGCAACGGCGGATCGCTGTGCGACGCGACGCATTTCGCCGAAGAACTCACCGGACGTTTCCGCTCGGACCGCCGTCCGCTGCCCGCCATGGCGATCAACGATGCGGCCTACATGACCTGCGTGGGCAACGATTTCAGCTTCGAGCAGATTTTCGCCCGCTGGGTCGAGGCGTTCGGCCGGCCCGGCGACGTGTTGCTGGCTATCAGCACGAGCGGCAATTCGGGCAATATCGTGCTGGCGGCCGAAGCGGCCCGCCGCTGCGGAATGAAGATCGTCGTGCTGACGGCCGACGGACCGACCCGGCTCGCCGCGCTGGCCGATGCGGCGATTCTCGCGCCCCGGACGCCCCATTCCGACCGGATACAGGAGATCCATATCAAGGCGATCCACATCATGATCGAGGCGCTGGAGGCCGAATTGCTCTGAGGCCGAACGGCCGTCCGGAAACGGCCGGTGCCGGCCCGTGTCCTGCACCGGTTTCCGGGCCGTCGCCGCTCTTCCGGCCGGAGGATGCGGGCGTTCCGCGGCCGTCGCCGCTTCGACGGGCTCGACGGACGGTCGGACCGCTCTTCCGGGACAGTCGGAATGCCGGACGGAAGAACGGTTGCGGAGGCGTATGGAGAGTTCGTCCTGTATAAACCGAGCGAGGCTTGTCAATAAAAACTTAACCGAAAAACAAACCGATGAAACGATTTTTTGCGATTTGCAGTATATGGATATGGAGCGCGGCATTCGCCGGAGCGCTGTCGGCTCAGGCCGTATCGAAGGTGACGAGTGCTCCCGTCGATGCCGTGCGTTGGGTCGAGACCCGTTTCGGCCCCGGCAAGGTGCCTCCTTTTTCGTTCGTTTACGGAGGAAAATCCTCCCGTGAGCTGCTTCGGCAGTGGAAATACCGGGCTTCGCGTCCCGGAAGCCCCGAACCGGGCGTAGAGGCGTTCCTCTATACGTACACCGATCCCGTGACCGGACTGAGCGTCGATTGCCGCGTGTGGGCCTATCCCGAGTTCCATGCCGTGAAGTGGATGCTGCATTTCACCAACGGAGGCGGGAAGAACACGCCTACGCTGGTGAAGGTGAAAGTGGCCGACATCGCGCTGCAATATCCCGAGGCCGGCGAGTTCATGCTCTATCGGGCCGACGGAAACCATATCTCGAAAGAGGATTTCCATCCCCGCGCCACGGCGCTCTCTCCGGGCGAGACGTTCTGCATGGCTCCCGAAGGGGGCCGTTCGTCGGAGGGCGACCATCTGCCCTTCTTCAACGTAGCCGCACCGGGCGGCAAGCAGGGTGTCACGGCAGCCGTGGGATGGACCGGAACGTGGTTCGCCGACATCACGGCCACGGGCGACCGGAGCGTGGAGCTGGCGTCGGGCATGAAGAACATGGAACTGTATCTGCTGCCCGGCGAGACGATCCGTACTCCGTCGTTCAGCCTGATGTTCTGGCAGGGCGACGACCGCATGGAGGGACACAACCGCTTCCGCCGCTACGTGCTGGCGCATCATTCGCGCAAGATCGACGGCAAATTCGCCGAATATCCGCTTTGCAGCGGCTTCAACTACCGCGATCCGGCGCCGTGCACCGAGTATTCCTGCATCACGGCCGACTGGGCCTGTGCGCTGATTTCGCGTTACGCGCAGTTCGGTCTGACGCCCGAAGTCTTCTGGCTCGACGCTGGATGGAACGAGGGGGCGGCCGACTATGCCCACGGACGTTCGTGGGCCAATACGACGGGCAACTGGACGATCGACTCGACCCGCTTCCCGCAGGGGCTCAAGCCCGTGGCCGACGCCGCCCATCGGGTGGGGGCCAAGTTCATGGTATGGTTCGAGCCGGAACGCGTCATCAAGGGCACGCAGTGGGCCGTGGAACACCCCGAATGGATGCTCGACCTGCCTTCGGAACCGGACGGAACCTACCTGCTTTTCGATCTGGGCAATACCGAGGCCCGCGAGTGGCTTTCGCGCTATATCGGCGACATGATCGAGCAGAACGGCATCGACTACTACCGGCAGGACTTCAACATGCAGCCCGACAAATATTGGGCGGCACACGACGAGCCGGGGCGGAAGGGTATGAAGGAGATCCGCCACATCGAGGGCCTGTATGCCTTCTGGGACTATCTGCTCGAGCGTTTCCCCGGTCTGCTGATCGACAACTGTGCCAGCGGCGGCCGGCGCATCGACCTCGAAACCATCGTCCGCAGCGCTCCGCTGTGGCGCAGCGACTATTATCACTATGACGACCCGGACGGTTATCAGGGGCACACCTACGGACTGAATTTCTTCCTGCCGCTGCACGGCACGGGCATTCTGCAGACCGACAAGTATTCGTTCCGGTCGAGCATCAGCAGTGCGCTGATCTATAACTGGAAAGTGACCGACAACCAGGGTTCGTTCCTCGACATGCAGGACCGGATCGACGAATTCAAGTCCATCCGCGACTATTTCTACGAGGACTATTATCCGCTGACCGGGATCGAGAGGACGACGGACGCCGACGTGTGGATCGCCTACCAGATGCACCGTCCCTCGGACGGCACGGGCATCGTCGTAGCCTTCCGGCGTGCGGCCTGTCCCGACCGTTCGGTGACGGTCGCTCTGTCGGGGCTGGAAGCCGGCCGGAGCTACCGTATCGTCGATACCGACAGCGGGGCCACGTCGATCCTGACCGGTGCCGAACTCGCCTCCGGATTCGAAATCTCTTCGGACGAATCCCGGGCCTCGTTCCTGTTCCGGTACGCTCCGGCGGAATAATCCTCCGGCCTTTGTCTGTACATTCGAACTAACCGATAAAAATGAAAATGATGAACAAACGTATGTTTTTATGCGGCGCACTGCTGACACTGGGACTGTGTCTGGCGACCCTGATGCCGCAGACGGCCCGTGCGCAGACCGCCTGCACGATGGCCGACGCACCGGTCGATGTGACACGGTGGATCGAAACCCGCTTCGGCAAGGGAAAGACCCCGCCTTTCTCGTTCGTCTATGACGGACGGCCCTCGCAGGAACTGTTGAAAAAGTGGAAATATTCGGTCCGCAAAATCGCCTCGGGCGAAGAGGGCGTGGTGGAGTATCTCTATACGTACAGCCAGAAACCCGCCGGCCTGACGGTCGAATGCCGGGTCAAGGGATTTCCCGAGTTTCAGGCCGTGGAGTGGGTGCTCTCTTTCCGGAACGAATCGTCCGCCAATTCGGCGACGCTCGAACAGGTCCGCGTGTCGGATCTGGATATGAAGTATCCCGGCACCGAAGACATTATCCTGCACTATGCCAACGGAACCCATGTCTCCAAGGCCGACTTCCATCAGCACACCCGCGTGCTGGCTCCCGGCGATTCGCTCTACATGGCTCCCGAGGGCGGCCGTTCGTCGCAGATCGCTTTCCCGTTCTTCAACGTCGAGACCTCTCCCGGTCAGGGCGTGGTGGGGGCCATCGGATGGAGCGGAACGTGGTTTGCCGACATTGCTGCAACCCAGAAACACGGTGTGCGTATCGTTTCGGGCATGAAGACGCTCGAAACCTATCTGCGTCCCGACGAGTCCATCCGCACGCCGAGCGTGTGCCTGCTGTTCTGGCGGGGCGAAAACCGTTTCGCGGGCCACAACCTTTTCCGCCGCTTCATGCTCGCCCACCATACGCACCGCATCGACGGCAAGCCGACGGTCTATCCCGTTTCGACGAGCTTCAACTACGGCGACCCGGCTCCGTGCAACGAGTATTCGTGCATGACGGCCGACTATGCCATCGCTCTGATCCGCCGCTACAAACAGTTCGATCTGGTGCCGGAAGTCTTCTGGCTCGATGCCGGATGGTACGAACAGGCCAACGACTACAAGAATCATAAGAACTGGGCCAATACCGTAGGCAACTGGACGGTCGATAAGGAACGTTTCCCCGAAGGTCTCAAACCCGTTTCGGACGAGGTGCACAAGGCCGGTGCCAAGTTCATGGTATGGTTCGAACCCGAGCGCGTCATCAAGGGCACGCAGTGGGCCGTGGAACATCCCGAGTGGATGCTCGATGCGGGAACCGATGCGTTCCTGTTCGACCTGGGCAATCCGCAGGCGCGCGAATGGTTCTGCGACCGGATAGGGGACATGCTCGAGGAGAACGGCATCGACTATTACCGTCAGGACTTCAACATGGATGTCGATCTGTTCTGGGAGAAGAACGACGAGCCTGGCCGTCGCGGCATCCGCGAAATCCGCCATATCGAAGGTCTGTATGCCTTCTGGGACTATCTGCTCGAACGTTTCCCCGGTCTGCTGGTCGATAACTGCGCCAGCGGCGGACGGCGAATCGACTTGGAAAGCTGCTCGCGCAGCGCTCCGCTGTGGCGTACCGACTACCAGTACGGCGAGCCGGTGGGCTACCAGTGCCACACCTACGGACTGAACCTCTATCTGCCGCTGCACGGTACGGGCGTTCATCGGACCGACCCGTTCACGTTCCGATCGAGTCTGGGTACGTCGGTGATCTTCAACTGGAAAGTGACCGACGGATCGAACTCGTTCTTCGACATGCAGCGCCGGATGGCCGAGTTCTACGAGGTGCGGCCCTATTTCTACGAAGACTACTATCCGTTGAGCGGCGAGGGCGACATGACGCAGCCGAACATCTGGCTGGCCTACCAGTTGCTCCGTCCCTCCGACGGCAGCGGTTATGTGGTGGCTTTCCGTCGCGAGGCGTGTCCCGATGCGGAATATACCGTTTGTCTGCAGGGACTCGACAAGGACAAAACTTACGAAATCGAGAACCGCGATACCGGCGAAAAGACGGAATATACCGGCCGTCAGCTCTCCGAGGGACTGGTGCTGAAGTCGGCCGAGCCGCGCAGCTCGGTTCTGCTGAAATACGTGCGGAAATAGTCGCACAAGAAGATCGTTTCGGGAGGGTCGGCCATGTGCCGGCCCTCTTTTGATTTGTCCGGAATGCATGTTTGCCTCGCGGCCGTAGCGTGCGGCTGTTGCGGCCGTGCATCGGTCTTTTGTTCGCGGCTATATGCTTTGGGACCCGGGTCGGGTACACTCTTTTTCGTACTTTTCAGATGGTATTTCGAAGCCCCGCCGAGGCGGAGAGCTGTCGGAAACATGGCCGATAGCCGTGAATCTCCGCGGTCGGAATGTACCGATACGATCAGGCTTCGGTACATCGGCCGCACCATCCTCCCGTCCCGTTGCCGGACGGGATACATATGGAATTCGTGACCCGTCGTATCCGTCATCCGCTCGCCGATTCCCGCGACTCCGGGGCCGTTGTCTCGAACCGTTATGACTCGAACGGAGCCGAATGCGCGGCTCCGTCCGCAGACGATAGCGATCGGATATGGAAATCATGTCCCCGAATATCGGGACATCGAAGTTATTGTACAGGATAAAAAGGTAGAGTTTTTATCTCGGGGCATATCGGTTTTATGCCGATATATGGTTGAAAATGACTTGCGTTATCACTCTGCCTCCGGCACATCCGGATCCTTGAGCGTGTAGAACAGCAGC
>UROX01000013.1 GCA_900549685.1 uncultured Alistipes sp.
GGCTTGTACACAGGCGGTTGGAATTTTTTCGACGAAAGTTATCATCATCGTTCTTTTTTTTCGAGTTCGGATACGACGTTTTCGGCCAAAGTCCGGTAGAACGCTCCCGCTGCGGAGACATTCGCCGAGGCGGGATGTCCTTCGTCGCCCGACTCCCGGACGCTCTGTATCAGCGGTATTTCGGCCAGCAGAGGCAGATTCGTCTCTTCGGCGAGACGGCGTGCACCCTCTTTTCCGAAAATATAGTAACGGTGGTCGGGAAGTTCCGCCGGCGTGAACCAGGCCATGTTTTCGACCAGTCCCAGAACCGGTATGCCGATCTTTTCGTTCCGGAACATGGCCACGCCCCGCACGACGTCGGCCAACGCCACGCGTTGCGGCGTGCTGACGATGACGGCGCCGTCGATCTTCATCTCTCCGATGATCGAGAGATGGACGTCGCCCGTCCCGGGAGGCAGGTCGAGCAGCAGGAAGTCGAGCGGACCCCAGAGCGTCTGATGGATCATCTGTCGCAGCGCGTTGGTTGCCATCGGTCCCCGCCACATCAGGGCGTCGGACGGGTCGATGAAGAAACCGATCGACATGATCTTCACGCCGAACGCTTCGGCCGGGACGATCCAGTCCTTGCCGTCGATCTGCTTTCCTTCGGGACGGTACCCTTCCACGCCGAACATCGTGGGCTGGGAGGGACCGTAGATGTCGGCGTCGAGCAGTCCGACCCGGTAGCCCATGTCGGCGAGCGACACGGCCAGATTGGCCGTTACGGTGCTTTTGCCCACGCCTCCCTTGGCCGAGGAGACGGCCACGATGCGGGAGATTCCCTGTTTTTCACCGAGCTTCTGCTTCTCTTTGGGCGCGGGCTTTTTGGGCGCGGCTTCCTTGACGAAGACGACCGTCCTGCCCGCATACTGCGGATAGCGGGCGGCTACGGCTTCTTCCGCCCGTTTTTTGATCGACAGGGCGAAAGGGTCCCGGCTGCGGGCGAAAAGCAGCGAGAACTGCACCTTGTCGTCGGAGACCGTCAGGCCTTCCACCATGCCCAGCGTAACGATGTCGCTTTTGAGTTCGGGGTGCTGCACAGTGTGGAGCACGTCCAGTATCTCTTCGTTTGTCATACTCTGATATAAGGTGTTGTTTAGATGAATTCGTCGGTAGGCAAAGATAACGTTAATAAAAATAATTCGTACATTTGGAGCGTTCACCGCGGCATTCCGCCGCCTGTTCAATTTAAACGGAAAAATTCGATGAATAGTTTTTTCAGAACGTTTCTGGCCTGCCTGCTCGCATTCGTGGTGGCCAATATTTTGATCGGCACCTTTTTCGTCATGGTGCTGGCCGGCATAGGCGCGGCTTTCTCCGATCAGACTCCTTCCGTGGAATCCGGATCGGTGCTCCGGATCGACCTTTCGGAAAGAATCACCGACGCGCCGGTGGTCAATCCTTTTTCTTCTATGGGACTGACCGATCTGCTCGACATGAACATGAGTCGCTCCTATGCGCTCATCGACGTGCTCGGAGCCATCGAACGTGCCGCAACGGACGACGATATCGAGGGTATTTACCTGAACGTAAATCCTTATGTGGGGGTAGGAATGGCTTCGCTCGACGAGATCCGAGGCGCTATTGTCAAGTTCAAGGAATCGGGCAAGTTCGTTCTCAGCTATGCCGACTATTATACGCAGGGGTCTTACTATCTGGCTACGGCGGCCGATAAGATCTATATGAATCCGGAAGGAAGCCTTTCGTGGGCCGGGATGGCTTCGGGCGTGATGTTCTACAAAGGTTTGCTCGAGAAGCTCGACGTCCGCGCCGAGGTGATCCGGCACGGCAAGTACAAGTCGGCCGTCGAACCTTTCCTGCTCGATAAGATGAGTCCCGAGAACCGGTTGCAGACCGAACGTCTGCTCGGTTCGATGTGGGGATATATCGTCGGCAACATCGCCGAGGCCCGAGGGCTGGATTCGGCCACGTTGCAGCGTTACGCGTCCGAACTGACGCTGACCGACGCCCGCAGCGCGGTCGAGACGAAAATGGTGGATTCGCTCTCCTACGAGGCCGACATGCAGGATATGCTGTGCGAGATGACGGGATGGGACGACGAACCGGAATTCGTGTCGCTGGGTACCTACATCGACCAGCCCCGCGTAGCAACGAAGAAACTCTCGAAAAACAAGATCGCCGTCGTGTATGCCGAAGGTCAGATCGTGGACGGTGAGGCGAAGGAGGGACTCATAGGCGGCACTTCGCTGGCGTCCCGGCTCCGGGACGTGCGCCGCGACGACGAGGTGAAGGCCGTCGTGCTCCGGGTGAACAGTCCGGGCGGCAGCGCGCTGGCTTCGGAAGTCATCTGGCACGAGATCGAGCAGATCCGCAAGGACCGTCCGGTGATCGTGTCGATGGGTAACATGGCCGCTTCCGGCGGATACTACATTTCCTGTCCGGCCGATGCGATCGTGACCTCTCCGCTGACGCTGACCGGTTCGATCGGCGTATTCGGACTGATGTTCGACGGCGGAGCCGCACTGAAGAACAAACTGGGCATCACGGTCGATGTGGCCAAAACGAACCCTTCGGCCGATATGGGAATATCCGTCTTCGGTATGGGTGTCCGTCCGCTGAGTCCTGCCGAACGGCAGTTCATGCAGAATAGCGTCGAGGAGGTGTACGATACTTTCGTGGGGCACGTGGCCGAAGGGCGTAACCTGAGCGTCGAGACGGTGGACAGCCTCGGCGGAGGACGGGTTTGGTCCGGACTCGATGCCGTCGAGATCGGCCTGGCCGACGGATTCGGCGGTTTGAAAGACGCCATCGCACTGGCGGCCGACCGGGCCGGAGTCGCCGACGACTTCCGGGTCGTGACGCCGCAGGACGAAGCCGACAAGTTCACCCAGATCATGCGGCTCATGTCGGCCGAAAGCCGTGCGCAGCTCTTCAAGGGCGAGTTCGGAGAGGTCTATGCCCAGTTCGAGATGTTGCAGCATCTGTTGGAACGTCCCGGCGTACAGGCTTTCGCTCCGTTGAGCGTCGAACTCCGTTAGAAGGGTCGGTACGGGTATCCCGAAAGATACGGTCCCCCGGAAATTTCCGGGGGATTTTTTTGTCCGGGAAATTTGATTTGACGGGTTTTTGAACTAATTTTGAAAATTCGGATATATCCAGGATATGAAATTACCCGCGCTGCTGGCGGTTCCGCTGTCATTCGTATACGGCTCGATCGTCACGATCAGGCATAAACTCTTCGACCTGAAGATTCTCAGGAGCGAGGAGTTCGACATTCCCGTGGTGTGCGTGGGAAACCTGACTGTGGGCGGAACGGGCAAGACGCCCGTGACCGAATTCCTGATCGAGAGACTGTCGGAAAACCACCGTGTGGCCGTTCTTTCGCGCGGCTATCGCCGCAAGACCAAAGGGTTCGTGCTCTCGTCTCCCGATTTGTCCGTGAGAAGCATAGGCGACGAACCCAAGCAGATGAAGATCAAATATCCGGAAATTCCGATGGCCGTGTGCGAAAAGCGGGCCGAAGGCATCCGGCGTCTCCGCGAGCTGCACCCCGAGATAGAAGTCGTCATTCTCGACGATGCGTTTCAGCACCGTTACATCGAACCGTGGGTCAATGTGCTGTTGATGGACTATAACAATCCCGTCTATCGCGACAAGCTGCTGCCGTGGGGAACGCTCCGCGATACGAAGAATCAGATGGATCGGGCCGATTTCGTGCTCGTCACCAAATGTCCGGACGACCTCAATCCGCTCGACATGCGGATCGTAGCCAATTCGCTGGGACTGTTTCCCTACCAGTCGCTCTATTTTTCGAGGATGGAACAGATCGACCCGCAGCCTCTCTATCCCGATACGGCTTCGGCCCGGGTGAGAAAAGGCGGGAAGGTGATCGTCATGTCGGGCATTGCCAATCCCGGACCGCTGATCCGTTCGCTGAAAAAAGACTACGAGGTGGTAGACGAACTCGTCTTCGGCGATCATCACACCTACCGCGTGAGCGATATGAAACGGCTCGACAAGCTGTTGGCGACCTATCCGGACGCCGTGGCCGTAACGACCGAAAAAGATGCCGTGAAGCTGACCAACCGGCGTAAAATACCGGTTACGGTCCAGCAGAGGCTCTATTACGTTCCCATTCGGGTTTCATTCGTGGGCGACTCCGAGAGCGAGTTCCTGCGCCAAATAGAATTGTATGTTAGATCGAATCAGAAATACAGCGTCCTTCATCCGGAATAAGGTGGGATTCGAACCCGAGGCGGGCATCGTGCTGGGGACCGGTCTCGGCGGACTGATCGAAAGCATCCGCATCGAGGCGAGTCTCGACTACCGCGACATTCCCGACTTTCCCGTTTCGACGGTCGAGGGACATGCCGGAAGGCTTATTTTCGGTATGCTCGGAGGCAAACGGGTCGTGGCCATGCAGGGCCGCTTTCACTATTACGAAGGCTATACGCCGCAACAGGTGGTCTTTCCCGTGCGGGTGATGAAGATGCTGGGCATCCGGAATCTTTTCGTCTCCAATGCCAGCGGAGGCGTCAATCCGTCTTTCCGTACCGGCGACCTGATGGTCATCACGGATCATATCAACATGATTCCCAATCCGCTCGTCGGACCCAACATCGCGGAACTGGGCGTACGTTTTCCCGATATGAGCGAGCCTTACAGCCGCAAGCTGATCGCGCTGGCCGACGAAGTGGCCCGGCGCGAGGGCATCGCGCTGCAACACGGATGTTATATCGGCGTGACCGGCCCCACGTTCGAGACGCAGAAAGAATACGCTTTCTACCGCACGGCGGGAGCCGATACGGTGGGTATGTCCACTACGCCCGAGGTGATCGCCGCACGGCATATGGATCTGCCCGTTTTCGCCGTGTCGATCATTACCAACATGGGGCTGGCCGGCCTGCAGTCTTCGCACGAGGAGGTGATTGCCGAAGGAGCCAAAGCCGAGGCCAGAATGACCCGTCTGTTCATCGGACTGCTCGAGGCTCTCTGAGCGGAGTTGTCCGTCGCAGGAATGTCGAATCGAATATAAACATAGAAAAATATGGTCAATAAAGTCATTCTCGTAGGGAACGTCGGGATGGACCCCGAGGTCAGGGCGCTCGAAGGAGGAGCCAAGGTGGCCCGTCTGCGCGTTGCCACGACCGAAAGAATCTATAACCGCCAGACGCAGGAGACGCGCGAGCACACCGAGTGGCATACCGTAACGCTGTGGAGGGGGCTGGCCGACGTGGCCGACCGTTATATCCGCAAGGGAAGCCAGGTCTATATCGAGGGGAGTCTCCGTACCCGCGAATGGACGGATAACAGCAACAACAAACGTTATGCGACCGAGATCGTGGCCAACGACATGAAGATGCTCGGCCGGCGGGCCGAAGGCGCGGGCGCTCCGATGGATGGAACGACCTACGGAGCGGCTCCGGCACAGCCGACGCAGAATGCCGCGGCGGTCGTACAGCCTTACGGGGGCGCATCCGCTCCTGCGGTACCCGACGAACCGGACGATCTGCCGTTCTGATTGCCGGTCGTGCGGGGATAGGAGGGTGTTTCGTTTTTCCTGTATGTCCGTCGTTTCCGGCAGCGTCTTCGTTTCCGGCCATCGGTATTCCGGTCGGTATTTTGCAGGCGAAGAGGGACCGCAATTGCGGTCCGGATACTTTTCGGAGTGCCGGTACTTGGCCGGAACGCGGAGAGAACGGATGTTTTTTCATCATTCATCATTCATTCGAAATGAACGACAACGATTGGAAAAGCCGGCTCGGCATGGTGTATTCGACCGATCCGAATTTTCGTTACGAGACCGTGGAGGAGCCGTCCGTAGAGACGCTGCCTGCCGGTAAACAGGACCTGAGGGTGTGGCTCGACCGCAAACAGCGGGCCGGCAAACAGGTTACCCTCGTGCGGGGATTCGTCGGGACGGACGAGGACCTCAGGGAACTCGCTCGCCTGCTCAAGAGCCGTTGCGGAGTGGGCGGAACGGCCAAGGACGGGGAGATCGTCATTCAGGGCGATTTTCGCGACCGGGTGGTCGATATTCTGCTCCGCGAAGGATATAAAGCCAAAAAAGCGGGAGGGTAGACCCATGCGGCGGTTCGTCATGCGTGCGGCGATTGCGCTGCTGTGCTGGTTTCCGGTCTCGGTTTCTGGACAGTATTACGATTGGGGACGCTCGCCTCAGGGCATGCGTTGGAAACAGGCGAAAACCGGTTTCGGAAAGATCGTTTACCCCGATTATTATTCGGGAAACGCCGCCCGGATGGCGAATTATCTGGATACGATCCGTCCGTGGATATCGTACGGATACGATCACGGACCTCTGCGTCTGCCGGTGGTCATGCATACCGAGAATTTCGTTTCGAACGGGCTGGTGCTCTGGGCGCCGCTCCGCATGGAGATCGAGGCGATCGCACCTCCGGCTCCGTTCGCCGAGCCGTGGCTCAAACAGCTTGCCACGCACGAATACCGCCATGCCGTGCAGTACGGCAATTTGTACCGGCGCTGCATGAAAGGCATAGGCTGGATCGTCGGACAACAGGCCGGTCTGGTCAGTTCGGCACTGGTTCCGGTCTGGCTGCTCGAAGGCGACGCCGTGATGGCCGAGACGCAGATGGCCTCTTTCGGACGGGCGTTGCAGCCCTCCTTCACGATTGAGATGAGAGCTTATCTGACCGAGGGAAAAAAGAAATTTCCGCTCGACAAGTGGTTTTGCGGTTCTTACAAGGATTTCATGCCGGATCATTATCAGTTCGGTTATCAGCTCACCGCGTGGTCCCGGGAACGTTACGGCGACGACATATGGTCCCGCGTCATGGATTACGGTGCCCGGAGACCCTATACGATCCTGACGACGAAGTGGGCGCTGAAACGTTATTACCGCACTTCCGTCGATGAGATCGCCCGGAACACGCTCGACGATCTGACCCGGTTCTGGCTCTCGCAGCCGCTCGTCGAGAACAGCGCCCGGATCGTTCCGACCCCCGTGACGAGCTATACGGTATATGAGGCTCCGATGCGGCTCGACGACACGACGCTGCTGGCGCTCAAGAAAGATATGGACCGGACGAGCCGTGTCGTTGCGATCGATCTCCGGACGAATCGGGAGAAAAAACTCTTTTCGACAGGGAACATCCACACCTCGCCCGTATGGAGAGACAGTGTGCTCTATTGGAGCGAATACCGCAGCAGTACTCTTTGGGAACAGAGGGTATTGTCCCGTGTCTGCCGGTACGATCTGCGGACCGGCAAACGTTCGGTGGTGAGAGACCGGGGACCGGCGGCTCTCTATCCGGTTCCTCTGCCCGGGGGACGCCTGGCTACGGTTTCTTACGACTATACGGGGCGTTATCGGCTCGATCTGGGCGGCGGCGAGCTTTTCCCTTTTCCCGAGGACATGACCGTGCACGGGCTGGCCTATGACGACCGGACGGGTACGATGGCTTTCATCGCGCTGGACGACCGCGGAATGTGGATCGGACGCATCGATCTCGTCTCGGGACGCATCGATCCGGTTACGCAGCCTTCGCGGGTGAGCGTCTACAACCTGAGGGCCGGGAACGGGTGTCTCTCTTTCAATTCGATCGCTTCGGGGAAAGACGAAATCCATTTGTACGACCTCCGAAGAAAAGAAGAATACCGGCTGAGTCGTTCGCGTTACGGGTCGGTCGCGCCGGCGGCTCCCGACGACAGGGGGGAGCTGTTCTTTACGACTTATTCTCTGGACGGTTACCGGCTTTCGCGCCAGCGGATCGATGTCGATTCGCTGGTCGTCGTCCCGTATCGGGAACTGCCCGAAAACACTGTCAATCCTCCCCGCCGCAAATGGGACGTGATGAATATCGACACTGTGACGGTGTCGTCCGGATTCCAGGAGGGAACGCCGGTGCGGCGTTTCCGGAAAGGACTGAGGCTGTTCGACGTGCACAGTTGGGCACCGTGGGATTTCAATCCGTTCCACATAGCCGACGAAAACCGTATCGACATCACCTTCGGTGCGACGGTCATGTCGCAGGACCTGCTCAGTAGCACGACCGGTTATCTGGCTTACGGATACGCCGGAGGGCGGGGAAGCCGGTGGCGCGGCGCGATCAATTATGCGGGACTGGCGCCCCGGTTCAGCCTTTCGTTCGACTACGGAGGCGGAGACCAGCTCGTTTACGGAGACCGCAGCGCCGTGTCCGGCGATCTGAAAAGATATTTCCAGCTTACGCTGTACGCCTCGCTTCCGATGACCCTTTCTTCGGGCCATCGTATCCGGACGCTCACGCCTTTTGCCGAACTGCGTCACATGAATGCTCTGATCGTCCGTCCTTCGGGATACGACAAGGGCTATCAGCGGCTGGTGACGGGACTGACCTATACCGACAACGTGCGCATGGCCGTGCGCGATCTGTTGCCCCGGTGGGGTTACGCTTTGCGCTTCACGACGGTCAATGCGCCGTTCCGGGACGGCTTCGGCCGGCTCTATTCGCTTTTCGGCCGGCTGTACATGCCCGGTGCGGCCCGGCATCATTCGCTCATGCTGCGCGGAAACCTGCAACGGCAGAGCGATTCTGACTATAATTTCTTTTACAAGGAACTCTATCCCCGTGGCGCGGTTTACGACCGTATGGGAACGCATTATGCCGCGCTGTCGGCCGATTACCAGCTCCCGGTGTGGTATCCCGACGGAGGTATAAGCAGCATTCTCTATTTCAGTCGCGTGAGGATGAACCTCTATTACGATTTCGCCCGTTTCCGCGAGGTCGCGAAGGGAGAGAGGGGGCCTGTGTTCGGAATGCGCTCCGTCTCTTCGTTCGGCGGCGAAATCATACTGGACATGCACCCGCTGCGTATACCGTCGAAGGTTACGACGGTGGGCTTCTATATTTTCCGTCCCGACGACCGGCGGGGCGTGGTGACCGGACTCAATCTTTCGTTGCCCATTTAGTCGTTCCGCCGTAAAATACGACGGGGGTCGAAACCGTTGTTTTCATGGAAATATAGAGAATTAAATCGTAACTTTGCCCGAAAAGTCGTATTTTTTGTTTATGGCCAAAAAGAAGATGATCGAACGGCTCCAGACCCCTGCGGCCGTGAAATGGTTTTGGATCGTGCTCTGCACGCCCGTCGCATTGATTGTTCTGCTGCTGTCGCTTACCCGCATGGGAGCTTTCGGAAAGCTGCCCACTTTCGAGGAACTCGAGAATCCGAAAAACAATCTGGCGACCGAGATCTACTCCGAAGACGGGGAGATGATCGGCAGTTTCTTCATTCAGAACCGTTCGTATGTCGATTACGACGAGCTTTCGCCGGCTCTCGTGGCCGCGCTCGTGGCCACGGAAGATATGCGGTTCTATTCCCACTCGGGCATCGACTTCGTCTCGCTGGCGCGTGTGGCCGTCAAGACCCTCGCTCTGGGCAACCGGAGTCAGGGGGGCGGCAGTACGATCACCCAGCAGTTGGCCAAAAACCTCTATCCGAGGGATACGACCGTGTACCGCAATCCGATTTCGAAAAATTCGAGGCTCGTGATCGCCAAGCTCAAGGAGTGGATCACGGCCGTCATGCTCGAATACAACTACACCAAGGAGGAGATCATCACGATGTACCTCAATACGGTGCCCTACGGCAGCAATGCGTTCGGCATCAAATCGGCCGCCCGGACCTTTTTCAATAAACTGCCTTCGGAACTCGATATCGAGGAAGCCGCCATGCTCGTCGGCGTGGTCAATGCCCCGACCCGGTACAGTCCCCGCAGCAACCCCGAACGGGCGCTGGTCCGGCGCAATACGGTCATCGGCCGGATGAAGGACAAGGGATATATCGACCGTCGTCAGCGCGATTCGCTCCGGGCATTGCCGCTCGTGCTCGACTACCATCCCATTTCGCACAACGAGGGTACCGGGACGTATTTCCGCGAGATGCTGCGGCAGGTCATGACCTCTTCCCGCCCTGTGCGCGAGAGTTTCGCTGCGGGCGTCGCCGGAGACTGGGAGTATAAAAAGGCCGTCGCACAGTGGGACGAGAACCCGCTTTACGGTTGGTGTACGAAGAACAAGAAGGCCAACGGGCAGTCTTACGATCTGTATCGCGACGGACTCAAAATCTATACGACGATCGATGCCACGATGCAGAAATATGCCGAGGAAGCCGTCTGGGAACAGATGGGTAAAAACGTTCAGCCCCAGATGGATCGGACCATCGGATGGCGTAAAAGCGTTTTCTCCGATATCAGCAAGGAGGAAAGCGACGCCATCATGAAGCGGGCCATGCGCAATTCGGACCGTTACCGCATGCTCAAACGCGAAGGCGCGACGGCCGAAGAGATCGAGGAAGCCTTCCGCAAACCGGTCAAGATGCGTGTGTTCGATTACCGGGGCGACCGCGACACGACGATGACGCCCTACGATTCGCTGATGTACTACAAGCGTTTCCTGCGGGCGGGATTCATGGCGCTCGATCCGTCGAACGGTTATGTGAAGGCCTATGTGGGCGGAACGTCCTATCGTTATTTCAAATACGATATGGCCGGTCAGGGCAAGCGCCAGGTCGGTTCGACGATCAAGCCGTTCATCTATACGTTCGCCATCGAACAGTTGGGGCTGACGCCCTGTACGCCGGTGCCGAACCTGCCCGTGACGATCGAGACCGACAACGAGCCGTGGTCGCCGCGCGAGGCCTCGAAGGTGGTGTACGACGGGGCGCTCAAACCGCTCAAGTGGGGTCTGGCCAACAGCCGGAACAACTACTCGGCCTGGATTATGAAACAGGCCCGCCAGCCGCAGGCCGTTTCCGATTTCATCCATAAGTTCGGTATCGGAAGCTATATCGACCCGGTTTATGCGTTGTGTCTCGGTACGTCCGATTTCTCGCTTTTCGAACTGGTGGGTGCCTACGGCACGTTCGCCAACCGGGGACTGCATGTCGATCCTATTTTCGTTACGCGCATCGAGGACCGTCACGGAAACGTGCTGGCCAACTTCACCGCCCCCGCACAGGTCGCCATTTCCGAACAGACGGCCTATACGATGCTCAGTATGCTCAAGAATGTCGTCAATGCGGGAACGGCAGGCCGTATCCGTGCCATGGGGCTGACGGCCGATATAGGGGGTAAGACGGGTACTTCGCAGAAAAACTCCGACGCGTGGTTCATCGGCGTCACGCCGAAACTGGTGGCTGGCGGCTGGGTCGGCGGAGAGGACCGGAGTATCCACCTCGCTTCCGGCGGCGAAGGTTCGAAAATCGCTCTTCCCATTTTCGCTCTTTTCATGAAGAAGGTGTACGCCGACAGTAAGCTGGGCATCACCCAGAAAGACGAGTTCCCCGTGCCGGTGGGAGCCGTTTCCTACGAATGCGACGAAAGCGATGTCCGCGAGGCGGTGTCGGCCGGATACGAGGACGAGTTTTTCGATTGATACCGGTAGGCGGTTGTATTAAAATGTTTTTAAATAAACATAAGAGATAAAAATAAAACAAATAGTTGTTTTTTTAATCTGTAAACGTTATGTTTGCGGCCGGAAATCAACTCGAATGTAAAAGCGGCATGACTCTGTCGCCGAGGTCCGGGAGGATCGGCGGAGAGTGCCGGATAAAAAACGAATGAAATGAAAGTTGCGATTGTCGGGGCCAGCGGCGCCGTGGGACAGGAGTTTCTCCGGGTGTTGGAACAGCGGGATTTTCCCGTCGATGAATTGTTGCTGTTCGGTTCCGAACGCAGCGCGGGGCGCAAATACGTATTTCGCGGACAGGAAATCGCGGTCCGTCTGCTGGCTCATAACGATGACTTCAAGGGTGTCGATGTCGCGTTCGCATCGGCTGGTGCCGGTACGTCGAAAGAGTTCGCCGAGACGATCACCCGTCACGGGGCGCTGATGATCGACAACTCGAGCGCATTCCGTATGGACGAAGATGTGCCTCTGGTCGTGCCCGAGGTCAATCCCGAGGATGCGGTCGCTCCTCCGCGCCGGATCATCGCCAATCCGAACTGTACGACGATCCAGATGGTCGTGGCACTCAAAGCAATCGAAAATCTGTCGCACATCCGCCGTGTGCATGTATCGACCTATCAGTCGGCCAGCGGAGCGGGTGCCGCCGCGATGGCCGAGCTGGAAGAACAGCATGCTCAGTTGGTGCGGGGCGAGCAGCCCACGGTCAATAAGTTCGCTTATCAGCTGGCCTATAACGTAATTCCTCAGGTGGATGTTTTCACCGACAACGGCTATACGAAAGAGGAGATGAAGATGTTCAACGAGACGCGCAAGATTATGCACTCGGATATCCGGGTGAGTGCGACATGCGTGCGGGTACCGGTCATGCGCGCCCATTCCGAGTCGGTATGGCTCGAAACGGAACGTCCCGTTTCTGCCGACGAGGCGCGTCGGGCTTTCGCTGCTGCGGAGGGTGTGGTGCTGATGGACGAGCCTTCCGAAAAGGTTTACCCGATGCCGTTGCCGCTGGCCGGAGTCGATGCGGTGTACGTGGGACGTATCCGCGGGGATATTTCCGATCCCAACGGACTGGCATTCTGGTGCGTGAGCGACCAGATCCGCAAGGGAGCCGCGTTGAACGCCGTTCAGATCGCCGAATATCTTGTCAAAACGGGACATCTGGGATAGATTCTTCCGTCGGTCGCCGTTTGATCGACTCGATACGATAACGTTCCGCCGGGCTTGAAAACGGGTCCGGCGGAATTCGTTTCCATCTGGCCGTACTCGATCGGAGAAGAAGGGGAGCGGAAAGCGGAGTGCGGATGCGCTGTGCCGGTACAGGACGGTCGTCGGTGCCGGATACCTGAAACGGACAAGGAGACCATATGCATGTGCCGGGAACGAACGGGGAAGGACTGTACGTTCGGACGCGATAAACGGGTACAATAAACGGAGAAAGGTCTTTATGCCGATAAAGGGATTTCGGGATCGGCGGGACCGGTCGTTCCGGCGGGAAATTTCTTGTCGTTGCTTGCCGGATTGCCTGACCGGCGGATGGGGCAACGGTGTGATTATTTGAAAGTAGGGTTCTGTTCCGGACGTTCACGATATGTCCGGAGGGCTTGTTCCGATGGGGATTTTTCGGATTCCGGGGGTGGAGACCGACGGGGATTGCGATCGTTTTGTTCGTGCGAGCCGGCGGCGTCGGGGGGATCGCCTCAGTTTCCGATCACGGCTCTGGCGAGGTCTTCGATCTTATTGACGTATACGATGCCGATGCCGCCGGGAGGGTTGGGCAGGTTTTTGCGCAGGTAGCCCGAGACGACGATCCGCTTGAAGCCCAGCCGGGCGGCTTCGCCGATGCGTTGTTCGCTCCGCGGGGCGGGCCGTATTTCGCCCGAGAGGCCGATTTCGCCGGCGAAACAGGTGTCGGCTCCGATAGGACGGTCGAAATAGGACGACAGGACGGCTGCCACGACGCTCATGTCGAGTCCCGTATCGCTGATCTTGAAACCGCCGGCAAAGTTCAGGAAAACGTCTTTCTGATACATCTTCAGCCCGACTCTTTTTTCGAGTACGGCCAGCAGCATGTTGAGGCGGCGGGAGTCGAATCCGGTGGCCGAGCGCTGGGGGGTGCCGTAGGCCGCCGTGCCGACGAGCGCCTGCGTTTCGATCAGGTAGGATCGCGCTCCGTCCAGTGCCGCGCCGACGGCGATGCCACTCAGCGGTTCGTCGTAATGCGAGAGGAGGATTTCGGACGGATTGGCCACCTCGACGAGTCCTTCGCCCCGCATTTCGAACACGCCGATCTCGAACGTCGCGCCGAAGCGGTTCTTGATGCTACGCAGGATGCGGTAGATGTTGTTGTTGTCGCCCTCGAACTGCAACACGACGTCCACGATGTGCTCCAGAATTTTCGGGCCGGCGATGATACCGTCTTTGGTGATGTGGCCGATGATGATGACCGACGTATCGGTCTGCTTGGCGTATTTCTGCAATAGGGCCGCGCATTCGCGGATCTGGGATACGCTGCCGGGCGAAGAGTCGATCGTTTCGGTGTGGATCGTCTGGATGGAGTCGATGACGACCAGATCGGGCGAGTGCTGCGCCGTCTGGAGTAGTATGTTTTCGAGGTTGGTCTCGCTGTATATGAGACAGGCGTCGTTCTGTGTACCGATACGTTCGGCCCGCATCTTGATCTGGTGGGGTGATTCCTCTCCGGAGACGTACAGCGTTTTCATGCCGGAGGTGCCGAGGGCGAGTTGGAGACTCAGCGTCGATTTGCCGATGCCGGGTTCTCCTCCCAGCAGAATCATCGACCCGCGCACGAGTCCACCGCCCAGCACCCGGTTCACCTCGCCGTTGCCGAGGTCCGTGCGCGAGAAGTCCTGCCGTTCAATTTCGCGGACCGGCAGCGGACGGTTCCTCTCTCCGCCCGACACGAACGAGACATTGCGCGGAGACTCTTTCTGAACGACCTCTTCGACGAACGTGTTCCACTCCCCGCAGGAGGGGCATTTGCCCACCCACTTGGCCGATTCGTGGCCGCAGTTGCGGCAGAAAAACGATTTCTTCAGTTTCGCCATGGCTCGGGGACCTACTTGATGAAGAACCGGTATATGTCGTTGCCGTTGGCGAAGACGAGCAGAGCCAGCAGAATGAACAGTCCCGCTATCTGGGCGTGTTCGAGGAACTTGTCGCTCGGTTTGCGGCGCGTGATCACTTCGACGAGCAGAAACAGTACGTGGCCGCCGTCGAGCGCCGGTATGGGCAGAATGTTGATGACGGCCAGCATGATCGACAAAAAGGCCGTGATGCGCCAGAATTCTTCCCAGCTCCAGTAGTCGGGGAAGATGTTTCCGATGGCCAGTATCCCGCCGACCGATTTGTAGGCTTCGGTCTTGGGCGTGAAAATCAGCTTGATCTGTTTGAAATAGCTGCCTATTTCGCTGCCCGTGCGTTTGATTCCCGCCGGTACGGCCTGCCAGAAGGTATAGTCGTGCGAGCTGAGTTTCATCATCTTGTCCAGCGGAGCGAGGTAGGTGCCTATGGTACCTTCGGGCGACACTTTGACCGGAAGGGTCACTAGCCGCGTGATACCGGACGAATCTCTCATCAGGCTCAGACGGACGGTATCGCCCTTGCGGGCTTCGAAGGCTTCGCGGTACTGGTCGTAGTAACGGATGGATTCGCCGTCCAGTGAAATGAACGTGTCGCCGGAGCGTATGCCGGCCCGGGCGGCTTCGCTGTCGGCGAGCACTTCGCCTACGATGAACGGAAACCGTGGAGCCGCGAAATCGCGCGATTCGATCAGCCGGGCCATCGCCTCCTCGGGAATCTCGATCCTGCGCCGCGTGCCGTCGCGTTCGACGGTCACGTAAGGAGCCTGGTCGAATACGATCGAAGGGAGCAGCATCATGGCGTTTTCGAGCGGTTTTCCGGCGATATCGACGATTTTGTCCCCGTTTTCGAAGCCCAGTTCCCGTCCCAGTTCGTTGAACGTGTAACCGTGTTCGACGTCCCGGTTGGCCAGATAGGTCTCGCCCCAGGCGAAGCTGATACCGATGTAGATCATCACGGCCAGCAGGATGTTCATCAGCACGCCGCCCACCATGATGAGGAGCCGCTGCCATGCGGGTTTGGCCCGGAACTCGTAGGGCTGTGCGGGCTTTTTCATCTGCTCGGTGTCCATCGACTCGTCGATCATGCCCGAAATTTTGACGTATCCTCCGAACGGAATCCAGCCTACGCCGTATTCGGTTTCGCCTTTTTTGAACTTGAAGAGCGAAAACCACGGGTTGAAGAACAGATAGAACTTCTCGACGCGGGTCTTGAATATCTTGGCGAACGTGAAGTGCCCCAGTTCGTGGATAATGACCAGCAGCGAAAAGCTCAGTATGAATTGCAGAATCTTGATGAAAATTTCCATATCGCGGAGTTTGTGTTTTCGGTTATCGGATCAGGGATTGCGCCGTCCTGCGGGCTTCCCGGTCCGTCTGTTCGTATTCCTGGAGTGTCCCGCAGCGCGAGATTTCCGTTTTTTCCAACGTCTCGGCGTTGATGCGGGCGATGTCGGTGAAGGCGATGCGACCTTCGAGAAAGGCGGCCACGCCCACTTCGTTGGCCGCATTGAGCACGGCGCCGCTGTTACCCCCCTGCCGCAGGCATTCGTAAGCGAGCGCGAGGTTCGGAAAACGGTCGGTATCGGGCCGCAGGAATTGCAGCGTGCCCAATTCGCAGAAGTCGATGCGCGGACCTTCGAGCGGCAGGCGCTGCGGAAAGGTCAGGGCGTACTGGATGGGCAGGTGCATGTCCGGTGTCCCGATCTGGGCCTTGACGGCTCCGTCGGCGAACTGTACCATCGAATGGACGACCGATCCGGGATGGATCACCACGTCGATCTGTTCCGGCAGAAGACCGAACAGCCAGCGGGCCTCGATCACTTCGAATCCCTTGTTCATCAGCGAGGCCGAGTCGATCGTTACTTTCGCTCCCATATGCCAGTTGGGATGGGCGAGCGCCTCTTCGACGGTTACTTCGTGCAGTGTCGCCGCGGGACGGTGGAGAAACGGGCCGCCGGAGGCCGTGAGGATGACTTTGTCCACGGGCGAGGTCTCGCCGGCGAGGCATTGGAAGATGGCCGAGTGTTCCGAATCGACCGGAAGGATGGGCGCATTGTGCTGCCGGGAGAGTTCTGTGACGATCTCTCCGGCCACGACGAGGCACTCCTTGTTGGCCAGAGCGACTTTTTTGCCGTGGCGCAGCGCATTGGCCGTCGGGAAGAGTCCGCTGTAACCGACCAGCGCCATGACGACCGTATCGACGCTGTCCGAAGCCACGACCTGTTCGACGGCATCGCTGCCGGCGTACACCTTGACGGGCTGATCTTCGAGGGCTTTTGCGAGGGCCGGGTAGTAGGTCTTGTCGGCGACGACTACGCTGTCCGGCTGGAATTCGACGGCCTGTCGGGCCAGCATTTCCCAGTTCCTGCGGGCCGTGAGCGTGGTGATTTCGAAGAGATCGGGGTATTGCCGGACGATGTCGAGCGTCTGGGTTCCGATCGAACCCGTCGATCCGAGTACGGCTAAACGTTGTTTCTGTCGTGTCATATGGTCTTTCGCGGGGCACGGTCGGCCCTTCGGTTCTTTTGTCCTTTTGTCGCCGGAAGTCCCGGTCGGTTAAAAAACGATGTATCTTTCGGGATCGACCGGCGAGCCGTTGTGCCAGAGTTCGAATCCGAAAAGTTTCTTGGGTCCTTCTGTCGTTCCTCCGTTCCCGGCATAACCGATGATTTCGCCTCCCGAAACGCGTTCGCCCGCTTTTTTCAGCAGCCGGGCGTTGTGCCGGTAGACCGAGATCATGTTGTCGCCGTGCTGGATGTAGACGACGAATCCCTCTTCGGGTGTCCATCCCGACGAGACGACGGTGCCGTCCATGACGGCCATCACCTGCTGGTCGTCGGTCGTCGCCAGACTGATGCCGTTGCGGCCGTCCGCCGGATCGAATTTTTCGGCGATCACGCCTTTGACGGGCGAATGGAGTTCCATCGTGCTGCGCAGATTTTTCCGTACCGCATCCGGGTCGTCGAGGCTGTACGTTCCTCCGCTTCGCTCCATCTGACTCCTCAGAGCCGAGTCTTCGGCGATTGCGGCGATCGTCGTCCCGTTGCGGAACGACGATGAATCCGGGTCGCGGAGGTCGTTGCGCGTGACGGGATTCTTCCCGGCCATAATCAGTGCGATATTCTCGCTGTATACCTGCATGTTGCGCAGTTCCATCTCGAGCGAATCCAGCCGCATGATGTTCTCGACGAGCATCGTGCGCGACCGGCTGCCCGGATAGCCCGGCACGAGGTCCAGTATCGGCGTGTAGGCTACCGTCGTGGTGACGATGATGAACAGGATCAGCACGAAGGCCAGCAGACCCGCCAACAGGTTCAGCGGACTGATATACATATACCACACTTCCGAATCGGTGTGCCGGTTGCGCACGCTGAGCCGGTGTTTTTCCCGCAGGTGGCGGATCAGATAAGCGAAGTTTTTCCTGAGATTCATGTCGCAAGGCCGGATTACGGTTTACAAAGGTAATAATTTCCCGTCCCAAACGCCATGCCCCGTCGAATTAAGCCGGTGAATTTCGAGGGGTTTTGTCGGGCCGGATTTTGAAAATGCGTTATAAAGTGTAAATTTGCGTAACGCTTTCGTCACATATAACGGTTGCACGGGGCGTTTTATTCTATGTGTGCCGGTCGAAGGCCGGGAAGCGGAGCGGCCGGAGCCGTCCCGCGGATTGAAATTTAATTCGTATTTTCCGAGTATGGTAAAACCTACACTTTTGGTTCTTGCGGCGGGCATGGGTTCCCGCTACGGATCGCTCAAACAGATGGACGGCGTGGGTCCCAACAAAGAGGCCATCATCGACTATTCGATCTACGACGCCGTGCGGGCCGGTTTCGGTCGCGTGGTTTTCGTGATCCGTCACCTTTTCGAAAAGGAATTCCGTGAAATCTTCACGCCCGAACGTTTCGGCGGCCGTATCGACGTCGATTTCGTGTTTCAGGAACTCGATAAGCTGCCCGCCGGTTTCACGTTGCCCGCCGACCGAGTCAAACCGTGGGGTACCAATCATGCCGTGATGATGGGAGCCGAAGCGATCGGCGACGAGCCTTTCGCCGTCATCAACGCCGACGACTTCTACGGCGACGATGCCTATCGCACGATGGCCGACTATTTGCGCAGCGTGGCCGGACAGAAAAACCACTACTGCATGGTGGGCTACGAGATTCAGAATACGCTCTCGGAGCACGGGGCCGTTTCGCGCGGCGTGTGCGGCGTGGACCGCAACGGCAACCTCACCTCGATGGTGGAGCGTACCCGAATCGAACGTCGGGAGGACGGTCGCATCGCCTACGAGGACGAACGCGGCGAATGGGTGCCGATGGCCGACGATACGCCCGTGTCGATGAACATGTTCGGCTTCACGCCCGACTATTTCAAGTATTCCGAGGATTATTTCAGCACCTACCTCAAAGACAATATCGACAATCCCAAATCGGAGTTCTACATTCCGACGATGGTGAACAAACTGGTTTCGGACGGCAAGGCCCAGCTCCGCGTGCTGCGCAGTTCGGCCCGGTGGTTCGGCGTGACGTACAAGGAAGACCGTCCCGCCGTCGTGGAGCGTATCGCCAAGCTGGTGGAGGCCGGGGTATATCCCGCCAAACTGTGGGAATAGCCCGCTGCGATGTATGAACGGCCGGCTTCCCGCCGGCGGGGACTGCGGTCCCGCAAATGATAAAAAAACGTCCGACCGTTATGGATATAGAACAGAACATCTGGGGATTCACTCCGCAAGGCGAGGCGGTGATCCTCTATAAAATGACCAATGCCAAAGGTGCCTCGGTGAAGCTGACCAACATCGGGGCGGCCGTCGTGTCGATCGAAGTGCCCGACCGCGAAGGCCGTATGGCCGATGTCACGCTCGGTTACGACGATTTCCGGAGCTACTTCAACGACGGTCCCTGCATGGGCAAGACGGCGGGACGTTTCGCCAACCGCATCGGATTCGCCCGTTTCGAACTCGACGGCAGGGAATACCGTCTGACGCCCAACTGCGCCGGACGCCATCATCTGCACGGCGGCGGCGAAGGCGGTTTTGCCAACAAATTGTGGGACAGTAGGGTGGAGACCGACCGGGTCGTGTTCTCGCTGCTGAGTCCGGATGGCGATCAGGGTTATCCGGGCGATTTGAATGCCGAGGTCGTGTACGACTGGAACGACGACTGCGAGCTGGAAATCACGCTCTATGCCGCCACGTCGGCCCCTACGGTGGTCAATCTGACGAATCATGCCTATTTCAATCTCTGCGGCGAGGGAGGAGACGCTCTTTCCAATGAGTTGCAGCTTCATGCGAGCCATTACCTCGAAACCGATGCGGACCAGATCACCACGGGCCGTCTGGTGCCCGTCGAGGGAACGCCGATGGATTTCCGGGAGGCCAAGCCGCTCGGCCGGGACATCGAAGCCGACTACGAGGCCCTGCGTTTCGGGGCAGGTTACGACCATTGCTGGGCCATCGACGGTTGGGAGCCGGGACGTCTGACCGATTTCGGTTCGCTGTACGATCCCGTGAGCGGCCGCCGTCTGACGATCCGATCGACCCAGCCCGGCGTGCAGATCTATACCGGCAACTGGCTCCAGGGGGCGCCGCGCAGCCGAAGCGGCCGCGAATACCGCAACCGTGACGGCGTGGCCATCGAGTGCCAGGCTTTTCCCGACAGCCCCAACAAACCCGAATTCCCGTCGGCCGTGCTGCGTCCCGGCGAGGTGTACAGGCAGACGATTCTCTACCGGTTCGACGCCGAATGATCCATACCGAAAACAAATAATCTAAAACTCACAAAAACAGAAAATTATGACCGAACAGAAAAAACCGAATTACACGTTCGCGCTGACGGTGATGATCGTGCTGATGTTCCTGTTGGGATTCATCACGACGATGAACAACTCGATGATCGCCTTCTGCAAGGAGGCTTTCAGCCCGCTCGACGACGTGAAACTGCAATTGATCAATACGGCGTTCTTCGGAGCGTATATTTTCTCGATTCCGATCGCGGGACTGCTCAAAAAGATCGGTTATAAGACTTCGTTGATTTTGGGTGTCGTGATGATCGGCCTCGGGATGGCGCTGAACTATTTTGGCGTACAGGCGGGCTTCTACGGTTTCCTGTGCTGCATGTTCGTCGTGGCGTTGGGCATCGTGTTGCTGCAGGTAGCGCTCAACCCTTACGTGCTGGTGCTCGGTCCGGCCGAAACGGCGGCCAAACGACTGACGATCAACCAGACGTTCAACTCGCTGGCTACGTTCGTGGCGCCGCTGTTCGTGTCGATGATCATCGTCTCCAACGGTTCGTACAACGTTTCCCAGATTCAGGTTCCTTTCCTCGGACTGGGTATCTTCGCCATCGTGCTGGGCCTGATCGTCACCTTCCTCAAGCTGCCGGTCATCAAGGAGGAGGAACAGGCGGTCGAACAGGGAAAAACCTATAAGACGAGCGCTTTCAAATACCCGCACGTCATGCTGGGTGCGCTGGGTATCTTTACCTACCTCGGCGTCGAAGTCGGCATTCCGAGCTTCTTCCCGGCCAAATTCGCCGCGCTGGGTCTCAGCATCGCCGATCAGCCGAGCCTGCAGTCGCTTTTCGCTGCACTGGACCTGAATCCGACCGACCCCACTTCGCTGCTGTCGCTCTACTGGGGCGGGCTGCTCGTGGGACGGGCCTTCGGCTCGGCCGTACTCAGCAAGTTCAGCGCCCGTGCGGCGCTGACTGCCAGCGCGCTGCTCTCGGCCCTGTGCCTGCTGCTGTCGTTCGTCACGTCGGGCTGGCTGTCGCTGACGCTCTACATCGGAACGGGTCTGTTCCATTCGATCATGTGGTCCTGCATCTTCAGCCTCTCGTCGGTCGATCTGGGTCCGAACATGAAACAGGCTTCGGGAATCATCTGCACCGGCGTGATCGGAGCCGCCGTACTGATGCCCGTCATGGGCGGCGTGCAGAAAGGGTTCGGCCTCGTGCCTGCTCTCTGCTGTCTGTTCGTCTTCTACGCCTACATGATCTGGTTCGCGCAGAAAGGCTCGAAAATCCGCACCGAATAGGTCGCCGGGCATTCGCCCAACGATACGACCGGCCGCTCCTTCGTGGGGCGGCCGTCGTCGCATCGGGACCTCCGGGGTGCTTGGAACAGTTCTTGCGTGTCGGTGCGTAAAGCCAAAAGCAAGAACGATGAGAAAAAGGATACTGGTGACCGGGGGAGCCGGGTTTATAGGCAGCCATCTGTGCGAACGCCTGTTGGCGGACGGTAACGAGGTGATTGCCCTGGATAACTATTTTACGGGCGACAAACGCAATGTGGAACACCTGTTGCACAATCCGATGTTCCGTATGGTGCGGCACGACATTACGTTCCCCTATTTCGAGGAGGTGGATCAGATCTACAACCTGGCCTGTCCCTCCTCGCCGCTCTATTACATGCACGATCCGGTGATGACGCTCAAGACCTCGCTCATCGGTGCGGTCAATGTGCTCGAGGTGGCCAAACGGATGCAGGCCCGTATCGTGCAGGTCTCTTCGTCGAAAGTGTACGGGAGGGTGGAGGTGCCGCTCATTTCCGAGCAGTACCGCGGAAACGTCAATCCCATCGGGGAAAGAAGCGCGTATCAGGAGGGAAAGCGGGCCGCCGAATCGATTTTCGCGGCCTACCGCAACCAGTACGGCGTGGATACCCGAATCGTCCGGCTGTTCAACGTATACGGTCCGCGCATGTCGCTCGAAGGTGGAAAGGTCATTCCGAATTTCATTCGAAGCGCGCTCTCGGGCGAAAACATCTCGATTCGCGGAAACGGCATGCAGACCCGTTGTTTCCTGTATATCGACGATGCGGTGGAGGCGCTCATACGGACGATGAACGCGGACGGAGATATGTCGCGCCCGGTCAATATCGGCAGTGCGGACCCGATCCGGATCGATGCATTGGCCGAGGACATCATCAACCTGACGGGCAGTCCGTCGAAAGTGACGCTGCTCGATTTGCCGACCGAGAGTTCGCTCCGCAGCGTGCCCGACATCGCGTATGCCCGGCAACGGCTGGGCTGGGAACCGCTCGTTCCGATCGAGGAGGGACTGATCCGGACAATGGCCTATTTCGAGAAGCGGATGCGTTCCGAGAGCCGTATCTACCCGTTTTTCAGTTGGGCCGAGATGATGTGATTCGGGATACGGGGTGCTTCGGCCGGCTGTGTCCGCATACGGTTTCCCTGCCGGCAGTTTTCTCTCGATATTGAAAATGGCTTTTTCTCATAAAGAACCGCTCTTACTGTTTTTATCGGTAAGAGCGGCTTTTTTACGGTTTCGACCGTATGCCTCGGTCGTTTTAATGGTGGCTCGATAAGGGTCGTCCGTGTCGCCGGTTTTCGGGTTGCCGCTCCGAATCCTTGCCGGACGACGGAGGAATGTGCGACCACAGGGTACGTATGACGACGGTTCGGAAGCGGAACGAACTTCCTGACGGAAACTCGGTATGTCGAATCTGTGCGGGGTAAGCGGGACCGGCCCGAAGCGGCCGGTCGGTTTCGTCCGGGGTTTACCGTTCGGCTTTTCGTCGGACGATGCGCACCGTCCGACGGGTTTTCTGGACCAGATAGACGCCCGGTGCCTGTTCGACGTACCGGCGGTAGCTGTCCGGATCGTAACCCCGGATGGTGAGCAGCTCCATATTTTTGTTGTACACCACGCGGAAATCGGTTTGCAGCTCCCCGACGACTGTTTGCAGATGGCGCGAGTCGTCGATGCACAAGCTCAGATTGACGGCGGAACTCTGAATCAGGTTGATCTTTTGCCGGTATCGGGCGAAGACGGCGAAAATGTCGGGAAGCCGCTGTTCGAGCACGAAGGAGAAGTCCCGGGGCCGGATGGAGACCAGTATCTGGTCCTGTTTGAGAATCCGTACCGGAATGCCCAGCGGGCCGTGCGCTTCGGCGCAGATGACGCTGCCCGGTTTCGTGCAGTCGCCGAAAGGACGGACGTAGAGCGGAATGCCTTTGTTCTGGAGCGGTTTGATGGTTTTGGGATGAATGATCTGCGCTCCGCTGTAAGCCAGTTCGATCGCGTCGAGATACCCCATCCGCGGAATGAGGACCGTGTCGTCGAACAGCCGGGGATCGGCATTGAGGATGCCGTCCACGTCTTTCCAGATCGAAACGCTTTCGGCGCCGAGCATCGCACCGATCAGCGCGGCCGAATAGTCCGAACCTTCGCGGCCCAGCGTGGTGGGTTCTCCGTCCGGCGTGGCGCCGATGAACCCCTGTCCGACGAACAGACGTTCCGGCGCACATTCCACCGTTTCGCGCAGCAAAACCTCCGATCGGGCCGTATCGACGTCGGCTTCGCGGAAGCGGTCGGACGTAATCAGACAGCGCCGCATGTCGATCCACCGGTTGGAGAGGCCCCGGGCGGAGAGATATTCCGACACGACGGTCGTCGAAAGCAATTCGCCGCAGCTGACGATCCGGTCGTACAGGCGGTCGTAGTCGTCGTCCGGCGAACCGTTCCGAATCGTCGTGCGGATCTCGTCGTACAGGGTTTCGAGCCGGGGACGGGGGCCTTCGGAATCCGGAAAGAGCGTTCGTACGGTGTCGTCGTGATAGCGCTGTATTTCGCCGAAACGCTCCAGCGCCGCTTCTTTGTCGCCTCGCATCGTGTATGCGAGCACCTCTTCGAGCGCATTGGTGGTTTTGCCCATGGCCGATACGACGATGAACAGGCGGCCCGTTTCCCGGGCGACAATGCGGCGGAGATTCTCGATGCCTTCGGCCGAACGGACCGAGGCGCCTCCGAATTTATAGACTTTGATGGGTTGCATATCGGTATGTGACCGGACAGATCCGGCGGTTCGTATTCTTCGTAACCGACACCGCAGCGAAAGAAGACTCTCTCGCTGCGGTATGCGTCGGTGGCTTTATCGGGTGCGGCATGTCGTCGTGTCGCGCGATAGGGTCCGGATGTTACCGGACGTCCGTATCCGTGTTCCAGAACATGAACGAGAGCACGTCGGTCGTTTCCTCGATCCGTTTGGAGGTCGGTTTTCCGGCTCCGTGGCCGGCTTTGGTGTCGATGCGGATGAGCGTCGGGCGGTCGCATCCCTGTGCGGCCTGGAGCGTGGCGGCGAATTTGAACGAGTGGGCCGGCACCACGCGGTCGTCGTGATCGGCCGTCGTAATCAGCGTGGCCGGGTAACAGGTGCCCGGTACGATGTTGTGCAGCGGCGAGTATTTGTAGATGTAGCCGAATTGTTCTTCGTCGTCGCTGCTGCCGTATTCGACGGCCCAGCCCCATCCGACGGTGAATTTGTGATAACGCAGCATGTCCATCACGCCCACGGCCGGAAGAGCCACGGCATAGAGATCGGGCCGCTGGGTCATGCAGGCGCCTACGAGCAGACCGCCGTTCGAACCGCCGGCGATGGCCAGTTTTTCGCTCGAGGTGTAGCCTTTCGCGATGAGGTATTCCGCCGCGGCGATGAAGTCATCGAAGACATTCTGTTTGTTGGCCAGCATGCCGGCCTTGTGCCATTGTTCGCCGTACTCTCCGCCGCCCCGCAGATTGACCATCGCGTAGACGCCTCCCTGTTCCATGAGCAGGACGCTCAACGGCGAGAAGCCCGGCGTCAGGCTGATGTTGAATCCGCCGTAGCCGTAGAGATACGTGGGGTTTTTGCCGTCGAGACGGATGTCCTTGCGGTGGACGAGGAACATCGATACGGGCGTGCCGTCCTTGCTTTCGAAAAATACCTGTTCGGTCGTGAAATCATCGGGATCGAACCTGACCTCGGGCGTCTTGAACGTGGCGGATTCGCCCGAAGCGATTTCGTACCGGTAGATCGACGTCGGGGAAGTGAAGCCCGAGAAGGCGTAGAACGTGTTGCTGGCGTCCGTGTCGGCCGAGAACCCGCTGACCGTACCGATGCCCGGCAGCGCGATGTCGCGCAGTTTCTTGCCGTCCATGCCGTACTGCTCCACGGCGCTCTGCGCTTTGTCGAGGTAGAAGGCGAACAGCGATCCGCCCGCCGTCGAGGCGCCTTCGAGCAGGCGGTCCGATTCGGGCAGCCATTCGCTGACCGCGGGCTTCCCGGTCGAGAAATCGACCTGTACGAGACGATATTTCGGAGCGTTTTCGTTGGTGTAGAAAAGAACTTTGTCGTCCTTGCCGAAGACCATCGTGTAGTCGTTGGCGAATCCGGGGAACAGGACCTCGAACCGGGAACCGGGACGCGTGAGGTCCTTGCAGAGCACTTCGTTGCCGCTGGTGCCTTCGGTGGCGAAGACGAAAAGCTGGCGGTTGTCTTTGCTCACCTCGGCGCTCAGGTAGCGCAGCGGATGGTCTTTGTCTTCGTAGATCAGCCGGTCGGCGTTCTGGTCGGTGCCCAGTTTATGGTAGAAGATCTTCTGGAAACGGTTCTGGGCCGAGAGCATTTCCTCGCGGGTGGGTTCGTCGTAGCCGCTGTAATAGAACCCGTCTCCGCTCCACGTCGCGCCGGAGAACTTCACCCACCGGATCGTATCGGACAGGGCGGCTCCCGTCTTGGTGTCCATGATGCGGATTTCGACCCAGTCCGATCCCGACGCGGCAGCCGAGTAGGCCATGTAGCGGTCGTCCTGCGAGAACGAGACGTTCGACAGGGCCACGGTGCCGTCCTCGGAGAGCGTGTTCGGATCGAGAAACGCCTCGGCCGGAGCATCGAGTCCTTTCTGGCGGTAGAGGATGCTCTGGTTGCGGAGTCCGTCGTTCTCGAAGAAATAGTAATATTCGCCGTGTTTGGCGGGCGTGCCGTATTTGGGATAGTTCCACAGTTCGGTCAGCCGCTTTTGGATCTTGTCGCGGAAGGGAATCTGCGCGAGGTAATCGCGTGTCACCTCGTTTTCGGCGGCTACCCATTCGGCGGTCTCTGCGGCGTTGTCGTCCTCCATCCAGCGGTACGGGTCGGCGACTTTCGTCCCGAAGTAGTCGTCCACGGTGCTGTCCATCCGGGCGACGGGATAAGGCTCTGTCGTGATTTTCATTTTCGGTTTGCAGTTCGTACACAGAACCCCTGCGGCGAGCAGGGCGGTTCCGACGGTAAGGAAACGGTTCATTATCTCGATGGTGTTTAATTTCGGAACGGGTGCGAACGGTTTTGTGAAAAACCTTTCAACGGGCAAAAGTAGGAATTGTTTCTTAATTTATTGACATAAAAATTTCTAACTTCGCAGAGAAAACCAT
>UROX01000014.1 GCA_900549685.1 uncultured Alistipes sp.
GCACCGAAGTTACGATCACCTGCGGACTTTTACGAACCGACTAAACGAAAAAATCGGACGACTCTTACGAATCGTCCGATTTGAGTAGCGGGGGGAGGACTCGAACCTCCGACCTTTGGGTTATGAGCCCAACGAGCTGCCAACTGCTCCACCCCGCGGTATCGTGCTGCAAAGATAAATCAAAAATCCGGCAATGCAAAAAAATTTTTCACCGGCGACGGTCTTACGGCGCATCCCGCATGCCGAACATCCGGGAGAAGAAACAGCCAATCGACTAAAAATCAATATATCGTAACAACCGATAAACCCGGCGAAAAATTCCGTCGCATTTTTTATATCCGAACGAGCTGACCGAAAATGCGGACATTCGCCGGTCCTTTTCTCTGCACAGCCGCAGCCTTCCCGGAATATGCGTCACAGAGCCTCGGCCACGACCTCGGCCAGATCGTAAACGGGCATGTCGTTGCCGCGGGCAATGGCTTTCTTACAAAGCGGACAGGCCGTCACGACCGCCTCGGCGCCTGTAGCCGCCAGCGACGCGGCGACACTCTGCCCGATACGGCGCTGTCCCTCGTCGTCGATGGCGATATTCGCCACACTCGATCCGCAGCACAGCGCATGTTCGCGCGTCTGTTCGGGTTCGACGAGCCGGCCGATACGGCCGATCACTTCGCGCGGAGCATCGTAGATACCGCAACCGCGGCCCAGCTCGCAGGGATCGTGGTAGGTGAAATCCGTTTCGCCCGGCCGCACTTTCAACTTGCCGGCCTCGATAAGCCGTTCGATGTACTCGGAATGGTGCAGCACTTCGATTCCCTCCAGCGCATAGTCTTCCCTGAAGACCCGCAGGCAGATGGGACACGAGGTCACGAGTGTCCGGATACCGTGCTTGACGAACAATGCCTTATTCGAATCCATCATCTTACGGGCAGCCTCGACCTCGCCCGAGAGCTTGAGCGGACGGCCGCAGCAGACTCCTCCGTCCTTATCGGCCCACCACACTTCTTCGCCCGAGGCCGCGAAAATACGTTCCATGGCCCGCAGAATGCGCGGCGTGAGCAGCGTCATGCAACCGGCGAAATAACCCACAGGACCCTCGCCCTGCGAACGGTCGATACCCTGCGCATAGGCATACCGGTTCTCGCCCGCAGGTACAGCCCGCTCATGCCGGCTGTTGAGCCTCAACATGTTCTGCTCGATCCCGACCGGACAGGCCTGTTCGCAACGGCCGCACATCAGGCAGTTGTCCGCCACCTCGTCCGTCAGCCGCCCGTAGCGTCTGTCGCGCAGAAAATAGACCGACTGTACGCCCCGGATACCGGCATCAGCCTGCAACTGACAGGGGTCGATACAGATACCGCAGCGGGAGCAGGCATCGGTCTGGAACCGGTCGTAAGAAGAAACCTTCTCGCAACTACGCAATCCGGCGTTGCGAAGGAAAATCAGCGGAATTTCCGTGAAGATGTGCATGTAACGCGAAAACGGCAGTGCGACGAAGAACACGCCCAACGCAATCGAATACAGCCACCAGCAGGGCAGCTCACCGGCCTGCAACACGCCCGAAGGCAGTATGCGGGCCAGCCATTCGCCGGTGGTATGGGTCAGGAAACTGCCGCAGCCGATACCCGGCGGAATCAGGTGATGTTCCTCGCCCAGCGCCCAGACCACACCGCCGAATTTCCACACCGACGCGCTGGTCATGCTCTCGGCCAGCAGGCGGGCCGGGAAGATGCACCACAGCGCCGTCAGCGCGATGCGGTCGCCCGCGATATGTTTCGTCGTGCGGCGCATGCCCATCGCCCGCGACCGCAGCCGTTTGAACAAAGCCAGCCCCACTCCGACGAGAATCAGCAGCAGCAGGGCGTCCTTGATGAGCGAGAAATTGAAATTATGCTCGAATATCGGATGAACGTAATACGAAAAGAAAATATCGACGTACAGCGGCACGTTCTCGCCTTTGAAATAGACCAGCGTCTCGATCCATCCGGTGAGAATCAGCAGAAACCACCCCAGCGCGAAGGTGGTGTGCATGTATCCCAGCAGCTTGTTCGTTCTCCATATCTTACGGTGCAATAACGACTCGCTGACGATTTCGCCTATCGAACGAAGCGTAGCCCGCGTGGGCAGCGAGCGGAAAAACATACGCCGCTGCTCGGCCGACAGGCCCGCGAACCAGCGGACGTATTTATACGACAAAGCCGCCAGCAGGAAGAGCGCTCCCAGCCAGAACGGCAAGACAAACAGTCTGAAATGTTCCATGTTTTTTCTCTAAATCCGAAAAACCTCAGGCTCCGCGATCTCGGGCACGACAGCCTCGCGCCTCTACGGCAACTCCTTTTTCATTTTCTGAACCAGCCGGCGGATGTTGATCCCGCGCGGACACAGCAGACGGCATTTGCCGCAAAGCATACACTTCGACAACTCGTCGCGCACGCCCTCATATTCGCCTCGACGGACGAGAGTCTGCAACTTGCGCACGTTGAACTTCGTCAGGTTGCCCGCCGTACAGGTCGCCGTACAGTTCCCGCAGGCGATACAGGTCTGCAACTCGGGAAACTCGCGCAGCAGACGCTTCGAATACCCCATGTCGTTGCGGTCCAGATCCACCGTCCGGGGACGGCTGATGGTAAATCCCCACTCCATACGCCTCAATCTTTTATCGCTCCGGCCACCTGATAGGCGGCGACGATACCTTCGTTGATCGACTCCCCGATGTTCTTGGGCGCCGTGACGGTTCCCGCATAGAATATGCGTGCGGAACCCGAACGGACATTGCCCGAAAACTGATCGAGCGGGCGGACAAAGCCGCTCGGATAGAGGTCCACCCCAGCGCAGGCGCTCAACCGCAGATTGCTCGCTCCCGCCTTCATGCCCACGATGAGCACCAGCATATCGACGCTCATACGCAGCGGCAGTCCCACGAGCGTATCCTCGGCCTTGATCTGAATCCGGCCGTCGATCGTCTGGCTCGCCTCGGAGATCCGACCCCGGACGAAATGGATGTTGTACTGCTGCTGGGCCTGGCGGTACAATTCCTCATACCCCGGACCGAACATGCGCATGTCCATATAGAAATTGTAGACCTCGCAGTCGGGAATCTGCTGTTTGACCTCGATGGCCTGTTTGACGCCGGTGATGCAGCACACGCGCGAACAATGCCGCTGCTCGACCTTCTCGTCGCGCGATCCCACGCAATGCAGGAAAGCGACCGTGCGCGGAGTATGCCCGTCGGCCGTGCGGATACCGCCCTCGCGGAACATCCGTTCGACATCGACCGTCGTAAAGACATTGTCGTAGATCTTATACCCGTACTCCTCCTTGATCTGGGCCGGGAACAGATCGAACCCAGAGGCTACGACCACCGCATCGGACTCGATCCGGCTGCCGTCGGCGAGCCGCACGGCGCGGCCGTCGTCTTCTATGGCGTCCACCTCTTTCGACGTGAGGATCTCGGCTCCCGAAGCCTCCACGCGTCCGCGGAGCGGTTCGAGCACTTCGCCCGCCGGCGTCATCGTCGGGAACAGACGGTCCCAACCCTTAAGCTTTCCGCCCAGCGACTCCTCTTTCTCGACGATCACGGACCGGATGCCCAGCTCTCCGAGCGTGACGGCCGCCTGCATGCCGGCGATCCCGCCGCCGATAATAACTACTTTCTTGCTCATCGTTTTCCTTAGAGTATGTTTTTCGTATAACAGCCTATCGCCGTATCGGCAGGCTTACCGATGTATTTTCCGTTCTTACCGAGATACTTGGCCGCAGGATCGTACTCGATGCCCATTTTGTCGAGCAACGGTTCGACCGCCACCTGGTGCATCTGCATGCCCAGATCCCACGGATCGTAGCCGAGCACCAGTCCGGCCAGTTCCTCGTAGGTCAGCACGGGAATGCCGCGGCCCGGGCCGCCGTAGAACGTGCCTTCCATTTCCGAAACCGTATACTGCCACCGATCGAGGAACATGGCGCAGCCCGGGCAATTGGCCACAATAAAATCGGGCTTATAAGGAGCCATCGACTCGAATTTCTTTTTGGAATTGGCCACCGAATAGCCCCGGTTGGCCATGACCAGATAATTGCGGAACCCGAACCCGCAGCAGTGGCGACGTTCGGGATAATCGACCACCTGTCCGCCCCATGCCTCGATCATGCCGGCCAGCACATAAGGAAACTCCGAACCGCCGACGCCCGCCTTGGGGAAAATCTTGGCGTAATGGCATCCGATGTGCTCCACGCCGCGCAACGGCTCGCCCGTCCGGACATTCACGAGCCGGTGACGGGCCTTGGCGGCGATCTCCTCGCGGTGATGGAAAATCACGTCGGAGGTATGGGCCAGGTTCTTCGGTTTTTTGAATTCGCGTCCCGTGGCCTTGTAGAGGTACTCGCGGGCTTTCTCCTCCAGTTCAGGGAACTCGTGCCACATCTCGAGCGCTTCGGAATAGATGCCGAACGAGGTGATGCACGAAGGCGTGAAATTCTCGTACCCGGCCTCGGTCATCAGCGAGAACTGCCGGGCGACGACGGTCATGGTCGTCTCCAGCGGCACGATGTCGGAATGGTAACCGATGCCCGTGCAGGAGGTATGCCGGGGATCTTCGTAAACGTCGCGTCCCAGATCGTTGCGCAGGATATTCAGAAAAGCGGCTTCGGAACCCGGGAAAAAGTTCTGCCGGATACAGCTGCGCGCATAGTAATACTTATCGTCGGCTATTTCCTTCTGGTAGTCTTTCCAAGCTATCTTCATCGTCTTGCTGTCGTTGCGGCCGGAACTTCCGGCCCGTTTCTATTTTCCGTAGTGCGTACCGTCGTTACGGGTGAACACTTCGCGGAAATAATTGTCGTCGGCCCCGTCGAAACCCATTTCGCGGGCCTTGCGGTCGGAACATTCTTCGATATGTTCGAAAAAAGCGGCACCGCCAGTCACTTCGAAGATTTTGTGGATCTCCTCCATGCTCCTGTCGTCGATCTTACGGCAGGCCCCCACGCCGGGACGGCAGTAATTGTCGCCGAAACGGGCGAACACGTCCTTGTCGTTGTCGTGAATCCATCTCCAGACGGGTCCCTGCTCGGGATGAAGGTCGGGATCGACGAAATCGGGCCTCACGCAGTACCCCGAACGGAGAATGTTCTGACCGACGGTACGTTCGAGGGCGAACTGCTGGCGTCCCTTTTCGGATTCGGTGAAAAACCCGAGCCGCTGGGAGAGCGTCCGGAGCGACTGCACGATATAACCGGGCGTGTTGCCTCGCGGACAACGCGGACGGCAGGACATGCACTCGCCGCAATACCAGATCGTATCGCTCTTGAGGAGCTTTTCGATCCGCTCGTCGTCCTGACTCTGGACATCATTGACGATCTGCCGGGGATCGTATTCGTAAAACTCGGCGGCCGGACAGACGCCCGTACAGATTCCGCAGTTCATGCAGGCTGTCAGCCCTTCTTTCACGCGGACATCTTCCATCAGCATGTCGAAATATTTTCCCATATTCCCTTTTGCTTTTCACACGATATTCAGCATAACAAATTTATGCACTTTCGCCATGACGGGAGTGGGCGGATAGACCTATTTCCGATAGGTATAAATACTTATTTTGGCGACGATATATTCCAATGTGCCGACGTTTCGGGACGCGCTTTCCATATCCGACCGCGGTTGCCGGCCGCATTCCGGATCGCCCCGACAGAGTTCGGGACCGCGATTCGAAAATATTGCCATCGGATAAATATCGGTGTATATAAACGCATTCCGCAGAAAAGACGGGCGACACGAGCGGAGGACGAATATTCCGAAAACACCTTCGCCCCCGATACGCTAAAGAATGCGGCGGGTACGGGCGGAGGGCCTCAACTGCATCCATTCCCAATCGATACCGTCGAGCAGCACGGCGCCCGGCCTCTTGCCCGGCTCGAAACTGCCGAACCGGTCTTCGACACCCAGCGCGCGGGCACCTCCGAGGGTGGCCCACCGGAGCCGTTCCTCCAGCGGAATCTCCGGCAAGCATTTCAGTTCGTCGATCAACGACAGACTGTCGTTCGAAGCGAGGCTGTCGGTTCCGACCGCCACACAACATCCGGCCCGATAGAGCGCTTCGGCCGGAGGGTGCGCCCCTTCGATATAATCGTTCGAGCGCGGGCACACCACCCAGCAGCTCCGGTCGCCGAAATGCGACCTAAGCTGCGACATTTCCTCTTCGGTCACGAACGTATTATGCACCAGCAGGATGTCCGTCCCGGACGGCACCGAAGCCATGATCCGGCGGGCCGGCGAACCGTACTGCAGAAAGTCCTCCCTCACCTCCGCCTTACGGTTGCGCTCGAACAACGGACCGCGGCGAAAGAACAGGTCCCGTTCCTGAAGACTCTCCATGAAATGGACCGACAGACGGCCGCCCGATGCGGCCAGTTCGCGGAACGGGGTGTCTTGCAACGAATAGGTCGAGTGCGGCGTGACGGATGCCGCGAGTCCCCGCTCCGAGGCTTCGCGGGCCAACCGATGCACGTGCGAGAAATCGGGGCACTTCAATCCGAATCCTTCGACGAAATTGTGATAGAAAACAGGCGATTTTTCTTTGATTCCGAATGTGGAGGCTCCGTTGCAGATATCACCCACGACGCTCACGCCCTCGCGGTACATTTTCGCATCGCGGTAGGCCGCCGCCTCGATGCGCTGCTGCGGAGTGCACCGGTGCCGCTCGACGGCGATCGCATCGGCGAAACCCGCAAAGCCGATCCCGCGGGGAATGGCCCCTTTCAGATACGACAATTCGAGGTGGCAGTGGGCATTGACCATCCCGGGCAGCAGAATGCCGCTGAAGAATTCCACATCCCGGCAACCGTCGATCGCCGCCATACCCGGCACGGCTATATCGACCAGCGTCCCCGTCTCATCGAACGAGAGTATCCCGCCGCGCAACAACCCTTGCGGTGTCAGAATCGCATGGGCGGACAATCTTCTCCGGAATTCGGACATACGTAGTATCTTTTTTCAACGAATCGAGTATGTTCCCCGGTCTCGTCTCTTCCGCGAAACGGGCATAGGCCTCTTCCCGGGGAAGATAATACACCACCCGGAGCGAATCGATTTTCAGCGAGGTCTTCGGTTTTTCCTTACCGTCCTTTTTGCCCGCGCTGCGCCCGCTGACCGCAGCCAGACAGAGTTCCAGCGTCCGGGGCACGCGACCGTTGGGAAGCTGTTCCGGCAGCACGGCTTCGACCGTTTCCCGTTTGCGGGTGTTCTTCAGATAATTCCTGTACAGGAACGAGCTTTTCTCTCCTGTGGTATCGACCACGAAATGAGCGTACTGGAGCGTGTTGTTGCGGTCGGCGGTATCCCGGTCGTAAACGAATTCGATCTCGTACCGGCCGGGCCGGGCCGGAATGGAGATTTCGGGTTTGTCCGTATCGCTCGTACGGGTCAGGACACGGACGGCCGTATCGGCATGCACCACTTCCCGATACCGGAGGTCGATACGGGCGTCGATCGTATCGAGCAGCGCCACACGGGCCGCAAGCAGAGAATCCTCGCGGGCCAGCTGTTCGGTGACCCGGTCGATGATGTCGGTAAAGCGTACGCTCTTGCGTTTGGACAATCCCCGGATCGTATAAGAGAGGTCCGACGGCTTGTATCCGTACTTCTCGAAAATGGGCGTGTAGATATCCACGCTATCGGACTGGGACAGCGGATAGAGCGTCGATCCGCGGAACGCATTGGCCAGATAGATCTCGCGGGTGATGGCCACCAACTTATCGTCGGGGATCGTCCGGGCACGGCGGCAAGACGCCGCAACCGCGGCCAGCACCATCAGACAAACCAGTCGTTTCATCATAAATCAATTCAATCTTAACGCGTTATCGGGAATCATGGCCCGGACCGTCAGTACGGAAATCAGATAGCTCAACACGACGAACGTCACGACGACGCCGAGCAGGTCGCCCGCCTGCACCTCGACGGGATAGGCATCGACGAGGAACGTCTCGCCCGAAAGCGTGAGAAACCCGAAATACTGCTGGGCCAGAGAAAGTCCCACACCCAGCAGAAGCCCCGCTACGGCTCCGCTCAGGTAGACGAGCATGCCTTCGCCGACGAAAATCCTACGCACGAGCTTCAGATCGGCCCCCATCGTGAAAAGCGTCCGCATATCTTTCCGTTTGTCGATAATCAGCATGACGAGCGACCCGACCAGCGAGAACGACGCGATGAGCAGCACCAGCAGGATAATGAAATAGATGCCCCACTTCTCATAAGCCATAATACGATAAAAGGATTCCTTCTGCTGGTAGCGGGAAAGGACTTTGGCGCCCGGACCCAATATATCCGCGATCCGCTGCTGCACCTGACGGAGCTCCGCGCCCGGAGCGAGCTTCACCGACAGCGAAGAGACCCGTCCTTCGTAATCGAACAGCTCCTGCGCGAATTCGAGCGGCACGAACACGTACTTGCCGTCCACCTCGGCCTCGAGCATAAAGACGCCCGACGGGAAAATGTTCTGCTTGTTATAGAATCCGTAAGGCAGCAGCGAAGAGACCTTGCCCCGGCGGGGCGCATAGACCGACAACGGGGAGTTAAGTCCCGTCCGTATGCCGAGCGCGTAGGCCACGCCCTGTCCGACGAACGCCTCGTACATATCGCCGAACCACAGACGGTACTCGCCCTCGATGGCTATGCTGTCCATCGGCACGACCTCGCCGTAGAGCGAATCGACGCCGCGGACCGTACCGAAAGACTGCCGTCCGCGGTATTCGAACAACGCGTTCTCTTCCAGCGTACAGGATACGGCGGCCACACCCTCGATCGCCTCGATACGGTCGATAGAAAGAGTGTCCCTCTCGAAAACCTTGCCCCGGGTGGGAAGCACCAGTATATCGGGATCGAAGCTCCGGTACATCGTCCGTACCAGACTCTCGAATCCGTTGAACACCGACAGCAGCACGACCATCGCCGCGACGGGAATCGCCACGGAAAACGCGCTCACACCCGAAATGACATTGATGACCGAGTGCGATTTTTTCGAAAACAGGTATCGGCGAGCGAACAGGAACGGTAGGTTCGGCATGCTTTCGGAACGGACGAGAAGTTATCTACTTTTTGAGCAACCGGTCGATTTCGCTGATGTATTCCAGCGAATCGTCGAGATAGAATGCCAGTTCGGGTACCCGTCTGAGCTGATGCTTCACCCTCGTTCCGAGCGCCTTGCGGATCATCCAGCTATTCTCTTTGAGCGAAGCCATGACCTGTTCGTGCCGTTCGAACGGGAAAATGCTCAGGTATACCTTAGCCAGCTCGAAGTCGGGACTCATACGCACGAGCGTCACCGACACCATCGTGCCCTGAAGCAGCGAAGCGGCCTCTTTGGAAAAAATATCGCTGATGTCCCGCAAAATCTGACGGCCTATTTTCTGTTGGCGGGTCGATTCGATTTCATTACTCATTTTCAACATTTTTTAACGGTTCGACATGCGGCTTCTCCGTTTCGGAGATTCCGGCTCCGGCCGGCGTCCCTTCCGCATCCGGGTCCGAAGCTCCGACGGCAGCAGGCGCCTCCCCCGAAAGTCCGGCACCATCTCCCTCTGGAACGCCGCCCTCGGGAACGGACAGGACGACTTCGGCATCGCGTTGCTTCCCGAGTCGTTTGAGCGCCTTCCGCGCGGCGGCTTCCTCTATTTTGCGCGCCACATTTTTGCTCGGCGCCGACCGGATGCCCTCTTTACTGAGCCGGTAATAGACAGCCATCGACATATTGATGTTATCGAGCGGCGAACGCAACGGGTTGCCCTGGTATTTGGTCTTGTTCTTCAGGATGTCCGCATATCCGTAATAGTAACGCGCCTCGAAAGCCACCTCGAACCGGCGGATCAGAACGCTGATACCGCCGCCGCCGCAAAGCCCGTACCCCCAGCGGTTGTCCCGCGTGTTTTTCATCTCGTACTCGCTCCGGTGGTAGATACCGTCCCGTTTCGACTTCCAGTAATATTCCGAATCCAGATGATAGGACATATAGACGCCCAGATTGAGATAGACGCGGGCATGCCGCCGCATGATGTAGAAATGGGGCTGCCACATGAAAGGCAGCTCCAGCGAATTGACCGTCCGGTGATAGCTCGTATCGGAATCCCGGAACTGGTCGTACATATACCCCCGGCCCATATATTGCAGGTCGGCCTGAATACCGCCCACGAATTTCGAGTCGGTGTAGAACTTATACGACAGTCCGCCCGAATAGAGTCCCCACTCGGTACCGGTCTCGCGGGCCGGCACCAGACGGGAAGAACCGCCGCCCCAGCCGCCGCGCACACCGATATAGTGTTGAGCGCACAGGCTGCCGCTCAACAGGACCATTACGGCCGTCAGTATCCGTCTTATTTTCCGCATATCCGTTTATCGTTTGGGCTTTCTGTCGCTACGCCGCTCATCACATCATGCCGCCCATGCTACTCATGTTCATCCCGGACGAATGATGATGCTCGTCTTTGTTCTTCGCGTTTTCGGCCCGTTTCTTGGCCAGTTCGCGCAACCGGACGAGGTCGTCCCGCTGGATCTTCTCCATCATTTTTTCCATCGTCACGGGCGAGAAAATCCGTTGCATATCCACGTCGAACACCAGCTCCCAGTTCTCTTTGGTCGCGATTTCCTCCGACCCGGCATCGTCCACGAAAAACTCGACCCGCTCGGGCTGCCGTCTTTCGAGCAGCGACCCGGTGTCCCAGCGCCCGTTCCCGTTATCGTCCCGAATGATCCGCAACTTGACCGTCCCGACATCCACGTACCGCAATGTCGCGGTTCCCGTCCCGACATGGGCCTGCTCCTTGATAAGCCGTCCCTCGGGCGAAATCACCTGAACGATGTATTCGCTCTCGGGCGTCTCGCCCTTCACGTTGAGCACCAGCGTGGCGAATTTGTCCGGAGACTCGATCGTGAACTCCGTGCGCATCGTATCGTTGCTCTGCCGGCTCGTGTTCTCGAACACGCCGGCCGGTATCGTGAGCCGATATTTCTCGTCGGCGCCCCACGGCGCCTCCAGCGTCCACTTGCGGATGGCGAGCGTATCCTGCCGGAACGTCATCTCGACCGGAACGGCAGTATCTTCTCCCTCGATATGCTCGAGCAGAATCGAGGCCGTGTCCACCCGGGTCAGCGGATAGGCGAACTCGAAAACGATGTTCTTCTCCGGATTGATCGACTTGCCGCCGCCCACCTTGACCTGGAAGGGGTTGGGTTCGGGCGCGGCGTTTTCGTCCTCGTCCTTTTTCTTGTCTTTCTTCACAGCCGACTTCCAGGCCAGTCTCAACTGCTGCGTGTCGGGCCGGAGCACGCCCACGCTGTCGTGCTTGAGGTAGATCAGACGCCCCTTGAGCGTATCGGGCAGCTCATCGACATCGGCCTTGAACCACAACACCATACTGTCGCGTTTGGAGGCCATGTATTCGGTAACGATCGATGTCGAGTCGATGCCCTCGAAAGAGAGTTCCTCGATTTGGGGACGGGGCGAGGAAAAAGTAAGCAACACCTTGTTGCCGAGCGGACGGCTCGAACCGGTGTAGGTCTGCCGCCGTGCGGCCTCTTCCTTGAACATCCGCATCTGGACCTGCGGATCGGCCTGCATGTATCGCCGTGTCGTGTCGTACCACATGTCGAAAGCGGGCTGCGTAAGCGGATTGCACGCCGAGTCGAGAAAAGCGATCCGGTCGGCCCCCGGCTCGTAGGTCAGGTTGCCGTTGTTGTCCTCCAGCGCATAGATTCGGTAATCAATGGGCTTGAGGTTTTCGGCGATGAAGATTCCGTTGGGGTACGACCGCCCCACGCTGTACGGCCGCAGCTTGTAGACGACCGAATCGTATTCGGGCGTCAGGTACTTGGCCACCGAATCCGAAGCCGCATCGTAGAAGAGGATAAACACGTTGCCCACCGTATCGCCCCGCTGCGCATCGACCGTATAGCCGGACATCAGCATCGAGTCGATATGATCGCCCGTCGAAAAGACGTAGCGCAGCCCCGTATACGGGTTTCCCTCGTTGTTGTCGGCCACGCTCTGTCCGAAATTGAGCGCATAGGTGCGGTTCGAGTCGAGATCTTCCTTCAGGTCGATCTGGATGCCCCGGCCGCGCAGCGATATGACCGGCTTTTTGACCATGAAAGGCGAGGTGTAGAACTCCTTCTGCTGGTCTTTGAGCTGCACATATTCGTCGAACTCGATGTAGATGCGCTTGTCCTTGAAATTCGTCGTTCCGAACGCAGGTGTCATCGACACCACTTTCGGCGGCAGCGTATCGCGCGGACCTCCGCGCGGAGCGGCCTGACTGGCGCAACGCGCCAACAGCCCCACGGCCAGCGAAGCGAAGAGCGCCCAGCGGACGATCGCCTTGTATATTCGAGTTTCGGTCGTACTCATGTCTCGACAAACAATATAGTGAGCAAAGGTAGCGATTTTTCGATAGTTTTCATACCGACTGTCCGCTGCCGCGCCGTTTCAGCTCCTCGCGGAGCTGCCGGACGGTTTTCCCCGAAACCGGATGGACGAATGCGGGCAGCACCTCCTCCAGCGGAGCGAGCACGAAATCGCGCTGCTCCATGCGCGGATGCGGCACGACGAGCCTCTCGGTGGATATAACGCGATTTTCGTAAAAAAGTATGTCGATGTCCATCGTTCGGGAAGAATATCCCGCACCCGGCGTCCGGACGCGTCCCATCTCGCTCTCAATCCGCTGGCAGGCATCCAGCACCTGCTCCGGTTCGAGCGCCGTCTCCACGACCAGCACCTGATTGAGGAAACGGTCGTCCGACTCGAAGCCCCATGCCTCGGAATCTCTCATCGAAGAAGCGGCGACGACAGTCCCGACCCTCTCGCCGATGCGCCGGCGGGCCTCCTCCAGATTCCGGGCCACCGGCCCCAGATTTCCCCCTGTGAGCAGAACCGCGCGTGCCATCAGAGCCGGTTGATAAGTTTGCTGACGCTCAGGGCGAAGTGCGGAAAAATGATCCGGGGATTGCCGTTCTGGGCGATCTGCCGGATGACGAGTTCCATTTCGGCGATGATCCGTTCGACATTTCCGTTATGGACATACGGTGCAAATTTCCTGCAAAAATCGTATTCGCGGCCGAACAGAAACGCGATGCGTTCCACCCCGGCCGTCAGCATATAGCTGTCCCGAATCAGACGGATCGAATTCTCCATCAGCCGTTTCTGTTCTTCGCGCCCCATCGAGGCGACCGTTTCGGCCCATTCCAGCAGTTCCATGTGCCTGTCCTCGTAACTGAGACGCATCAGACGGACGAACAGATCGAAATGCGCATCCTCCCCGCTGCCGTGCGAGAGAATGCGGCCGGCTTCGAGCACGCTGCCGCGCGAGAGACGGGCCACCTGCTGCGCATCGGCAGCAGAAAGTCCCCTCGTCGCGCTCAGATAGGCCGCCATCGGTTCGATTCCGATGCCGGGTACGGAGACGGACTGCGTCCGGGAAAGGATCGTGGCGAGCAACCGGTCGGGCGAGGCCGAAACCATCAGAAAGAGCGTCTTGCTCCACGGCTCTTCCAAAATCTTGAGCAGTTTGTTGGCCGCCTGCACGTTCATCCGCTCGGGCAGCCAGATAATGACGGCCTTGTATTCGGACTCGAACGATTTGAACGACAATTTGCGAATGATCTCGTCCGCCTCGAACGTGCTGATATTGCCCTGTTTGTTGTCGATGTCGATGGCCGAATACCACATCGGCTCGTTGAAATAGCCCCCCGTCCCGGCAAAGATCTTCCTCCACTCGGGAAGGAAACGGTCGCTCAACGGCTTCTCGCCCGACGACCGTCCCTTGGGCGTATTGACCGGAAAGACGAAATGCACGTCGGGATGGGCCAGCTGGCCGATCTGGCGGCAGGAAGGGCACACCCCGCACGAGTCGCCGTCGCGACGGTCCGTACAATTGATATACTGTACATAGGCCACGGCCAGCGGCAGCCCGCCGAACCCTTCGTCGCCCGTGAAAAGCTGGGCGTGACCGATGCGGCCGCTATCGACGCCCCGGACCAGATGGCCGATCGTCTCTCTCTGTCCTATGATGTCTTTGAACTGCACCCGGTATAAAATTTAAACGCTCCGTCGCCGACCGCCTCCCCGGCAAAAGAAGGCAGCACGGCGCACTCCGGACAAAGATAACGATAAATACCGAAACGCACCTTTCTCCCGGAGCCTTTTATCGGCCCGGGAAAAGCCTCCGCAAACCGTTGGAGCACCGGAACGCACACGATACCGCAAGATCGCAGCCTCAACAGCCGCCGGCCCGCCCCCGGACGACTCCGGACGCAACGGAGACTCCGGGCGGCCTCCCGAAATACGCGACCGTCGTTTCTGCATACTGGCCGGAGGCACTGCCGCCTCACGCGCCTCCGAACAGCGATCTCCGGCCTCCGCCGAGGCGAGACCGCCCCGCCCCACGGCCAACGGTCGCGGCAGCAATCGGGAAATGTCGCCGCAAACGCCGGCAAAGGAAACAGGCGATTCCACGCCAATGTATACCGCGAACCGAATTCGGACCTCAACGCTCCGGAATCCCGGCTTTCACGGGTTCTATTTTCCGATTCTCCGGATCACTCGTGCCGGATTGCCGGCCACGATGGTGTCGGGCGGAACATCGCGCGTCACGACGCTGCCGGCGCCCACCACGCTGTTTTCGCCGACGGTGACACCGGGCAGAATCGTCGCTCCGGCTCCTATCCATGCCCGGCGGCCGATATGCACCGGCCGACAGGTAATGACCATCCGGTCGTCGAGGTCGTGGTTGTTCGAAATGAGCTGCACATTGGCCGCGATCTGCGCATCGTCGTCGATCGTAATCCCTCCGGCCGCCATCATCAGACAACCGTTCATGACGATGACCCGACGGCCGATCTTCACACGATGCGCCCGCACGACCGTTAGCGGCGTATTCACGCGGCTGCCTTCGCCCATATCGGGAAACAGCCTGCGCAACAGCTCGTCGTATTCCTCCGTCATGGGCATGGTATGGTTCAGCCGGAACGCCAGCTGTGCCTGTTCTTTGGCCAGGGCCAGCTCCTCCGCGCTCTGACGGGCGCAATCGATTCTTATCTCTTCCATACGGGATACTTTGTTTTTCGACCGCAAAGATAACCGTACGCTGCCGAACGGCATCTAAACGGATTACGCTACCCGTTTTCCTGTTTTCGGCACGGTCATGCTCCCCCAAAAACACGCGACCGCTGTCCGGAACTCCGAAACACGGTTCCAAAGATCGCCTTAACTCTTTTGGCCCAGCTTTCTGTATTTGGAAGGCGACATCCCCATGGTATTTGTAAACACCCGCACGAAATGAGGCAGGTCATTGAAACCGACCGTATAACAAATCTCCGACACCCGCTTCTGCGAATGTCGCAACAACTCGCAAGCCGTGTTCAGACGGTATCGGGTAACGAACTGCGAAAAGGTCATCCCCTTGCATCGTTTGAAGTAGGAACAAAATGCAGAACGGTTCATGCCGACCTCCGCTGCAATATCGTCCAAAGCAATGGGATGGACGTAGTGTTTCATCACGTATGCACAAATCTGCTGCATCCGTCGCACGTCCCGTTCGATGCGCATCGGTTTCCCCGCAAACGTATGGTCGGACGAGGTAAAGACGACGGGCAGCAGGCGGAACATCGCGCTCAAACGTCCCAGCTCGTCCATATCGTTCATTTCGGATAATACCTCACGAATCACTCGTGAGCTCCTTACCCCGAATTTCAGCGCATCGGTCGGAAATATCACGCCAGCCAGTCTGTTTCTCAATTCGGGAAACACTTCCATACACCGCTCCACCAGCGAATGGCTGAAAGCCGCCATCAAGTAACGGACACATCCGCTCTTGTCCGCACTATCGGCTGCATACGCCCAGCGATGAAGCATGGACGGCGGAATCAAAGCCACATCACCCGCAGCGAAGGGCTGCAACGTATCGCCCGCCATCCGGCTGCCATGCCCGTAAACGACGTAATACAACTCCCACGCATCGTGCCGGTGCAACTTGGCTTCGAGACTCGGTTCCACCCGCTGGTCGATGAAGAAAAACGAGTGATTCTCCACTTCGGGCAGTTCGTAAGGTATGGCGGTATCTTCCATGATGAAACGGTTCGGCTCACGCAATTGCAAATATACGACAACCAAATAAAACAATAATACAAATACACGACAATTAAGCAGCGTATTTTTGCAAAAGATATAACATAAAAACGCATCTTTATGGAATTGTACGAAGTACTGGAGAAACGTCGCACATACCGTGATTTCTCCGATCGAGAAGTAAGCGATGAAATTCTCAAAAGAGTGATCGGTGCAGCATTCAAAGCCCCGACCAACGACCACCTGCGTCAGCTTGAGTTCATCGTGGTGCGCGGACATGAAAACATTGCCAAGACGATCGCTCCGCTCACCAAAAACATGGCGGCATTCAAAAAACTCGTTTTCGAGGCGGATGATACGGGCGACAAGGACAAGATGGAAATGTTCGCCGACGCTTTGCCCAAACAACAAAAGATGCTCATGGAGAGCGGCCTGCTCATTCTGCCGTTTTTCCGCCAAAAGCAAAGCCCGCTGCTCGAACCCCAGGAGCAAAGTTCGCTCAACTACTTCGCTTCGGCATGGTGCGCATTGGAGAACATGCTGCTTGCCGCCACCGATGAAGGGTTGGGAACCGTGTTCCATATCCCCGTGAGCGACGAAGCCGAAAAAATAAAGAGAATCGTAGGTACTCCCGAAGATTATGAGTTCATCTGCCTGCTTACGATGGGTTATCCCGCAAAAAACGCATTCCTCCCCAAACAAAAGGAAATCGACGTCGAGGAAAGGATACACAGAAATGTCTGGTAATCGGCAGCGGAAAGAAGACATGCCGATATTGTCGCCGAACATTCTGTCCGATGTCGGCATTCAAATTCCGGCAGGCTTTCCGCCTATCGTCCGGCGGAGGGAAGCGACGTTTTTCTTCGGCGGATTCTCCTGCAAATTTTGGCGCCCCGGTTGCACAGGCCGGGCGATCCGTCGCGCATCAGAAACCGGACGGTCTCTTCGAGCTGTTCGTCTACCCAGGGCAAGGCAGCAGAAAGGCTGTCCAGAATTTCCATCGACCATACCTTGACCGCAACACGCGTCTTCGGATCGATCAGCCGGTCGAAAGTCCGTTCGGCGACCCGTTGTCGTTGCTCGTCGGACAAAACGACCGAACCGGTCTGTAACAGGCTGGACATGATTTTCGAATAGTGACGATGAACGCCAGGATGGGAGACGACCAGAAAACAATCGACGAACCGCGCATGAAAAGGCTCGAACCGTTCTGGCGCGGCAAAGAAAGCGTATTCCAACGCATAGGCGGCGTGAAAGGCCGTCTGCGGATTGGGATCGAGACTCAGATCGAGCGCCGTACCGAACAGATCGTCCTCGACGATCCGCTTGCCGTAACGGGCCGCGAAACCCGACTCGAACTTTTTTCGGACAGCTTCGGCGAATTGTTGCGGAGTCATAGAAAAGAGATTGGCAGGGAGCTTCGGCAAAGATAACGTTTATCCGCAAAAGCCCGCGAGGCCACCGGCCGTTTCCCTGCCCGCATCCTCCGGCATTCCGGCCGATGCAGGCAGGAGCCGTTCCCGTTTCGGTCCGGCGGAAAACTTCCGCGCATCGAAATATACGGCCACCGAACGCTTCGATCCGGTGCGAAAGAAGCCTCGCCACAAAGACGCATCCGGTCGAGTGCCCCGGACTTTCCGTTCCCGGAAGACGCCCGGTCCGTCGTCCGGCTTTAGGTACCGTTCATCCGAACGTCCGGCATTCACCTCCGTGCATCCGGCAGATGCAGGAACTGCCACCCGAAAACGAAACAAGAGAGCTGTCCGGATACCGGACAGCTCTCTTGTCATCGGGTCGCACGTATTTTACAGCACGGTCATCCAGCCGTGCGTATCGGGTTCCTCGCCGTACTGGATAGCCCGCAGTTTATTGTACAGTTTCGTACACCACTGGCCCGAACGACCTTCGTTGTAAACGAACGTACGGTCGCTCACCGGATCGTAAATGCTGCCGATGGGAGAAATGACGGCGGCCGTTCCGCAGGACCCCGCTTCGTCGAACGTTTCGAGCTCTTCGTAAGCGACATGGCGCCGTTCGACCTTGAGTCCCATCTCTTCGGCCAGCGTCATCAGGCTCAGGTTGGTGATCGACGGAAGCACCGAATGCGATTCGGGCGTGATGTAGCTGCCGTCGCGGATGGCGAAAAAGTTGGCGGCTCCGCACTCGTCGATGTATTTCTTCTCTTTCGAATCGAGATAGAGCACGCTGGGGTAGCCTTTCTCGTGACCGATTTCGGCCGAGGTCAGGCTGGCCGCATAGTTTCCTCCGGCCTTGATGTGGCCCGTTCCGAGCGGGGCGGCCCGGTCGTGGTCGCGGTCGATGATGACCTTGATCGGATTGAAACCTTCTTTATAGTAAGGGCCTACCGGCGAAACGAAAATAATCAGCAGATATTCGTCGGCGGGCTTGACACCCACCTGAGGACCGGTGCCGAACAGTACGGGACGGATGTAGAGCGAAGCGCCCGTTCCGTAGGGCGGAATGAACCGCTCGTTGGCACGCACCACTTTCTCGACCATCTCGACGAACAGTTCCACGGGCGGCTGGGCCATTTTCAGATAGTCGGCCGAAGCCCGCAACCGTTTGGCGTTTTCGTCGATACGGAAAATACGGATCTTACCGTCCGCTCCCCGGAACGCTTTCTGTCCTTCGAAAGCCTCCTGTCCGTAATGCAGGCAGGTGGCGGCCATATGCATCGTGACCGTCTCGTCGGCGGTCAGCTCGGGGCTGGTCCATGCCCCGTTGCGGAAGTAACTCCGTATGTTGCAGTCGGTCTTGATGTAACCGAACGAAAGGTTTTTCCAATCCAAATCCATAGCCTTGTCTATTTTTATCAATCGTCGCAAAATCGTCTTTTGCCGGACCTGTCCGCGGCCCGGCGCCTCCCGCCGGCTATCCGACCGTCGCTCCGCAGTCCGTCTTTCCGTCGGGAGAGAGCAGTGTCAGTTTGCCGGAAGCATCCTGAGCCATCAGGATCATCCCCTGCGAAAGGACTCCGCGCAGCTCCCTCGGTTCGAGGTTGATGAGCACCAGCACCTGACGTCCGGTCAGCTCCTCGGGTTTATAATGCTCGGCGATACCCGACACGATCGTCCTGCGGTCGATGCCGGTGTCGATGGTGAGTTTGAGCAGTTTTTTCGTCTTGGCGATTTTCTCGGCCTCGACAATCGTCGCCACACGGATATCCATTTTGCCGAAATCGTCGAACGAGACGTTTTCTTTCTGCGGTTCGGCCTGCGCCTTGCCGGTCTCGCGGGCCATATTGGCTTTTTTGGTATCGGCCAGTTTCTGCAACTGGGCCTCGATGACGCTGTCCTCGATCTTCTCGAACAGCAGCACCGGCTCGCCGATCCGGTGTCCGGTCGCGACGAGTGCGGGATCTCCGATCCGTTCCCAACCCGGCTTGCCGATGCGCAGCAGACCGAGGATTTTTTCCGCCGTGAACGGCATGAACGGTTCGATGGCCACGGCGAGCGACGCGGTGATCTGCAACGAGATGTTGAGGATCGTCTTCACCCGTTCGGGATCGGTCTTGACGAGCTTCCACGGTTCGGTGTCGGCCAGATACTTGTTACCCAGCCGGGCGATGTTCATCGCCTCTTTGAGCGCTTCGCGGAAGCGGTAGTTTTCGACATTCTCTTCGAGCGCTTTCTTGATGACGGGAAGTTCGGCCAGTATGTCGCGGTCGTAGTCGGTCGTCTCGCCGCATGCGGGCACCTCGCCGCCGTAGTATTTGTGGGTCAGCACCAGCGCGCGATTGACGAAGTTGCCGAGCACGGCCACCAGTTCGTTGTTGTTGCGGGCCTGAAAATCTTTCCACGTGAAGTCGTTGTCCTTGGTTTCGGGCGCATTGGCGCACAGCACGTAACGCAGGACATCCTCCTTGCCCGGGAACTCGGCCAGATATTCGTGCAGCCAGACGGCCCAGTTGCGCGAGGTCGATATCTTGTCGCCTTCGAGGTTCAGGAACTCGTTGGCCGGCACGTTTTCGGGCAGGATGTATCCGCCGTGGGCGCGCAGCATGGCCGGGAAGACGATGCAGTGGAAGACGATGTTGTCCTTGCCGATGAAGTGGACCATCTTCGTCTCCTCGTCCTTCCAGTATTTTTCCCAGTCGGGGGTAAGATCTTTCGTAGCCGAGATATAGCCGATCGGCGCGTCGAACCACACGTAGAGCACTTTGCCCTCGGCTCCTTCGACCGGAACAGGGATGCCCCAGTCCAGATCGCGGCTGACGGCCCGGGGCTGAAGCCCCAAATCGAGCCAGCTCTTGCACTGCCCGTACACATTGACCTTCCACTCCTTGTGGCCGTCGAGAATCCATTTGCGCAGAAACTCCTCGTGCTTGTTCAACGGCAGGAACCAATGCGTCGTCTCGCGCAGTACCGGCACCGATCCGGTGATGGCGCTGCGGGGATCGATCAGGTCCGTCGCATTGAGCGTACTGCCGCACTTCTCGCACTGGTCACCGTAGGCGCGGTCGTTCTGACAATGGGGACAGGTGCCCACGATGTAACGGTCGGCCAGAAACTGCCCGGCTTCCTCGTCGTAATACTGCATCGTGGTCTGCTCGGTGAATTCGCCCTTGTCGTAGAGCGTGCGGAAGAAGTCCGACGCCGTACGGTGATGGGTGGGCGAAGTCGTACGCGAATAGATGTCGAACGATATGCCGAGTCCCTCGAAGGCGTTTTTGATGATGTTATGGTATTTGTCCACGATATCCTGCGGAGTGACTCCCTCCTGGCGGGCCTTGATCGTGATGGGCACGCCGTGTTCGTCCGAACCGCATACCGAAACGACGTCCTCGCCGCGCAGCCTCAGGTAGCGCACATAGATGTCCGACGGGATGTATACCCCCGCGAGATGTCCGATATGCACCGGGCCGTTGGCATACGGGAGCGCCGATGTGACGAGATAGCGTTTGAATTTTTTCATGGTTCCGGGTCAAAAGATCTGTAATTCGTACAAAGGTATGAATTTTTCGGCAAACGTGGTCTCGGAGAACCGTTTCCGGGCATGAAAATTCCGGCCGGACACCTCCTTCGCCCGCGTCATTGCCGGCGACAGCACGCTTCGAGACCGTCTCCCGATCCTCCCCCCTGCAAGGCATACTCCGGCCCCCTTTCCGCACTTCGTTCCGCAGAAGATCGTTCCGGCGTGTCCGACCATCCGACGCAACCGTGTCGCCGCACAGAACCGCAGAAAAAAACAAACTCCACAGACAGGCCCGCCGGACGGCTACGAACCCCTTCCGTCCGCCGCCGATCATTTCCGCGGACAATCGTACTCTTCGATGGTCCTAATACGCCGGTCGTATCCGGAAATACTCCGACTTCACCCGAGTTTTTCGTATCTTGTGCAGCCGAATAGATCCTCCGCGATGAACATAGAAGAATTCCGGACATACTGTCTATCCCTGCCCGCCGCCGAAGAAGCGATGCCGTGGGCTACGGGAAAGAACGAATACAACAGAGGACTCCTGTGTTTCTCCGTCGCGGACAAATGGTTCTGCGTCGTACACATCGACGAGTTCGAGTTCTGTCTGCTGAAATGTCCGCCGGAGAAGACGGAAGAACTGCGTGCATGTTACGACGGCATACGGCCGGGATGGCACATGAACAAGAAATACTGGAACAGTGTTTACTTCGACAGCGATGTGCCCGAAAAGACGATATTCGAGATGGTGAGACTGTCCTACGACACGGTCATCGCGCAATTGCCGAAGAGCATCCGAGAAACCCTGGCGGAAAGAAGACAGGATCGATAACGGCCGGACCCATCCGCCGATCGCGTCGGGAACCACAACTTTCGGGCAGCTGTAAATCCGCCGGTTCCCCGAGGCATTCCAATTTCCCGGCATCGTTATCCGCAATCACAGGCCGCATCCCTCGGAACGGGACAAAACAGCATAACACGGAACGAAAGATTCTTCCCCCCTACTCCCCCCGGGATGTAGATCCCGTCCGGTCGTTTCAATTTTCATATTCCGGAAGCCCTCGCAGCCCTCGCTTTGCGTCTCTCCGCAACCGACTGAAGACAAATAAAAAACGTCCGGGAAAGTCGCGACTGTTTCGTCGAACGACTTTCCCGGACGCATGATGTGCTATCGAGGCGAGACCTCTTTTCCCTCTATTTCCGAAGGCAGACAGGACCGGCAGTCGAAGAGACTCTCGGTTCCGTTCCGGAAACCGGAACCGGACGGTCCCGATACGGGCCGCCCGATTCCGGGAAACGGTTACTCGTCGAGCAGGATTTCGAGAATCCGGATCGCTGCGGTCGAAATCGGGGTACCGGGACCGAAAATGGCAGCGGCACCGGCCTTGTACAGGTCGTCGTAATCCTGATGGGGAATCACGCCGCCCACGATCACGACGATGTCTTCGCGGCCCAGTTTGGCGAGTTCGGCCACGATCTGCGGCACGAGCGTCTTGTGACCGGCGGCCAGCGAAGAGACGCCCACGACGTGCACGTCGTTTTCGACAGCCTGCTTGGCGGCTTCGGCCGGCGTCTGGAACAGAGGACCCATATCGACGTCGAATCCGATGTCGGCATAACCGGTAGCCACCACCTTGGCTCCGCGGTCGTGTCCGTCCTGACCCAGTTTGGCGATCATAATACGGGGCTGACGCCCTTCTTTCTTGGCGAACTGCTCGGCCATCAGTTTGGCCTTCGCAAAATTTTCATCGTTTTTCACTTCTGCTGAATATACTCCCGAGATGGAACGGATAACGGCTTTGTAACGTCCGACCACCTCTTCGCAGGCGTCGGAGATTTCGCCCAGCGATGCACGCACCTTGGCGGCTTCCACGGCCAGTTCGAGCAGGTTGCCCTTCTTGGTGCGGACGCATTCGGTGATGGCGGCCAGCGCGGCTTTCACTTTGGCCTCGTCGCGGTTGGCCCGCAGTTCGGCCAGACGCTTGATCTGCGCCTCGCGCACGGCGGTATTGTCCACGGCCAGAATGTCGATCGGGTCTTCCTTCTCCAGCCGGTAGCGGTTGATACCCACGATGGTGTCGTTGCCCGAGTCGATGCGGGCCTGTTTGCGGGCAGCCGCTTCCTCGATACGCATCTTCGGAATACCCGTCTCGATGGCCTTGGCCATACCGCCGAGTTTTTCCACCTCTTCGATCAGGGCCCATGCCTTGCGGGCGATCTCGTCGGTGAGCGATTCCACATAGTAGGAACCGGCCCACGGATCGACGGCACGCGTGATCTTGGTCTCCTCCTGAATGTAGATCTGCGTGTTGCGGGCGATACGGGCCGAGAAGTCGGTCGGCAGCGCAATAGCCTCGTCCAGCGCGTTGGTGTGCAGACTCTGGGTATGTCCCAGCGCAGCGCCCATCGCCTCGATGGCCGTGCGGGCCACGTTGTTGAACGGGTCCTGTTCGGTCAGCGACCAGCCCGAGGTCTGCGAGTGGGTACGCAGCGCCAGCGACTTGGGATTCTTCGGATCGAACTGTTTGACGATCTTGGCCCAGAGCAGACGGGCAGCACGCATCTTGGCAATTTCCATGAAATGGTTCATGCCGATGGCCCAGAAGAACGACAGCCGCGGGGCGAACGTATCGACGCTCATGCCGGCGTTCACGCCCGTGCGCAGATACTCCAGCCCGTCGGCCAGCGTGTAGGCCAGCTCGATGTCGGCCGTAGCGCCCGCCTCCTGCATGTGGTATCCCGAGATGGAGATCGAGTTGAACTTGGGCATGTTCTTCGACGTATATTCGAAAATGTCGGCGATGATCTTCATCGAGAATTCGGGCGGATAGATATAGGTGTTGCGCACCATGAATTCCTTGAGGATATCGTTCTGAATGGTACCACTGAGCTGTTCGAGCGTGCAGCCCTGTTCAAGTCCGGCCACGATGTAGAAGGCCAGCACGGGTAGCACGGCGCCGTTCATCGTCATGGATACCGACATCTTGTCGAGCGGAATCCCGTCGAAGAGCACCTTCATGTCCTCGACCGAACAAATCGACACGCCGGCCTTGCCCACGTCGCCCACGACCCTCGGATGGTCGGCGTCGTAGCCGCGGTGCGTGGCAAGGTCGAACGCCACCGACAGGCCTTTCTGACCCGAAGCGAGGTTGCGGCGATAAAAAGCATTGGATTCTTCGGCCGTCGAAAAACCCGCGTACTGGCGGATGGTCCACGGACGCATCACGTACATCGTGCTGTACGGCCCGCGGAGATAAGGCGCGATCCCCGCGGCATAGCCCAGATGTTCCATGCCTTCGAGATCAGCGGCGGTGTAAGTCCCCTTCACGGCGATCTGCTCAGGGGTCATCCAAGGCTGTTTTTCCCCACAGCCTTCGGCGCAGCCGTCCGTCAAGGCCGTGCCTTTATATGTCAAATCTGAAAATTTCGCTCTCATAATCGTCCCTGTTTAGATACCGAGTTCTTTAAGATAATATTTGAGGGTTTCGAGCACATTGTTACGGACGCTGATGAAATTCTTGATTCCCTGCGCTTCGAGTTCCTCCTTGCAGGCGGGCGCACCCGCCACGACGAAGATCGCCTTGTCGCCCAACAGACGGAAAGCCTCCGGTGCGAGCGTGGCGTAATCGTCGTCCGCGGCACAGATCACCACGATCTCGGCCTTGGATTCCAGAGCGGCTTTCACACCCTCTTCCACGCTGTGGAAATAGGTATTGTCCTGTACCCGGATACCGGCGCAGGCAAAGAAGTTGCACGAGAACTGCGCGCGGGCGCGGGCGAAAGCCAACGCACCGCAGGTGAGCATGAACGCCTTGGGAGCCTTGCCGCTGCGGTCCACGCTCAGGCGCATCTGTTCGAATGCCATCGCTCCGCGATAGGGTTTGAGCGGCTTCACGCCCTCGGGCGCAGGCTGCGAACAAGCGCAGGCGCAAGTTTTTTCGCCCGTCACGGTCGCTTCGGTGATCGCGGCGTCGGCCGTTTCGTTGAAATTGGGGAACTGGTTGGTTCCGAGCAGAATCTCTCTGCGGGTAGCCACGCCCAGATCTTTCTTGGCGGCAGACGTCTCGACCTGCTGCTGGATGAAACCGGCGCGGAACGCAGCGATGTAACCGCCCGCATCTTCGACCTGTTTGAACAGCGCCCATGCCTGCTCGGCGATCGAGGCGGTCAGGTTTTCGATATAATACGAACCGCCGGCAGCATCGCAAACCTGATTGAAATGCGATTCCTCCTTGAGCAACAGCTGTACGTTGCGGGCAATGCGCGACGAGAAGTCGGTCGGCTTTTCGTATGCCGTGTCGAAAGGCAGCACCTCGACCGAATGGACGCCGGCGATGGCAGCGCTCATCGCTTCGGTAGTACCCCGGAGCATATTGACGTAAGGATCGTATACGGTCATGTTCCACTGCGAAGTCACGGCATGCGCTTTCATTTTGAGCGCGCACTCGCAGGCGGGCTTATACTGCGCCATGATGTTGGCCCACAGCATGCGGGCGGCGCGGAACTTGGCGATCTCCATGAAATAGTTGGAGCTGACGGCCATCGAGAAACGGAGCGACAGGGCGGCCGCGTCGGCGCTCAGGCCCTGTTCCATCAGTTTGACGACATACTCGTGTCCGGCAGCCAGTGTGAAGGCCAGCTCCTGTACGATGGTCGAACCGCTGTTGTGGAACACTTCGCCGGTCACGCCTACGAAGCGCACCCGTTCGTATTTGGCGCCCCGGGCGATCAGCGCGGCCAGATTTTCGAAACATTTGCAGGTGCCCTCTTCGCAAGAGGACGCCCCTTTGAGCGTCAGTTTGCCGATGATCGGGTCGATGACGAAATTGGCGCGGACCGTCTCGGGATCGACGCCTTCCTTATCCATTTTATCGATGAACAGCTCGGCCACCTTCTTCACGGCGCAGCCGCTGAACGTTACTTCCGTATTTTTAAGCGAGATCCCTTCCAACAGCGCATCGAGATCGGCAGCCGAGAAATCCTTGTCGCCGACGACGAATCCGATCGCCTCCACGCCTTTGGTCAGCAACCGGGCAGCCAGCGCTCCCGCCTCGCGGGGACATGCCACGTCGATGGTCTGGAAAATCCGCCAGTCGTTGTTTTTCTTCGTACCCCGCACGTACGGAAATTCTCCGCAACGGGAACCGAGGTATTCGATGCCGTCGAGATTCTCGGCCCGGTAGTACGGCCGGACATTGAAGCCTTCCGCCGTTCTCCACACGAGTTTTTTCTCATAATCGGCTCCTTTAAGGTCTTTGACGATCGCCTCTTCCCATTGTTCGGTCGTTACCGGTGGAAATTCGGCGAACAGTTTCTGTTCCTTATTTGCCATAGTTTCAACAATTGATAAGTTAGTTTTCCCTGTATCCGAA
>UROX01000015.1 GCA_900549685.1 uncultured Alistipes sp.
CGCATCATCCTCACGCGTCCGGCCGTCGAGGCGGGCGAGAAGCTGGGTTTCCTGCCCGGCGACATGAAGGAGAAGCTCGATCCCTACCTCCAGCCGCTCTACGACGCGCTCAACGACATGATTCCCGCGGCCAAGCTCGGCAAATATATGGAAGACGGCACGGTGCAGATCGCCCCGCTGGCTTTCATGCGCGGCCGCACGCTCGACAACGCTTTCGTTATCCTCGACGAGGCGCAGAACACGACCCGCGCCCAGATCAAGATGTTCCTCACGCGTATGGGGCGTAACGCCCGCTTCATCGTCACGGGCGACGTGACGCAGATCGACCTGCCCCGCCGCGACGATTCGGGGCTGGTGCCCGTGATGGGCATGCTCCGCGGGATCGACGGCATCGGGATCGTCGAGTTCGACAACCGCGACATCATCCGCCACCGCCTCGTCAAACAGATCGTCGAGGCTTTCGAGAAACACGGCAACGAATAATCCAAACGAAACAGAATAAAGACATGGCAAAAGCAATCGTAAAAACCAATTTCCGGTTCGACGGACAGAAAAGCCTTTACGAAGGAAAGGTCCGCGACGTGTACAATATCGACGACCGCTATCTGGTGATGGTCGTGAGCGACCGTATCTCGGCATTCGACGTGGTGCTGCCCAAGGGTATTCCCTATAAGGGACAAGTGCTGAATCAGATCGCCTCCAAGTTCCTCGATGCGACGGCCGACATCTGCCCCAACTGGAAGATCGCCTCGCCCGACCCGATGGTGACGGTGGGACACCGTTGCGAGTCGTTCCCTGTGGAAATGATCGTCCGGGCCTATCTGACCGGCAGTTCGTGGAGAGACTACAAGGCCGGAGCCCGCGAGATCTGCGGCGTGCCTCTGCCTGACGGCATGAAGGAACACCAGCGCTTTCCGCAGCCGATCGTCACGCCGACGACCAAGGCCGAAATTGGTGCGCACGACCAGAACATTTCGCGCGAGGAGATCATTTCGAGCGGACTGGTCTCGAAAGAAGATTACGATATGCTCGAGAAATATGCGCTCGCCCTGTTCGAACGAGGCACGAAGATGGCGGCCGAACGCGGCCTGATTCTCGTGGATACGAAATACGAGTTCGGGAAGAAGGACGGCGAAATCTATCTGATCGACGAAATCCACACGCCCGACAGTTCGCGCTATTTCTATGCCGACGGATACGAAGAACGTTTCGCCAAGGGCGAGCAGCAGCGTCAGCTCTCCAAAGAGTTCGTCCGCGAATGGCTGATGGACAACGGTTTCCAGGGCAAGCCCGGACAGAGTGTGCCCGAAATGACCGACGAGTTCGTCGCCAGCGTCAGCGACCGTTACATCGAGCTGTACGAAAAGATCACCGGCGAAAAGTTCGTCTGCGACGAGACCGAGGACGTGCTCTCCCGCATCGAGAACAATGTGAAAAACATGCTCGCCCGCGTACGGTAGAGGCGGTCGGATACCGAATAGGTTGCGAATTATGGACAGAAACCTGAAAAAACTTTCGCCCGGCAAGGTCTGGGCGAAATTCGAGGAGATCGCCCGCATTCCCCGCCCGTCCCATCACGAGGATGCGATCCGCGAATATCTGCTTTCCGAGGCCCGTGCGCACGGCATCGAGGCTTTCGGCGACGAGGCCGGCAACGTCATCATGCGCAAGCCGGCCACACCGGGCATGGAGTCCCGCAAGGGGATCATCCTGCAGGCCCACATGGACATGGTGCCTCAGAAGAACGGCGACAAGACGTTCGACTTCACGCGCGACGCCATCGAGGCCTATATCGACGGCGACTGGGTGACGGCCGACGGCACGACGCTCGGCGCCGACAACGGCATGGGCATGGCGGCGATTCTGGCCGTCATGGAGTCGGACGATCTGGTGCACGGTCCGCTCGAGGCGTTGATTACGGCTACCGAAGAGACCGGGATGGACGGGGCCAACGGACTCAAGGGCGGTTTGCTCCGGGGCGAGATTCTGGTCAATCTCGATTCCGAAACCGAGGGCGAGCTGTACGTGGGATGCGCCGGCGGACTGGATGCCTCGATGACGTTCGATTACACGGAAGAACCCGTGCCGGACGGCATGACGGCTTTCCGTGTCGAGGTCAAAGGCCTCAGGGGCGGACATTCCGGCATCGAGATCGTGCTCGAACGGGCCAACGCCAACCTGCTGCTGTTCCGTCTGCTGCGACAGGCGGGCCGCATGTTCGGCCTGAGACTCTCGTCTGTGGACGGCGGCGGTCTGCGTAACGCCATCCCGCGCGAGGCGGCTGCCGAGGTCGTCGTTCCGGCGACTGACGCTGCGGCGTTCGTCGAGGCCGTGAAGGCTTTCGAAGCCGTCGTGAAAGCGGAATACAAGGGCGTGGACGACGGAATCGTCGTGTCTGCGACCGAGACGGCCCTGCCCGCGTCGCTCATCGACGCTTCGACCGAAGGACGGTTGATCCGAGCCGTACAGGGATGTCCCAATGGCGTGATCCGGATGAGCCCCTCGATGAAAGGACTGGTGCAGACCTCGACGAACCTCGCCCGGGTGGTTTCCGGCGAAGGGAAGATTTTCGTACAGTGCCTGCTCCGCAGTTCGGTCACCAGCGAAAAGAACGATCTGGGCGAGTCGATCGCTTCGGTGTTCGAGCTGGCCGGGGCCGAGGTGACGCTTTCGGGTGGATACGACGGGTGGAATCCCGACATGGATTCACCGATTCTGGCCGCCATGCGGACCTCCTACAAGGAACTGTTCGGTGTCGAACCGGCCGTGACGGCCATCCATGCCGGACTGGAATGCGGCATCATCGGCACGAACTATCCGGGTCTGGACATGATCTCTTTCGGCCCGACGATCTGTTATCCGCATTCGCCGGACGAAAAAGTCAGCATCCCGTCGGTCGAACGTTTCTGGAAATATCTGCTCGCCACGCTGCGCCATGCGCCGGCCAAATAGCATGGAGGGAATGATCGATTCCGAAAAGTGGTTCGCCATCGTCAATCCCGTGGCCGGCAGCGGCCGGGGGCTTACCGATTGGCCGCAGATCAGCAAGCTGTTGCGCGATCACGGCATCGTGCCCGAGTACGCTTTCACCGAACGGAAGTACCATGCCATCGAGCTGTCTGTCGAGGCGGTGAACAAAGGGTTCCGCAAGATCATCGTCGTGGGCGGAGACGGTACGATCCACGAGGTGGTCAATGGACTGTTCATCCAGAAGACAGTCCCGACGACCGATGTGCTGCTGAGTGTGATCGCCGTGGGTACGGGCAACGACTGGATCCGCATGTTCGGCATTCCGCGCAAGTATTCCGAAGCGATCCGCGCCATCGTCGAGGGGCATTCGTTTCTGCAGGACGTGGGCGTCATATCCTATTACCAGGCCAACTACAAGCAGACGCGCTATATGGCCAATGTGGCCGGCGTGGGGTTCGACGCTTTCGTCAATCGTAAGTACAACCACCTCAAGGAAGAGGGCCGCCGGGGCAAATGGCTCTACCTGTGGAGTACGCTCAAGGCGGTGCTGCGTTACTCCTCGACCGGCGTGAAGGTGTACGTGGACGACGAACTGGTCGTGAACGATCTGGTGTACAGTGCGACGATCGGTATCGGCCGGTACAACGGGGGAGGGATGCTCCAGACGCCGGACGCCGTGGCCGACGACGGTCTGTTCGACCTGACGGTCATCCGGCGGATGAGCCGTCTGGCGGTGATGTTTCACTTCAAGGTGCTGTTCAACGGGAAAATATACAAACTGCGCAAGACGAGCCTCGATAGGGGACGCCGTATCCGGATCGAGTCGTCGCCCGAAATCGCCGTTGAGGTAGACGGCGAAGCATTGGGTTATTCGCCTTTCGAGTTTGGAATCATCGACCGGGCCGTGCGGGTCGTCGTGGCCGAACGGTTCCTTCGGGAGGCCGAAAAAAGCGAAGAACGATCGATGGTTTTGAAAAACAGGAAATAAAAGGGTATATTCGCGTATGCGATTGCGATAGGCGGTCCGGTTTCGTCCGGACTGCCGGTTTCGTGTTCCGTCCGGAACGGCCGGCGGAGCCGGAACGACGTAGACTGCGGTCGGGTACGGGAATCGCGTCCCGAAACGAGGGGAATAGGATGTATATAAGTGCTTTTATGATGTATAGAAACTCTAACCGAAACCGAATATGATGAAAAAACTGAATCTATGGGCCTTCGTGCTGGCAGCTGCGTTGTTGTCGTGCGAGGACAAGAACACCGGCGTAGTCGATCTGACGACCGAAATGCGCGAAAATCCGGTCGGACTCGACGAGCTTCGGCCGCGTTTGTCGTGGAAGCTCCGTTCCGCGAAGTCCGATGCGATGCAGACCGGATACCGGATCTGGGTCGCAACCGATAAAAATGCGTTGCAGAAAGGCGAGAACCTGCTTTGGGATTCGGGCGACGTATCTTCCGACCGTTCCGCTTTCGTCGAGTACGACGGTCCTGCGCTCGAATCGCGCGGCCGGTATTTCTGGAAAGTGCGCGTGGCCACCGACAAGGGCGACACGCTCTGGAGCGCTCCGGCTCAGTGGTCGATGGCCCTGCTCGACGAGGGCGACTGGCAGGCGCAGTGGATCGGAATGGACAGCTCGCTGAACGCTTCCGACCGTCTGGCCGGCGACAGCCGTCTGGCGGCCCGCTATCTGCGCAAGGAATTCGAAGTGGGCAACAAGGTGGACCGGGCCGTGCTCTATATCTCGGGGCTGGGCTTCTACGAATGCTATATCAACGGCGTGAAGATCAATGAAGACGTTTTTGCGCCCACGGCCACCGATTACAGCACCAACGTTGCCTATAACGTGTTCGATGTGACGCGTTTCCTCAAGGATAAGGACAACACGATCGGCGTGATTCTCGGTAACGGCCGTTATTTCTCGATGCGGCTTCCGGCCGAGGGTATCGGCCACGGAGAGGGTACGATCCGTCAGTTCGGATTCCCGAAACTGCTTGCCCAGTTGGAATTGACGTACCAGGACGGAACTTCGCAGGTCGTCTCCAGCGATGCGAGCTGGAAGCTCTCGACCGACGGTCCGATCATCGCCAACAACGAGTTCGACGGCGAAGAATACGATGCCCGCCTCGAGATGAAAGGCTGGGCTGCCAACGGATTCGACGACAGCGGCTGGCATGCGGTGCAGCTCGTGGCTGCTCCCGAAGGAAAGCTGCATGCCCAGCGTAACCCGAACATCCGCACGATGGATACGGTCGATCCGGTTTCCGTCACCAGACTCAACGACAGCGTCCACATCGTCGATATGGGCCAGAACCTCGTGGGATGGCTCGCCGTGACGCTCAAAGGCGAGAAGGACAAGCCGATCCGGATGCGTTTCGCCGAGACGCTCAAGGACGACGGCAGTCTTTATATGGACAATCTGCGCGGTGCGCGTGTGACCGACATCTATACGCCCGCTTCGGACGGCGTATTCTCGTGGGAGCCGCGCTTCACTTACCACGGATTCCGTTTCGTCGAGATCACGGGACTCAACTACACGCCCGACCTGAGGAGTTTCCAGGGCAAGGTGAATTACGACGAGATGAAGACCAAAGGTTGGATCGAAACCTCCGACGAAACGCTCAACACCGTCTTCCGCAATGCCTACTGGGGCATTCGGGGCAACTACCGCAGCATGCCGACCGACTGTCCGCAGCGCGACGAACGTATGGGATGGCTCGGCGACCGGGCAATGGGATGTATCGGCGAAAGCTACCTGTTCGACCATGCGCTGCTGTATGAAAAATGGTTGCGCGACATCGAAGCCATGCAGTCCGAGGACGGCAACGTGCCGGATGTGGCTCCCGCCTTCTGGTCGTTCGATCAGCATTCGGGCAACGTGACGTGGCCTGCGGCCTATATCTGCGTGGCCGACATGCTCTATCGGCAGTACGGCGACCTGCGTCCCGTCGAAAGACACTACGCGTCGATGAAAAAGTGGATCGAATTCATCCGCGACACGAGAATGAAGGACGACATCGTGATCTGCGACGTGTACGGCGACTGGTGCATGCCGCCCGAATCGCCCGAACTGATCTGGTCGCAGGACCCGGCCCGCGTGACCGACGGTCGTCTGCTCGGAACGAGCTTCTATTACCGTCTGCTTCACACGATGGCCCGTTTCGCCGCACTGACCGGCAACGAGGCCGATGCCGCGGATTTTCTCGCACAGGCGGCCCGCATCAAGGAAGCCTACAACAAGATGTTCCTCCATGCCGACGAAGGGCTGTACGCCAACAATACCGTGACGGCCAACATGATCTCGCTCATGCAGGGGCTCGTGCCCGATTCGCTCGCCGGACGGGTGTTCGCCAACGTCGTTGAAAAAACGAAAGGCGAGTTCGACAGCCATGTGAGCACCGGTCTGATCGGTATACAGTTCCTCATGCGAGGTCTCACGCAGTACGGCGCCGGCGATCTGGCCTATACGATCGCCACGAACCGTACCTATCCGAGCTGGGGTTATATGGCCGATAAGGGTGCTACGACGATCTGGGAACTCTGGAACGGTGATACGGCCGATCCGGCGATGAACTCGGGCAACCATGTGATGCTGCTGGGCGACCTGATTATCTGGTACTACGAAAATCTGGCCGGTATCCGCAGCGATGCCGAGCAGGCCGGATTCAAGAAGATCGTCATGGAACCTTACTTCCCCGAAGGACTCGACTGGGTGAAAGCCTCCACCGAATCGATGTACGGCCGGATTGTCAGCGAATGGAGCAAGACCGACAACGGACTCGTCTGGAAGATCGAGGTGCCGGCCAATACGACGGCTTCGGTCCGCATTCCTGCCGCGGCTGTCGAACAGGTGACCGAAGGCGGAGTGCCCGTGTTGCAGAACCCGGCCGTCAAGTCTGCCGTGGCGGCCGATGGGTTCGTCGTGCTGGAGATCGGATCGGGTAAATTCGATTTCCTGGCTGCACGCTGAAAAGTTCGATAGACGGAAGCCGGATTCGGATTCCGTTCCTAATAGCAGGAGGCCGTTTCTCTTCCGTGGAAACGGCCTCCTGCTTGATTGTGCAATTGCCCGTTCGTGTACTGTCGGGGCATTTTCGGCGACGAGACGGGTACTTGGCGATTCGGCTGCCGGCCGCTGGAACGGTTGCGCAGACGCATGTCTTCCGGAATATTTCAGATGGGCCGGCCGGTCCGGTATATACCGATACCTGCGATCTGTGGAAACGGACTCGAGGATTCCGAGAGTGGCGGTCCCGGCGGATTCTGTGCCTCCGCGGAATTCGTCCAGTGTCCGGCTCGTAATCTGTGTCCGGACGCAGCGGCTTCTGCCGGGTACGGCGATCCGCCGAAACGGACGGCGGTCGTCCGGCGAACGAAAAAGAAGCAGTCGGATTCCATTCGTCCGGGAATCGCTTTCCGGAAGGTAATACGCTGGAGTGTAGTGATGTTTTCCGCTCCGGCCGCCGGTTGAGCGGCTGCATTGTCGGGGCGGCCTCTTCTTTTCTCCTCGTTCCGGCAAAGAGGACCGGCAAGCATGGTTGGCAGAGGGCATCGGAAACTCTCCGGCGTATGTGCCCGTATGCGGATCGTAGGGCGTACCTGTCCGGATTTCGGATCGGGCGGGCTGCGAATGGAGGCGGCGCATTTCAGAGAAAGCGATGCCGGCGTGAAAAGAGTACAGCGCGTTCGGGTCCATGTTCTTCCGTCGTTCGAAAGACGCCGAGGAGGTGGCTCCGACCCATCGGGTGCAGGAAACGGATGCCGCTGCCCGCTCCCGAATTTTTCGGGCGGAATAATAAAAAACTGTTTTTTTATGTTATATTTGCGCTACGGCCGTCTTTCCGGCGATGCGGATCGTCGCTCGGCGGAAGAACGGTAAAACGGACATAACTTAAACAACTATACTATGAATAGCTTGCCTTTGCTGATTATGGGCTTTGTAGGTCCTTGGCAGTGGGTTCTTATCATCGCTCTGGTGCTTCTGCTTTTCGGCGGAAAGAAGATTCCCGAACTGATGCGCGGTATGGGGCGCGGTCTCAAAGAGTTCAAAGATGCCGTCAATAAGGATTATTCGGCCGAAGAGACTCCTCCGAAGACCAACGAGACGACCAAGCCGACCGACGAGGTGACGAAATAGCCTCCGCAGGGGAGGTCCGCTCCGCGTGAAGCGCTGCGTTTTCGCGGCGAAAGTCTAACCGTCCGATAATTCTATGACCGATAAACTGGAAAAGTCATCCGACAACGAGATGACTTTTTTCGAACATATCGAAGCGCTGCGTCCCCATTTGGTACGTTCGGCGCTAGCTTTGTTCGTGATTATGATCGCGGCTTTTCTGAGCAAACGTTTCGTGATCGATACGGTGCTTATGGGGCCGCAGTCGCCCGATTTTCCGACCAACGATTTCCTGTGCCGGGTGTCGCATTGGCTGCTGGGCAACGATTCGCTTTGCATCAACAAGATCAGTCTCAATATGGTGAATACCGCGCTGGGCGGTCAGTTCAACCTGCACATGCAGATCTCGATGGTGACGGGCGTCGTGCTGGCCGTGCCGTATCTGCTGTGGGAGATTTGGCGGTTCGTGGCGCCGGCTCTGACCGACTATGAGCGGCACAAGAGCCGGATGTTCGTTTTCGCCGTGTCGGTCTGCTTTTTCAGCGGTCTGCTGTTCGGCTATTATCTGATCGTTCCGCTGTCGATCAATTTCCTGTCGAACTACCAGGCCAGTCCCGACATTACGAACCTGATCGACATCAAGTCCTATCTGACGACGGTACTGAGCGTGTCGGTGGCCTGCGCCGCCGTGTTCCAGTTGCCGCTGCTGATCTATTTTCTGGCGCGGATGGGTATCGTCTCGTCGGCTTTCCTGCGTAAATATCGCCGCCATGCGATCGTGCTGCTGACGGTCGTGTCGGCCGTCATCACGCCACCCGACCTGTTCAGCCTCGTGCTGGTCGTGCTGCCGCTCTACATGCTTTACGAGCTGAGTATCGTACTGGCCGCACGCGTCGAACGGGCCAAAGCCCGGGAGGAGGCTCTCGCCGATGCCGGTGCGGCTGAAACCGATGCGTGACGATGCTTTGGGGAACGGGAACGATCCCGATTGAATAACGGCTCTGCATATGCGGAGCCGTTTTTTGTTTTGGTCGAAGTCCTCGGGCGATAAATCGCTTTGCCGTGAAACCGATCAAAACCGGAGTACGGATGTTCTGTACCTTGCATCCTCCGTGCGTTCGACATTCGTGCGAACCGGTAGGTTACGCCGGGGAGGGAAATTCGACGAGCGGAATCGGATGCGTTTGGCATGCGGCCGATTCCCGGTTTTCGGTCCTGTTTCTTATCGAGAATTCGATGCCGTAAAAAGATCGGATTCCCGCAAGGAAGTGTTTTTTATGCTTTTACTGTCGGCTTGATCTTGAAATGCCGTTCCGATTTTTTCGGATAGATGTCGATGACCGTGCCGAACACTTTCATCGAGGGCGAAAGGCTCATGTAGGAATTGATGAGCGGAGGAATGTTCTCCCTGTATTTGCGGATTTCGCGGGTCAGGATTTTGTAGTCTTCCTGATAGCTGCCGCCGTCGAACAGGGTCTCCATCTTTTCCCGGTCGATGTCCAGCTCGACGGGGTGGATCGATTCGACGAGATTGTCCCTGTCCGGGAAATATTTGCGGAGGAAATAGATCAGCAGGTTGCGGGCCTCGCGGTCGTAGGAGCCGTACATGGTGACTTTGCCGAAAAAATAACGGATGTCGGGATTGGCGAGCACCAGCGCACCCAGTCCGTCCCATAGGTTGTCCAGCGAGTAGAGGCCTTTGGGGTTGGCTCGTGTCCCCTGATAGTGGGGCTGTACGAACGAACGGCCCAGTTCGATCGTGTAAGGCAGGTACTCTTTGCGGAATTTGTCGGTGAAACGGAAGTAATGTTCCGTCGAGAAGCATTTGGGATGCGACGTCCGCGAGACGATGAATCGATAGCCTCCGATGATCTCCTTGGCCTTGGGGTCCCAGACGATCAACTGTTTGTAGCCTTCCGGATCGAGGTCCAGTTCGTCGATATCGACTTCGGCACCCGTGCCGCCGCCGCCTTCGCGGAACGAAACTTCGCGCAGACGTCCGATTTCCCGCATGACGTTCGGGCTGTCGGCTGCCGTGACGATGTAGATTTCATTGCCTCCGTTATTGGTGGGGCGCAGGAAGCGTTCCCGGGTCAGTTCCTGTTCGAGCGCTTCCGTGGGGACCGGTGCGATTACTGCTTTCATCCGAAAGGTTTTTGTTCGGAACAAATGTATAAAAACAATTCGACAATGGTGCCTCCGCGGCGGGTTATCGGCCGTTTTTAAGCATATATGCGTATTCGCGGAGCCGTGCGGCCCATACGGAGGCGGGTTCGCCGTTGTTGAGTTGCTGCCACGGGACGGGTTGTCCGAAAACGATGTCGAAACGCTTGCCTTTCTGCCGGAACATTTCGTCCGGCAGATAGAGCATTTCGATGTTGGCGCGGATGCCGACGGCCTTGCGGAAATTCGACAGGTTGTAGAAGAAAGACGAAAGCTCGCCTTCGAAATAGACCGGCACGACGTCTCTCCTGCTTTCGATGGCGTTCTTGACGAAACTCGGTTTCCATCTCGTATCGGTCACCGTGCCGTGCTGTCGGCGGGAACAGAGGCCGGCCGGGAACGTGGCGATCTGTCCGTCTCCGGCCATGGCGTCGCGGAATGTCCGGGCGTAGGCGGCATTCTGCCGTCCGTGCTTATTGACGGGAATGAACAGCGGGGCCAGCGGACGCAGGTTCATCAGCAGGTCGTTCACGATGATCTTCACCTCGCCGAAACGGCGGTCGATCTCGTCGCACAGCATCATGCCGTCCATGCCGCCGAACGGGTGGTTCGACGCGAAAAGATACCGGCCTCCTTCGGGCAGGGCGTCGAGCCCCACGGCCCGGCAGGCGATGCCCATGTCGGCCAGAGCGGCCCGGATGAAAGAGAGAGGGTCGAGTCCGGAATGACGTTCCAGAATGCGGTTGATTTCGTCCTGATGGATCGTACGTTCGAGATAGGAGAGCACGAACCGGGGCAACAGACGTGCCAGCGCGGGTTTTTTGCTGCGGATGACCTCTTTCAGATCGATGCGCAGACGGCGGTCGTCGGACATGGTTGGGTCGCTTTTGCCGCAAAGATACGAATCGGGGGCGTGAATCTGCGACTTTCGGCTAAGATTTTGTATTTTTACGCCCGAATACCTTCATGTAATCTTTTTATATGCAAGCCTATCACGTACCGGCGCTTTTCGAGGAAAGCATGGAAGCCCTCCGTATCCGTCCCGACGGAACCTATGTCGATCTGACTTTCGGCGGGGGCGGCCACTCCCGCGGCATCCTGCAGTGTCTTTCTTCGAAAGGGAGGCTCTACGGGTTCGACCAGGACCGCGATGCGCGGGCGAACGTGCCCGACGACAACCGGTTCCGTTTCGTCGAGTCCAATTTCAGGTTCATGCGGGGCTGGCTCCGTGCGCTCGGCGTGGAGCAGGTGGACGGCATACTGGCCGATCTGGGCGTTTCGTCCCATCATTTCGATACGCAGCAGCGGGGATTCTCGTTCCGTTTCGACGCTCCGCTCGACATGCGGATGAACCAGCGGGCCGGATTTTCGGCGGCCGACGTGATCGGGACGTACGACCACCGGCAGCTGACCCGCATTCTGCGCGATTACGGCGAGCTGGATGCGCCGCACCGCGTTGCGCAGTGTATCGTTCAGGTCCGCGAGCAGGCTCCGCTGGATACGATCGACGCGCTGGTCGGAGCCGTGGCCCCCGTCACGCCCCGGGGAGGGGAGAGCAAGTTTCTGGCCAAGCTGTTCCAGGCCGTGCGCATCGAGGTGAACAGAGAGATGGATGCGCTGGAGATGATGCTCGAACAGTCGCTCAAAGTGCTCCGTCCCGGCGGCAGGCTCTGCGTGATTACCTATCATTCGCTCGAAGACCGCATGGTGAAAAATTTCCTGCGCACCGGCAACTTCGAGGGAAAGCCCCGGAAAGACTTTTTCGGCCGTGTCGCCTCGCCGTGGAAGGTTGTGACGCGGAAAGCCGTCGTGCCTGCGGCCGATGAAATAGAACGCAATCCCCGTGCGCGGAGCGCCAAACTCAGGGCGGCCGAAAAGACGGAAGAATGAGTCCCGGCGGAGCCGTTTTTCCGCAGCGAGGAAATGAAATTTTACTAACTTTGCTCAATCGAATAACCATACCGAATTATGAAAAAGAGATCATTGCCGCTGGCGGCTTTGCTGCTCACGCTGTCGATGCCCGCTGTCGGGGGCGGAACGGCTCCGAAAGACGTCCGTTTCCATTACGACAAAGGGGTCGCTCTTTTTGAAAAACAGAAATACGGAGCGGCGCAGGCCGAATTCGAAAAGGCGGCCCGCCGGCTGGACGGAAATGTCGAGCAGAAGGGACTCGCCGAGCGCACGTCCTATTATGCGGCCCTGTGTGCCGCCCGGATGGGGCAGGACAATGCGCAGGAACTGCTCGAGCGTTTCCTGTTCGAATATCCGTTCTCGATCTATGCCAACGATGTCCGTTTTGCCTCGGGCGTGCTGCTGCACGAGGCCGGCGACTATCGGGCGGCCTACGACCGTTACCGGAGCGTCGATCCCTACGAACTCGATTTCTCGCAGTTCGACGAATACAATTTCCGGACGGGATACGCCGCCTTCATGTGCGGCGATACGGACAAGGCCTACGGCTATTTCCGCAACGTGTCGTCCGATCCGCTCTATAAACCGCACGCCACGTACTACGTCGCCTATATCGACTATTCGCGCGGACAGTTCGGCGATGCCAAAAGGGGATTCCAGTCGATCGCCTTGGAACCGGCTTACGAACCCGTGATCCCGTTCTACCTGCTTCAGATCGAGTTCCGGCAGGGCAATTACGATTATGTGATCGAAAACGGCGTGCCTCTGCTGGCCAAATCCACCGAGGAGCGTCAGCGGGAGATCTCGCGCATCGTCAGCGAAGCCTATTTCCACAGGGGGGCCTACGACGAGGCGCTTGCCTATATGAACAATTATGCCGGGCTGGGCGGCAAGATGGGGCGCGAGGAGACCTATCTGGCCGGTTATTGCGAATATGCCGGACACTTGTACGACGATGCGATCGAACGGCTTTCGCAGGTGGCTTCCGGCGGGGACGAACTGGCCCAGAACGCCAGCTTCCATCTGGCCGACGCCTATCTGCAGACGGGCGACCGGAAAAAGGCCCTGAGCGCGTTCCATCTGGCTTCGTCGGCCGATTTCGATCCGGCGATCCGCGAGGAGGCGCAGTTCAACTACGGCAAGTTGCTCTACGAACTGGGCGGCGGCGTGTTCAATGAGGCCATCACCGTGCTCGACGACTATATCCGCACCTATCCCGATTCGCCCCGCGTGGGTGAGGCCCGCGAGATTCTGTTGGCCGCCTATTTCAATTCGCGCAACTACGATGCAGCCTACGAGGCGATCAAGCTCGTGCCCGATCCGGACAACAACGTGAAGATGGCGTTGCAGAAAATCGCCTATTTCCGTGCATTGGAATATTTCGAGGCGGGCGATTACGACAAGGCGCTGGAACTGTTCGACGTGTCGGATGCCAACAAGTATACGGCCAAGTACACGGCGCTGACCAAATTCTGGCGGGCCGAAACCTATGTCAAGAAAGGCGACTACGCCCGGGCCGAACCGCTCTACCGTTCCTACATTTCGCTCTCTCCGCGCGGCGAGCGGGAGAATATGATGGCACAGTACAATTTGGGATACTGTCTTTTCAATGCGCAGAAGTGGGGCGAGGCCGGCACGTGGTTCGACCGGTTTGTTTCGGCCTATACGCTCAAGGATGCCGTCCGGGCCGATGCGTTCAATCGGCTGGGTGACGTGGCTTTCGCGCAGCGGGAGTATTACAAGGCCATCGGCTATTACGACAAGGCCATCGCGCTGGGTGCCTCCGGAGCCGATTACGCTCGTTTCCAGCGGGCTGTCATGCTGGGTCTGGCCGACAAATACGACCGTAAGGTCGAATCGCTGGTGGCCATCATCGGCGACGGCAAGAGCGAATACGTGGACGACGCGATGTTCGAGCTGGGACGTACCTACAAGCAGCACGAACGCTTCAACGAAGCCGCCGCTGCGCTCAAACGGCTCGTGGCCGGCTACCCGCAGTCGCCTTACTGCCTGAGCGCCCTTTCCGAACTGGGATTGATCTACCAGAATCTCGGCGATGACCAGCAGGCGCTCAAATACTACAAGGAAGTGGTCGATCGCTATCCCTCGTCGCCGCAGGCCAAAGATGCGATGCTGGGTATCAAAAACATCTATGTCGATCGCAACGAGGTGGACTCCTATTTCGCCTATGCGCAAAAAAGCGGCATCGAGACCAATGTCACGGTCGTCGAACGCGATTCGCTCAACTTCGTCGCTGCCGACAAGGTATACCAGAACGGCGACTACGGCCGCGCGCTGTCACTCATGGACAATTACCTGAGACAATACCCCAAAGGATCGTATCGTGCCGATGCGCTCTATGCGCTGGGCGACTGCTCGCTGCATGAAGGCAACCGTGCCGCGGCACTGGCCGCCTTCGAGGAGGTCGCCGCGATGCCGAGCAACCGCTATCAGTCGCTGGCTTTGCAGAAGGCCGCCTCGATGCGTATGGAGGATAAGGACTACGCCGCTGCCGCCGAGCTGTACAAGACGTTGAGCCATACGGCCCTGCAAAAGAACGTGATCGCCTCGGCGCTGGACGGCTACCTGAAAGCGGTGGCCGAGAGCGGCGACGTCGCCGCGATGGACGTGGCGGCCGACGAGGTGCTCGCGTCGGCCCATGCGACGGCCGATGCGGTACGGACGGCCCATTTCTTCAAAGGAAAATCGGCGCAGGCTTCCGGCGATGCCGACGGCGCGCTGGCCCATTACCGCAAGGTGATCGATGCCCGTAGCCGCGATGCGGCCGAGTCCCGCTACCAGATCGTCGCCATCCTGTTCGCACAGAACAAGCTGGATGCGGCCGAGAAGGAAGTGTTCGCGTTCTCCGACGCCAATCTGCCTTACCAATACTGGATGGGCAAGGCCTTCCTGGTGCTGGGCGATATTTATGTCGCCAGGAACGATGCGTTCCAGGCCAAAGCCACTTACCAGAGTATCGTGGACGGTTATTCGGACAAGACCGACGGTGTCGTGGACGAAGCCCTGCGGAAAATCGAAACGCTGAAATAGTCTGTTTCCGTTTATAACAACCGAAAGATGATGAAAAAAACGATTATACCGATCGCCGCGGCCCTGGTCGCCGCGTTGCCTGTGCGGGCACAGCAGCCCGAAAGCGATCTGAACCGTCAGATGGACGTGACGCGCGACTACGAACCCACGGTCCGCAAGGCCGATAAGCTGGGCATCGCTCCCAATATGATCGATACGGTGGCCCTGCGGCCCGAGGTACATTACGAGGTGCATCCGTCTCCGATCAACTACGGCTTCGACGTGACGCCGATCAAGCCCGTTCAGGTCAGTCTGGACGAATACCGTACCTTGCAGCCTTTTTATCTGAAAGTCGGCGCGGGCGTTCCGTTCCAGAGCGTGCTGGACGCTTATTTCTCGTCCACGCAAAAGACCGACGGCAAATGGGGCGTGTTCCTCAATCATTACGGAAGCTGGAGCGATATCAAGAATGTCAATGGGATCAAGACGCCCGCCGCACAGACGTTCAACAAAGTGGGGCTGTACGGCGACCACCGTTTCGGCCGTAACGGCCGGTTCGGCGTCCGGGGTGAGATAGGTTACGACTACGACAAGGTGAGCCGGTACGGATACGATGCGGCGTGGAATCGCGGTGCCGTTCTGCCCGATCTCTCTTCGGGTGCGTTGAGGCAGAATTTCTCGACCGTGCACGGCAAGATCGGTTTCGGACATGCGTTCGAGGATTTGTCCTATTTCAATATCCGTTTCGGGTTCGAGGGTGCCTATTTCCAGGACCGTTTCGATATGAAACAGGCCGACGTGAAGGGCTTTCTCGACATGGGCAAACTGTTCGGCGGCCGGCATGAGGTGACGTTGCACGTCGGATACGACTATTACAAAGGGAGCGGCGAATTGTCCGGCTACAAGGACGGAATCCTGTCCGTACGTCCGCTGTACCGCCTCAAGGCGGGAAAAGCCGAATTCTCGCTGGGCGCCGAGTATGTGCTGGATAACGACGGCGACCGCAACGAGAGTGCGTTCTTCCCGCTGTTCGGGTTCCAGTGGAATACCGGTCGCGGCGGTTTCGTGCCCTATCTGAATCTCGACGGACAGTATATCAACAACGGATATCGGCATCTGGCTTCCGTCAATCCCTATGTGTTGCAGGGTGCCGTCGGACGGAACACGGCCGAATACAATGCCCGGGTGGGATTCAAGGGTAGTGCGACCTCTACGTTCTCTTACAATGTCTTCGGAGGGTATTCGCGTTACCGGAACATGAATTATTTCATGAACTATGTCTATGACGCTCCGACTCCGGAGGATCTGTATCTGGGAAATGTTTTCGCGGTCGCCGGTTCGGATGTGTCGATGTGGACGTTGGGCGGCGAGATCGAGGCCCGTGTGTCGGGATCGTTCGGTCTGGAGCTGGGTGTGCAGTATCGTTGGTACGACAAGATCGAACTCGGCCAGGACGAAGGCGAGTATATCGTCGTGTCTACCGGGTTGCCCGATCTGACCGCCAGTCTGGGTGTCAAGTACAATTATCGCGATAAATTCCTGCTCAAGGCCGGCGTGGATGTTTGCGGTCCGCGTGATTTCACGGCTTTGTCCACAGGATTGCCGTCCGGTTTCGGTCTGACGGATCGCCATATCGACATGCAGTTCGACGTGCATCTCGGAGCCGAGTACAATATTTCGAAAACGATCGGCGTGTTCGTCGAAGGGCGCAATCTGGCCAACCAGAAACTTTTCTATTATAACCAGTATCCGGCGCTGGGTATCAACTTCCTGGCCGGCGTGAAACTGCAGTTCTGACGCACGGGCCTTTGTTCCGGGCGACGGGTGTCCGGGAAGATCGGTCGAGAGGAGAAGCTACGGACAGTCTTTCGGGCACGGTTTCCCGATGTCGCTTGACCGGGCTGTGACGGAAGGTTTTTCCGGACAGAGAGCTGCCCTCCGGCGCTGCGAACGACGGAGTTGTGCCGTCGGGCCGGGATGGATCGCCGGAGCGATGAAACGGAATGACATGTGGCGGCCCGCATTCTTCGAAGAATGCGGGCCGCTATGTGTTTTCGGTCGAGGTCGCCGGCGGTCTGCCGTTGGTCGGAACGAACGGACGAAGGAGGTCGGTTTTCCTTGTCGTGTCTTTCTGACAGGAAGCGGACGGATTGGGAAGATTCGTCGGAAATCTGACGGATCGCAGAGGGGCCGGTATACGCGTTATTTCGGCGTCGTTCCCGTGTCGTCCCTACGGGGATGTTCGCTTCCGGTACACCGACAGTGTGCGAGCAACAGGATCGACACCGGCGGTTTGCGTCGGAGTTTCCGGACCGGGATGCAGTGAGGATGCCGGAAACGGTTCGGAGTTGTCTGCGAGTGCTCGAAAACGGAAAAAGAGCCGGTTGCGAATGTATCGGTAGATGGCTTCGCAGAGCTTCGTTCGTCGGCGAGGGACTTTACGGAACCGATGGAAATACGAAGGGCGACCGATTCCGGACAGAGTGTGTCGGGAGGACAGGGTGTCATGCCCGATCGTTTTTACGGACGACCGTGCGGTCGTTTCGGAACAGGGACTGTTTGCGGAAAACCGGATGCAATGTGGGGCTGCGCTATCGCATGTTCGGTAGGGCGTTTCCAGAGCCGGAACGGAGGGGCGCGGAAGGTCCGGTGCGAGGACCGACGGAATTTTATAAAAGGGAAGCGTCGGAGCATTTGTAATCCTCCGACGCTTCCCGAATCCGGATCGCGCGGTTTTGCGCTTCGTGTGTCGTGGTTCGGAAACGTCTGCCGCGACGATTTTTCTGCGCAGGACATTTCCGTACCGACGCTTCGGTGTGTCGTGTCCGTTTTCTTCTCTTTCGGCGTTTTCTTTTGCGAGGTGTTCCTGTGGGCGTATTTTTGCGGCGGCGTAGGCGGTTGCGACGTGTTTTTCGAAAACGGATGCCGCCACGATACGCGTATCGTGGCGGCATCCGTGCCGAGTTTTAGGGAAACGTGCGGCGTTTCTTTATTTTTTCAGGAAGGGCGTTTTGACTACCTGTGCCCGGATCGGTTTTTCGCGGATCAGGACGGCGATCTCGGTACCCGGCGCGGCGTAGGCTGTATCGACGTACCCCATGCCGATGCCTTTTTTCAGCGTGGGCGACATAGTACCCGACGTGACCGTTCCGATCGGTGTGCCGTCCGCGGCGACCAGTGTGTATCCGTGACGGGGAACGCCCCGCTCGATGAGTTCGAAACCGATCAGACGGCGGCTGACGCCCTGCGCTTTCTGGGCCTCGAGCGCGGCGCGGTCGATGAAGTCCTTGCCGTCGGCGAATTTGGTGATCCAGCCCAGTCCGGCTTCGAGCGGCGAGGTCGTGTCGTCGATGTCGTTGCCGTAGAGACAGAAGCCCATTTCGAGCCGCAGCGTGTCGCGGGCGCCGAGTCCGATATTCTGCAGGCCGTATTCGGCTCCCGCTTCCCAGAGGGCGCTCCAGAGCCTGTCGGCGTCTTCGTTGGCCACGTAGATCTCGCATCCGCCTGCACCGGTGTAGCCCGTGGCCGACAGAATGGCGTTCGGGATACCGGCCACCGTCGTTTTGACGAACGTGTAGTAGGTCAGGTTTTCCACATCGGTGTCGGGGCAGAGTTTCTGCACGATTTTCATGGCCTGCGGACCTTGTACGGCCAGTTGGGCGATTTCGTCCGAGGCGTTGTAGAGTTCCCTGCCTGTTTCGAGTCCGAATTTTTCGGCTTCGGCTTTCAGGTGGTTCCAGTCTTTTTCGATGTTGGCGGCATTGACCACGAGCAGGTAGGTTTCGGCGTCGATGCGGTAGACCAGAATGTCGTCTACGATTCCGCCCCGGCCGTTGGGCAGGCAGGAATACTGTATTTTGCCGTCCCACAGCACCGAGACGTCGTTCGAGGTGACGTGTTGCAGGAAGCCGAGCGCCCGGGGACCCTTGACCCAGATTTCGCCCATGTGGCTCACGTCGAATACGCCCGCCTTTTCTCGGACGGCGGCGTGTTCGTTGTTGATGCCGCTGAATTCGATGGGCATGTTGTAGCCGGCGAATTCGGCCATGCGCGCTCCGTTTTCGATATGGTACTTGGTGAATGCGGTTGTTTTCATGTCTGTGTTTGTTTTTTTGCGAAATTACATTAATTTATTTAATTTTCGCGTTGTGTATGTACGAATGTATCGGCAGAAAATCGTATCGGCGCTTTCGTCGGGCTTTTTCTTTAGGTTTGCCGGGACGGCCGGTTTGTCCGGAAACGCGGTTCGCGGCCGCGGGCTGCTGCGGAGCGGCAGAGGCGGGAGGCCGAAGCCGATGCATCGGTAACCTTCGTTTTTATTGCCCGGATCGGGTTTTGATCGGAAAAAGGAATGTTGTTGAAAATCGTTTTGATCGCTTTGATCGTGTACGTGATCGTCGTGACCCGCTCGCGGATCCGGCTGCCCAATCCTGCGTTGCAGGCCACCGTCGATGTGTTGCAGGCCGCCACGCTGACGGACCGTCATGTGTCGGAGATGGCTCGGGAGTATGTTCGGAGACTCGATGCGGAACAGGCGCCTCTTCCGGCGGACGACCCCTATGCCCTGCGGCTCGAACGGCTGACTTCGCGTTACGTGTCGGTCAATGGCGTTCCGTTGAATTTCAGAGTGTACAGGACTTCGCAGATCAACGCTTTCGCTACGGCCGACGGCAGTATCCGGGTGTTCTCGGCTCTGATGGACCGTCTCACGGACGACGAGCTGATGGCCATCGTGGGACACGAAATGGGACATATCCGCAACAGCGATACGCTGGGCGCCATGCGCAAGGCCTATATGACTTCGGCGGCACGCCATGCGCTCGGCGCGGCGGGCGGGGCACTCGGTTCGCTGAGTGCTTCGCAATGGGGCGCACTGGCCGAGAAACTGGCTTCGGCCCGTTTCTCGCAGCAGCAGGAGTTCGCTGCGGACGACTTCGGATTCGGATTTCTGCAACGCAACGGCTACGATCCCTGTGCGATGGCGACCGCTCTCGAAAAGATCGACGACCTGTCGCGCCGGGGCGGCGACGCTTCCCGCGAAGTAGAGCAGCTTTTTTCGACCCATCCCGACAGTGCGCTCCGTGCGGCCCGGATGCGTGCCCGTGCGGAAAAGGCGGGAAGACAGATCGAAACGGCGTGATTTCCGGAACGATAGAAGACAAGATCGATAAACTGTCTTTGGCTTTGTCGAGACCGATTTATTTTATCTATGAAGTGCTTTTATAAATATAAATCGTTATATTTGAAATATTGTTTTCCGATGCGGGATGATGTTTTGTTTCTTTTTTAAATGAATCGAAATTAAATACGAATAAATTACTCGTTGTGCGCGTTGAAAAATAATAAATCGAAATCCCCGTAGATTGTTCATGGAATATATATCGAATAGACAGAATGGAAAAAGTGCTTCATGTTATTCTTATAGCCGTAGGAGTCGCCTTCGGGATATTGTCCGGAGGATGTGCCGATGAAAGGGACGATGGTCGGTCCGCAGTCTCGCTGGAAGTGGCGCCGACGGATTTGAAATTCAGTGCCGACGGCGAGACGCGCCCGGTGTCCGTCGTGACCGACGAGGAGTGGAGCTACGGAATTATCGAGCCGGAGGGAAACCGGGATATCTGTCGGTGCGAGAGAACGGACAGCGGTTTGAACGTAACGATGCCTTCGGCGACGGGAGGCGAAGAGCGATCTGTCCGTATCGTCGTGAAAGCGCGACAGGAGATCCGTACGGTCAGGGTGAAACAAGAGGGAATATCGCTCGAAACGGATGCGGAGGCGTTGGAATTCGGCCCGGAAGGCGGAGAGAAGGAAGTGGGCGTGAAGTGCAACCTGAGCGGGTGGTACACGCTTGTCGATGAACCCGAGGGGATGGAAGGCCGGTGTACGACCGGACGCAGGAAAAACAAACTCGTCGTGACCGTTGCGCCCTCCTCCGACGATTTCGATTACGAAGCCTGCATAACGGTGCGTGCGGGGAATCTCTCCCGGAAAATTTTCGTCCGGCAGCGCCCTCTGCCGTAAGCGGACTTTGCGGGGGGCGTTTCGAATCTGTATCGGGTCGGGATTATTCCGATTGCGGCGGCCGCGGGCGGAGTCCCTTTTTCCGTGCGGGATGCGATGTTGTTAATCTGCCGAAAAATCACTATGTTTGCGAATTCATTGCAAAAGATAGCAGATTACAGTTATGGGCGACTCTAAATTCAAAGAGTACAAGGGGCTTGACCTTTCTCGGATCAATAAGGAAATTCTCGGACAATGGGATGCGGCGGACGCTTTTCACCAAAGCGTTTCCACGCGCGAGGGACATCCCGCCTTCGTCTTCTACGAAGGTCCGCCGTCTGCGAACGGGATGCCCGGCATCCATCATGTGATGGCCCGAACGATCAAGGACATCGTCTGCCGGTACAAGACGCAGCAGGGTTTTCTGGTGCATCGCAAGGCGGGGTGGGATACGCACGGCCTGCCGGTCGAACTGGGCGTGGAAAAGAAGCTCGGGATCACCAAAGAGGACATCGGAAACAAAATCTCGATCGAGGAGTACAACGCCACCTGCCGTAAGGAGGTGATGACCTATACCGACGTGTGGGAAAGGCTGACCCGCGAGATGGGTTATTGGATCGACACCGACGAGCCGTACATCACCTACGACAACAAATACATCGAGACGTTGTGGTACCTGCTCTCGGAGCTTTACAAAAAGGGTCTGCTCTATAAAGGATATACTATCCAGCCCTATTCGCCCGCTGCGGGTACGGGACTCAGCAATCACGAACTCAACCAACCGGGATGTTACCGCGACGTGAAGGACACGACCTGCACGGCGCTTTTCAAGATCGTCCGCAATGCCGAGAGCGAATTTTTGTTCGACGAGGTGCGGGGCGATCTGTATTTCATGGCGTGGACGACGACACCGTGGACGCTGCCGTCGAATACGGCGCTGGCCGTGGGTCCGTCGATCCGCTACGTGCGCGTCGAGTCGTACAATCCCTATACCGGCGCTCCGATTACCGTCGTGCTGGCCAAGGACCTTTACGCGAACTATTTCCCGAAAAAGAATGCCGAACTGGCCATGGACGCCTATTCGGGCGACGGCAAGAACATTCCGTTCCGCGTGACGGGCGAGTACGAGGGCCGGGGGCTTGCCGGCATCGCCTACGAGCCGCTCATTCCGTGGATCCGTCCCGAAGGGAAGGCTTTCCTGGTAATTACCGGCGATTATGTGACCACCGAGGACGGTACGGGTATCGTGCATATCGCTCCGACGTTCGGTGCCGACGACGACCGGGTAGCCCGGCAGAGCGGCATCGCTCCGCTGGTGGTCGTGGACCGTGCGGGCAAGCGGATGCCGATGGTCGATCGTACGGGTAAGTTTTTCCGGATCGAAGACATGGATCCCGCGTTCGTCGCCCAATACGTCGATACGGAGGCCTACCGGGAGTTCGAGGGCCGTTTCGTGAAAAACGCTTACGATCCTGCCCTGACCGAGAACGATCCGACGCTGGACATCGATCTGTGCATGAAACTCAAGTTCGAGGGCAAGGCATTCCGCATCGAGAAACATACGCACAACTATCCCCACTGCTGGCGTACCGACAAGCCGGTGCTCTATTATCCGCTCGATTCGTGGTTCATCCGCACGACGGCCGTCAAGGACCGGCTCATCGCGCTGAACGAGACGATCGACTGGAAGCCCGCCAGTACGGGTTCGGGCCGTTTCGGCAAGTGGCTCGAAAACCTCGTGGACTGGAACCTGTCGCGTTCGCGCTATTGGGGCACTCCGCTGCCCATCTGGGCGACTGAAGACCACAGCGAGATGAAGTGCATCGGTTCGGTGGCCGAGTTGAAGGCCGAGGTCGAGAAGTCGATTGCCGCCGGATTCATGGCCGAAAATCCGTTCCGCGATTTCGTGGAAGGCGACTTCAGCAAGGAAAACTACGACCGTTTCGACCTGCACCGTCCCTATGTGGACAACATCGTGCTCGTGTCGGACAAGGGCGAGCGCATGGTGCGCGAGAGCGACCTGATCGACGTGTGGTTCGATTCGGGCGCGATGCCTTACGCCCAGCTGCACTATCCGTTCGAGATCGGACGCGAGGATTTCCTGAAGGTCTATCCGGCCGACTTCATCGCCGAGGGCGTCGATCAGACGCGCGGCTGGTTCTTTACGCTGCATGCGCTGGCCACGATGCTGTTCGACTGCGTGGCTTTCCGCCATATCGTTTCCAACGGGCTGGTGCTCGACAAGAACGGCAACAAGATGAGCAAGCGCCTGGGCAATGCCGTCGATCCGTTCGAGGTGCTCGAAACCTACGGGGCCGACGCCGTGCGCTGGTACATGATCTCCAACTCGCAGCCGTGGGACAATCTGAAATTCGACGTGGAGGGCGTGGACGAAGTGCGCCGCAAGTTCTTCGGCACGCTTTACAATACATACAGTTTCTTCGCGCTGTACGCCAATGTGGACGGCTTCACCGGACGGGAAGAAGAGGTGCCTGTGGCCGAACGTCCCGAAATCGACCGCTGGATCGTTTCGTTGCTCAATACGCTGGTCGCCGACGTGACGGCTCTGCTCGACAGCTATGATCCGACGCCGGCGGCCCGGGCCATTCAGGATTTCGTGAACGAAAATCTGTCGAACTGGTACGTGCGCCTGAACCGCAAACGTTTCTGGGGCGGCGGCATGACGCGCGACAAGCTCTCGGCCTATCAGACGCTTTATACCTGTCTGGAGACGGTCGCTCAACTGGCCGCACCGTTCGCACCGTTCATCACCGACCGTATTTTTACCGATCTCAATGCGATGAGCGGCCGGCATGGCGAGGCTTCTGTGCATCTGAGCCGTTTCCCGGTGAGCGATCCCGGATCGATCGACGCCGATCTGGAGGAAAAGATGGCGCTCGCTCAGAAAGTATCGTCGATGGTGCTCGCCCTGCGCCGCAAGGTCAATATCAAGGTGCGTCAGCCGCTGTTGCGTATCGTCGTGCCTGTGCTCGATCCGGCGATCCGGGAGCATATCGAGGCCGTTGAAAATCTGATTCTGGGCGAGGTGAATATCAAGTCGCTGGAATTCATCGAAGATACGACCGGGGTGATTACCAAACGGATCAAACCCAATTTCAAAACGCTCGGTCCCCGTTACGGCAAACAGATGAAGCAGATTTCGGCGCGGGTGGCTGCGTTCACGCAGGCCGACATCGCCGAACTGGAGCGCACCGATTCGTGGACGGCCGATATCGACGGCGTACGGGTGGAAGCTACGGCCGCCGACTTCGACATCGTGTCGGAAGATATGCCCGGCTGGCTCGTCGCTTCGGAAGGCAAACTGACCGTGGCGATGGATATTACTGTGACAGAGGAACTCCGCAGAGAAGGTATGGCACGGGAATTGGTAAACCGTATCCAGAATATCCGCAAGGAGAGCGGTTTCGACGTGACCGACAAGATTCGTGTGACGATTCAGCGCGACGAGGCGCTGAACGGTGCGGTCGAGTCGTTCGGCGATTACATCGCCGCGCAGACGCTCGCCGTATCGGTGACGCTGGCCGAAAGCCTGCCGCAGGGTGCCCGCCGGATCGAAATGGACGAACTGAACGTCGCACTTGTCGTGGAAAGAGTTTGATCGCTACATGCGCCGGCACCGGAAATCGTAGCGGATATTGGGGATTTGGAAATAATGTATTATATTTATCATTGAACCGTTAAATATTTGAGCCATGTCCGAGATTGAAAAAACACGGTATTCTGACGAAGAACTCAAGGAGTTCAAGCAGATCATACTGGAAAAGTTGGAAAAGGCAAAGGCTGATTACGATTTGCTCCGGTCTACGATCACCCATACGGCGAGCAATGACATCGAAGATACTTCCCCGACGTTCAAAGTGCTGGAAGAGGGTGCGGCTACGCTTTCGAAAGAGGAGTCTGGACGACTCGCCCAGCGGCAACTCAAGTTTATCCAACACCTCGAAGCGGCTCTTGTCCGTGTGGAGAACAAGACTTATGGAATTTGTCGCGAAACCGGTAAACTGATTCCCAAAGAGCGTCTGCGGATCGTGCCGCATGCCACGCTTTGTATCGAGGCCAAGGATACGCACCGGTAACGCTTGAACAGGACCTAATGAAATGAAAAAGAGGGTGAAATACCCTCTTTTTTGTGCAGACGCGTCGGGTGTCGCACACAATGAACGATTGGAATATGGCTGTAAAGGTTACGATCTATACGGACGGTTCGTCGCGGGGAAATCCCGGTCCGGGAGGATACGGTGTAGTGTTACTCAGCGGACCTTACCGTAAGGAACTTAGCGCGGGATATGCCCAGACGACGAACAACCGGATGGAGCTGCTGGCCGTGATCGCGGGACTCGAAGCGTTGAAGAACGACGGTTGCGAGGTGACGGTTTACAGCGATTCGCGATATGTGGTCGATGCCGTAGAAAAAAAGTGGGTGTTCGGCTGGGAACGGAAAGGTTTCCGCGATAAGAAGAATCCGGACCTCTGGCAACGTTTTCTGCGGGTCTATCGTCGGCATGACGTCCGTTTCGTGTGGGTCAAGGGACATGCCGAGATTCCCGAAAACGAAAGGTGCGACCGTCTGGCCGTCGCGGCAGCTTCGCAACCCGGCCTGCCTCGCGATGCCGGGTTTAGTCAGGAGTAGACGGCAAATGCTGTCTTCGGCGGAGGCTGAAAGTCCGTCGTCGGCCGGCCGGACCGTGCATGCGGGGAACGGTCGTATGCTTTCACCGATGTTTCGCGGCGCATCTTTTTCAGTTCCTATCCCTGTTTCTCGCGAGCATGACCGTGCATTCGGGCCGGTTTTCTGTCCGGCGGCAGTTCCGGACTGCGGTCCGGAGAGTGCGTCGGCAACGGAGGATGCCGGTGGGTCGAAGTGGGCTTTCTTGTTTATTCGGTGATTATATCCTTAGATGGCCGTCATTTCGGAATCTTCGTGTTCCGGTCCTGTCGCAGTCGCCCTCGGCCTTTTGTCACGGGACGGATCGGTTTTTTCTCCGGAACTGGACAGGAAGAGATAGACTTTCGGAGTGGCAGCCGGTGTGTACGCGTTTTTTTCAGAACGACGGTGTGTGCCTGAAATCGGTTTCGGCTCTGGATGGACTTATCGTTTCGGGCATGAAAAAG
>UROX01000016.1 GCA_900549685.1 uncultured Alistipes sp.
CGCCTTTGTCATAATACAAGTATTTTAGTTTAAATTATTTTGCGCCTGACCATTTGGAGTGCAAATATATATCTTTATTTTCTTTTCGAGTTACAAAGGTAAAAAAATTTAGCGTATAGTAAGAAAATGCTAACTCTTTCACATCTATTTTGTTCGTTCGAATGACTGTCGCAAAAATCGACCCAAAATGCGCCGTAGGTCCTAATTTTTGCACACCCCTCTGTCTATCAGTCGGGTGCTCGCATGAACGGAAAGCTAACGCTCTCTTTTCCACCTCCTCTGCAAAAGGCTTGCCGTAAATGCTGCGAGAGGTGTATTTCCCGATGCGCGTTCGGTCGGAGACAATAAAGACCGGTTTTTTGCATTATACTTGTACGGAGGCTTTTCCCGGCCTTGCGTCCCGGACAAAATCATTATCTTTGGAATCGGAAAAGAGCGGAAATTATGAACGGAGCGAAAATTCTCTGGGTAGACGACGAAATCGAACTTCTCAAACCCCATATCCTGTTCCTCAAGGGGAAAGGTTACGACGTGGAGACCTGCAACAACGGTTACGACGCACTCGATCTGGTAGCGTCGCGGCAGTTCGATCTGATCGTTCTCGACGAGATGATGCCGGGACTCACCGGCCTCGAGACGTTACCCCGCATCAAGGAGCTGAGGCCCCTGACGCCCGTCATCATGGTGACCAAGAGCGAGGAGGAGAACATCATGGACAAGGCCGTGGGGTCGAAAATCGCCGATTACCTCATTAAGCCCGTCAATCCGAACCAGGTACTGCTCTCCATCAAGAAGAACGTGCACAGCCAGCAGCTCGTCACCGAACAGACGACGGCCGACTACCGCAGCGAGTTCGGACGGATCGCCTCCTCGTTCGCCGATGCGCGGACGTTCGCCGACTGGGTTCAGATTTATAAGAAGCTGGTGGGATGGGAAGTGGACCTGACCGAATCGACCGATCCGGGAGTCCGCGAGATACTCTCCTACCAGAAGGACGAGGCCAACAACGAGTTCGCCAAGTTCGTCCGCAACCATTATCTGGACTGGTTTTCGGACCGTGACGACGATGCGCCCGTGCTGTCGCAGAATCTGCTCCGCAAAAAGGTATTCCCCGTGGCGGACGCTTCGGACAAGACGACGTTTTTCCTTATCGACAACTTTCGGCTCGATCAGTGGCGGATGATCCGTCCCGTGCTGCACAATCTGTTCGAGGTGGAACAGGAGGATTTCTATTGCAGCATTCTGCCTACGGCCACGCAATATGCCCGCAATGCCATTTTCGCCGGACTGACGCCGCTGGCCATCGACAAGATCATGCCCGATCTGTGGCTCAACGACAACGAAGCGGGCGGCAAAAACCGGCACGAGGAGGACTTTTTGCGTCGCCAGATGCAGTCGCAGGGCAAGAATTACAAGCTCTACTTCGACAAGATCGTCCGTTCCGATGCCGGCAAGCGGCTGATCGACAACATTGACAAGGTGAACAATGCCGATCTGTCGGTGATCGTTTTCAATTTTCTCGACATGTTGTCGCATGCCCGTACCGAGACGCAGATCATCCGCGATCTGGCCGAAGACGATGCGGCGTTCCGTTCGCTTACCCGTTCGTGGTTCGAACATTCCGACCTGCTCGAAATCCTGCGGCTCGTGGCCGAGCGGGGACATACCGTCATCCTGACCTCCGATCACGGAACGATCCGCGTGGACCGTCCCGTGCGCGTGCAGGGCGATCGCGAGACTTCGCCCAACCTCCGCTACAAAACCGGCCGCAACCTCGGGTTCAATCCCAAGGAGGTCTTCGCCATCACCAAACCCGAACTGGCCCATTTGCCTAAGTCGAACATCACTTCGACGTATATTTTCGCCTATAACCGGGACTTTTTCGTCTACCCGAACAATACGAACCAGTTCGTCCGGTATTATAACGATACGTTCCAGCACGGCGGTATCTCGATGGAAGAGATGATCGTGCCGTTCATCGTGCTCAAACCCAGGTAAGGGGCGGTGCCGTTCCGTCGGCAAGGGGGAGCTGCGACTCTACGATCCGATGTGCCGAGTCTGTTGCTGTCCCGCTTTTCGGGCCGTAACTTCGGTCTCCGTCGGGGAGGAGGAACGGGGCGATGTGCGGTCCGTTACTGTATGTCGCATCGGCCGGACTTGGAAAATAGGAGGTTTCGGGGCATGAAATGGACGACCGCCGGAAAGGAACGATGGACCGTTCTTTCCCGGATGTGGGGGAAAGGATGTCGGACGACCGGAAAACCGGCCTTACTCTTCGCGGTTGTGGATCGTGTCTTTGATGTCGTTCAGCTCTACCAGCTTATTGACAATGGCATAGATGGTCAGTCCGGCCGGACTGTGGATCTGCAATTTGGAGGCGATGTTGCGCCGGTGGGTGATGACGGTATGCGCCGACAGGCAGAGATGTTCGGCGATCTGTTTGTTGGTCATGCCTTTGACGACACCCACGACGATCTCTTTTTCCCGTTCGCTGAGCGACTCCTGTCGTACTTCCTGCCGGGCCGAGGTCCGGGAGAGCGCGAGGAGCTTGTCCTTGATCTGTTCGGCCGTGTCGTAGACCGATATGGTTTCGTCGTAGGCATGGAGAATCGCGCTGTCGATCGGACCGTTCTGCAGCGCGACGCACCGCAGGCGGTTGCATCCCGTCTCGTTTTTGATCCGTTGGAGCGAAAATACGCCCAGCGAAGCGGGATTGACGATCAGAATGTCCGGTTTCCGCCACGACAGCGAGGCTTCCAGCCGGGTGATTTCGCCGATTTCGAGAATTTCGATATTGAGGGAAGTCAGCCGTTTGAGAACGGAGAGAAGTCCGCTCCGGATAATCAGAGAGGGTTCCGCTACGGCTATCTTCAATATCGTGCTCATCTGCTTTTCCCTGATTTGCGTTCGAGTTCTTCGATGGCCGGCACGAACAGATGGTCTTCGATATAGTTGTGGGACGCCAGATCGTGTTCGCAGGTGAAAATATCGAACAGCACGTCGTTGAGTTCGTTGGTACTGTCGGCCGAGTAATATTTGATGATGATGTTCTTGAGTTCAGTCAGCCGGGCTTCGATCTGATCGTGGCGGCTGCGGAAAATGCCGATCCGGTAGCTGCCCGAGGGACGTTCGCCGGCCAACAGCCCTTTGACGTAGGGGAATACGGTGCGCTCCTCGTATTTCATGTGTTTCTGCACTTCGTCGGCGTATTCGTCGTAATAACGCAGAATGGCCAGCGAGACGTCGGTGCTGCAATCGATCGCCTCGATGAGCTTTCGCCGGATGGCCGGAAAACGGAAGTCGAGGAAATAGTCGTGCGACTTGTGCAGATAATCGACCACGGCCTCTATGGAGAAGACATAGTCCTGTTCCTCGTTCTGTTTTTCCTCGTCGAGCAGCAGATTGACGACGGTCAGAAACGTGTCCGTATCGACCCCGCAGTCGCGGCAGACCTGTCCGATGGTTTTGTCGCCGAATCCCAGCGCGATGCCGAATCGGCTCATCACCGGTAGGATCGGGTAGTTCTCGCATACCAGATCGCTCATCGGGTCGGTTTCTTCGTGTTGGCTTGCGGGTCGGACGCGGATCGCAGCGCGATACTCTTTCAGTAGTCTTCCACCGCAAAGTTATTTCTTTTGCAAAGGGGCGGAAATACCTAAAAATAGTTAAATCTTCGTCCCTGTGTCGTTATTTTCTTTGAGTTCCGGCCGGTACGGTCGCCTGTCGTTTTTACCGCCGGCTTGTTTTTTCGGAGAGGAAAGCCATACGGAAACGATTCCCGGGCGTCGAACGCCGGGCATATCCCATTTTCTGTCGTTTGCCGGATGAAAGCGCCGCGGCTTTCGCGTCTGTCGCTCCGTCGCGGTCTGCACCGCCTTCGGCTGGCGGTCGGGTTCCGGCCCGGATTTCGGGGGAAAGTTCCTGGCCGCGGGACGAATCCATCGGCTTTCGGCCCTTTCCGGTCTCCGGCCGGGCATCCGTTTTTTCTGCCTGTTAGTCGATGCGGCGGATGTCGGCGCCCAGCGCGTTGAGCCGGCCGTCGATGTTCTGGTAGCCGCGGTCGATCTGTTCGACGTTCTGGATGATGCTGCGTCCGTCGGCCGACAGCGCGGCGATGAGCAGGGCCACGCCCGCGCGGATGTCGGGCGAGGACATGGTCGTGGGGCGCAACCTAAAGTTGCGGTCATGGCCGATCACCGTGGCCCGGTGTGGGTCGCAGAGAATGATCTGGGCACCCATGTCGATGAGTTTGTCCACGAAGAACAGACGGCTTTCGAACATCTTCTGGTGGATCAGCACGGCGCCCTTGGCCTGTGTGGCGACGACCAGAAATACGGACAGCAGGTCGGGGGTCAGTCCCGGCCACGGCGCGTCGGCGATCGTCATGATCGAACCGTCGATGAAGCTCTCTATTTCGTAATGGTCGTGCCGGGGGATATAGATGTCGTCGCCCCGCTGTTCGAAATTGATGCCCATTCGCATGAACTGGGCCGGGATGATGCCGAGGTTTTCGAACGATACGTCTTTGATCGTGATTTCGCTGCCGGTCATGGCGGCCAGTCCGATGAAACTGCCCACCTCGATCATGTCGGGCAGCAGCGTATGGGTCGTGCCGTGGAGCTGTTCCACGCCTTCGATCACGAGCAGGTTCGATGCGATGCCCGATATGAGGGCGCCCATGCGGTTGAGCATCTTGCAGAGCTGCTGTACGTAAGGCTCGCAGGCGGCGTTGTAAATCGTCGTCCGGCCTTTGGCCAGAACGGCGGCCATGACGATGTTGGCCGTTCCGGTCACCGATGCCTCGTCGAGCAGCATCGAGCATCCGCGCAGCTCCTTGCTCTCGACCGAGAAGAAGTTGGTTTGCGTGTCGAAGTCGAACTCGGCGCCCAATTTCTGCATGCCGATGAAATGGGTGTCGAGCCTGCGACGACCGATCTTGTCTCCGCCCGGTTTGGGAATGTAGCCTACCCCGTAACGGGCCAACAGCGGTCCGATAATCATCACCGATCCGCGCAGACGTCCCGCCCGTTTGCGGTAGTCTTCGCTCTGGAGGTAGTCGAAGTCGATTTCGCGGGCTTCGAACGAATAGGTGCTTTCGTCGATTTTCTCGACGAGAACGCCCATTTTTTCGAGCAATTCGATCAGTTGCAGCACGTCCACGATGGCCGGGACGTTACGGACGGTCACTTTTTCGGGTGTGAGCAGCGTGGCGCACAGAATCTGCAACGCTTCGTTCTTGGCTCCCTGCGGAGTGATTTCCCCATGGAGAGGCGCTCCTCCCCGGACTTCAAATGTCGCCATAATCTATCGAGCAGTCATGGTTTCGGCAGTTCCCGGCGCGCTTCCCGCATATCGGACACGCATTCGCCGGCGAAAAGAACAGCGAATGTCGGGCGTGGCGCGGATCGCGCCGGTGCAGCCGGTTCCTTGAGACAAATATAACGACTAGATCGTTATTCTCCAAAACGGCCGTACCCGGACGACGACCGGCCGGGAGAAGGAAAATCGGTCGGAAACGGATGTTTTTGCGAAGGTCCTGTCCACGGATAGCGGCGAATCCATATATTTGTGCCCGGTAAAACATTTAAAAATCAAACGATGAAAAGAAAGTGTGCCTATCTGGCCATGCTGGCTGTCTCGATCTTGCTGGCATGGTCGTGTGCCGACCGGGCGGTCCGGGAAATCCCGCTGGAAGATTTCTTCAGAAATTCGGAAAAAACCGGTTACGACATCTCGCCCGACGGCAGGTATCTGTCGTTCATGTCGCCCTATGAGTCGCGGCAGAATATTTTCGTACAGCCGGTCGGAAGCGATTCGGCCGTGCGGATCACTTCGGAAACCGACCGGGATATCGCGGGCTATTTCTGGGCCAACGACAACCGGCTGCTTTATCTGAAAGACACCGGAGGCGATGAGAACTATCAGCTTTACGGCATCGACATCGACGGCGGCAATCCGAAAGCCTATACGGCCGTGCCCGGTGTACGGACGCAGATCATCGATCCGCTCGAAGAGATCGACTCGCTGATTATCGTCGGCACGAACGCCCGCGATCCCCGGATATTCGATCCCTACCGGCTGAACCTCAATACGGGCGAAATGACGATGCTGGCCGAGAATCCCGGCAACATACAGGGCTGGATGACCGACCACGACGGCAAGCTGAGAGTGGCTTACGCCATCGTGGACGGCGTCAATACGCAGATTCTGTATCGCGAGACCGAACAGGACGCATTCCGCCCCGTGCTGACGACCTCGTTCAAGGAAGAGATGAACTTCCTGGTTTTCACGCCCGACAACAAGATGGTATACGCTACGTCGAACATCGGTCGGGACAAGTCCGCGTTGATCGTGGCCGATCCCGCTACCGGAAAAGAGATCGAAGAACTGTATGCCCATGACCTCTACGATGTGACGAGCGTGAGCTATTCCAAAGCCCGGAAGAAACTCACCGCTACGGGCTGTTTGGGACACAAGGACGTTATCCGGCATTTCTTCGATCCCGAGACGGAAAAAACGTTCGGAAAATTGCAGGCTCAGTTGCCCGGTTATGAAATCGGAACGGCTGCTACGGACCGGTCCGAACGCATGAGGATCGTTTATGCCGGCAACGACCGGACGCGGGGGGCCTATTACCTTTACGATGTCGAAACCGACGAGCTGACGAAGATCGCCGATCTGGCTCCGTGGATCGATCCGGCCGAAATGGCTGAAATGATTCCGGTCGCCTATTCTTCCCGCGACGGACTGACGATCGAGGCCTATCTGACGCTGCCGGTCGGTCTGACGCTCGAAGATGCTCGTAATCTGCCGGTCGTCATCAATCCGCACGGGGGACCGTGGGCTCGCGACGAATGGGGATATAATCCCGAGGTGCAGTTCCTCGCCAACCGGGGATATGCTGTCCTGCAGATGAATTTCCGCGGCTCGACCGGTTACGGACGCAAATTCCGGGAACTTTCCTACAAGCAGTGGGGGCAGACCATGCAGAACGACATTACCGACGGCGTGCAGTGGCTGATCGAACAGGGAATCGCCGATCCGGCCCGTATCGCCATTTACGGCGGCAGTTACGGCGGGTATGCCACGCTGGCCGGTGTGGCGTTCACGCCCGATCTGTACGCCTGTGCCATCGATTATGTGGGCGTGTCGAATCTGTTCACGTTCCTGCAGACGATTCCTCCCTATTGGAAACCCATGCTCGACATGATGTACGAAATGGTCGGCGATCCGCAGGCCGACAGCACGATGCTGGCGGCGTATTCGCCTGCCCTGCATGCCGACCGCATTGTGGCGCCGCTGTTGGTGGTACAGGGTGCCAACGACCCGCGTGTGAACAAGGCCGAGTCCGACCAGATGGTCGCCGCGCTCCGCGACCGCGGCGTGGAGGTGGACTATATGGTCAAGGACAACGAGGGACACGGGTTCCATAACGAAGAGAACCGTTTCGATTTCTACCGGACGATGGAACGTTTCCTGGCCAAACATCTCAAGGGCGAGGATCCCGGTGCGATCGTCGAAGAACAGGCTGCCGTGCCGACCGCCGATTCCGTCGAATAGACGGCCGGCATCCGGCCGTCGGGCGGAAGGAAAATCGTTCTTTTCTTTAATGGGCCGGCCGCGATGGCCGCAGAGACATACATAAAACACGGAGAGGTGTTCGGGAAACCGGACACTTCTCCGTGTTTTCGAATGGAGGTTATGTCTTTCGGTTGCTCGGGGTATGTTTTCGACGGCTGCCGCTGTTCTCCGCAGTCTCGGGTCCGTTTCCTGAAGAGTCTCTATCCTCCTGTTTCGGCGGAGGAAAATCGCAATCCGGAAAACAGGTGTGGCAACGGTGATCGGCACATCGACGATATGGTAGGCTGTTGCCATCGTATTCGTCCGCATGCAGGGAGGCATATTTATGCAGGTCCTTCCGATTGTTTTGTCGGATGCCGTTCCGGCGGAGCGATATGGATATACGGGTACCGGCTGCGGGCGACGGGGTGCGATGGTTGCGGTTTCTGAGTGAGGTTCGTTGTACCGTCGTGCCGAATGGTCGGACGGGAATCGACGGTCGGGAGGAATCGTTCTGGTAAGCAAATCGTCTTCGGACAAATCGGTCAATAACGGACCATCGTAAAGAGCCGAGGAACCCATTCAGGGACCTCGGCTCTTTACGAACTGTGTTTTTTGCGGTTTTACCGCTTTATTGTCTTCGGGGATGTGCTGTCTCCTGCATCGTTCGCATGGTCATGCACTATCCCGTGTGTATAGTGCCCGGAGATTATTTCACCGTATAGACGAAATTGAACCGGCCGCCCGGCGCCGCGTCGCCGTAGGAATAGAAGTAGGACAGGTTGAATTCTTTGAGCGGCATGTTGTCGGCCCATTTGAATTCGAAATCGATCTTTTTGTCCATGCCCAGTACGGCACGCGGGATGCGCAGTTCCATCTGGTTGTCTTTCAACGCATAGTCGAACGTGCCGACTTTTTCCCATGCCGTCCATTTGCCGCCCGTGTTGCGGTAGACGGTTCCGGTTTTGTCGCCGGGTTTTTCGTAATTGACGATGAAGTCGTAGCCTTCCCATCCGGTGCTGCGGTTCCGGTCGGCGTCGATGAGCAGCCACATCCAGTTCGGATCGGCGGCTTTCGAGGGCAGCGTCATGGCTTCGGCCGTCTTCACGAAAAAGTACATGTATTCGTCGTCGCGGGCCACGCGGGCATCGACGATGTCGTTGCGGCCGGTATTGTTCACATAGTTCTTGTCGGCATGTCCCCGGTGGTTTCTCGCCAGCGTGTTGCCCCGGTAGTGCGCGAAGTCGGGCGCTACGTCGGCCCAGCCGGAGAATGAGCCGATCTCGATCGTTTTGGCGGCCGAAGCGGCGGGACGGCCTGACATGCCTTTGAACCGGCGGACGTTCTCGATCAGTTGGTAATAGTACGTGTCGCCCATGTAGTTGCCCTCGCTGTCGTACCATTCGTTGTTGGGTTCGATATCGCGGCTGTGGTCCCAGTCGAACTGGTCCACGAACGAGAACGGGTAGCCGTTCCACGTATCGCCGGCCGCCGTGCCGCGGTCCCATTTTCCGGCGATGTATTCGTTCCATCCGGTCACGAAAACCAGATCGGGATCGAGTTCCAGTGCGCGGTTCCACTGTTCCTGGAAGTTGGCGCCGTAGAGATAGGCGTCGGGACGGCTGTCGAAACCGCTCTGCTTGGTAAAGCTCCGTCCGTACGATCCCGGAACGTTGAAGGCACCCGCATGGCCTTTCCGGTCGGGCGAGGTGTTCTGGGCCACGCCCACCGTCGTCATTTCGCCGCCGCGGCCGTACAGATGTTGCGGGAACACTTCGAGCCATCCCCACTGCTGGTCGTTCGAGGGACCGTTCACATAGTCGGGCTGTCCGGGACGGAACGTGAAGAATTCCCGAATCGCGGGGTCGTCGCCCTTGTCGGTCAGATTGTCGGGATAGGCCATCAGGCAGGGCTTGCCTTTCCACATGAACCACAGGTCCTTGTATCGGTTAGCCCGGTAAATGTCGCGATAGAGCTGCCGCAGCGACACCAGCGAGTTGTCGTTCGGGCCGAAAGGCAGGATGAACGAAATCTTGGGCACTTTCACGCCGTCTTTGCGGGCTTGGTCCCACGTCTTGAGCAGGGCGGTGTAGGACGATTTCCATGTCCACGTCCCGTTCGTGCAGTCGAAGAACACGGCGTCCACGCCGGCGTCGGCCAGCATTTCGGCGTGCTTGCGCAGCACCCACGGGTCGGTCGTGCGGTAGTAGCCGAACAACGGTTCGCCCCAGAAGTGCGTGTTGCCGCCGCCGCGGTCCCATGCGGGGTGGTTCTTGTCGTCGAGCGCCTCGGGATATTCTTTCAGAATCTGCGAAACGTTTCCTACGTTGCCGTATTCGACCATCTGGTCGCAGTGCCAGGTCCAGTAGAATATCGCGACGGTTTTGTCGCCTTTACGGCCGCCCGTTTCGTTCGCTTCGGGCAGTTTGCGGCCCAGCGGGTCGGTGGCGGCCCACAGATCGCTGTTCACTTCGCCTTCGACCACCTCTTCTGCAGGAGGCGTTTCGGGACCCGTGCCGGGATCGCCCGTTCCGTCGGTCGTGTCGTCTTTCGAACAACCCAGTGTCAGCACGGCTGCCAGACTCAGGGCGGAGAGTTTTTTCCACGTGAATTTCATCATCGGATTCTGGTTAAATTTTTCAATCGGTCGGTTCCCGTTACCGGGAACGGAATACAAAAATATCGAAATTTTGCAGATTTCCCGCTTCTTTTTCGTATGGAAAAGATTGTGCGCGGGAACTTCGGGGCGTCGCGATCCGAAACAGTCGCTTTTTTCTTACCGGACTTCGGTGCGCGGACGGGTTCGGAGGACCTGTTTTCTCGACAGCCAATAAGGTCCGAAGCGCTCGACGGTCGGAAAAGAAGAAGGGATCGTTTCGTTTCGGAAACGGAGGCGAAAGGGTAAAAAAGACGGCCCCGTCGAAGCGGGACCGTCTGAAAATCGTTTCCGGAACGGAAAATTGCGGGTGAAGCCGCTCTCCGTGCGGGATCGGCCTATCGTTTGAACCGATAGCGATAACGGAATCGTCCGTCGGGTGCCGTATCGCCGTCGGAGAGGCATTCCTGGATGTCGCCCGATCCGGCGGCGTTGTCGATCCACTTGAAGTCGATCGTAAAGTCGTTCGCGTTGCCGATGCCCAGACTCGCCAATGGAATTCGGACGACCATCTCGTTCCCCTCGACGCGGTAGGCGAGGTCTTCTTTTTTCTGCCAGCTCCAGCCGCCTTCGCAGGCATCGAGCGAGGTTTCGGTGTCGCTCGCGGGCTTCCGGTTTACCATGAACTGAAAGCCTTCCCACTCCGGTCGGTCGCTTCCGACCGTGCGGATGAACAGGTGCATCCAGTTTTTGTCCGTGCGGGGCGTGATGGGGGCTGCCGTGCGGACGTAGAAATAGAGGTTCTTACCGTCGTTGGCCACTTTCGACATGACGATGTCGTTGCGGCCCGTTTGATTGACGAGCATGCCCACGCGGTTGCCGTATCCGTGATGCCGCCGGGCGGCCACGTCGCCCCGGTCGTCGGCATAACTGGCTGCGACCGCATTCCATGCCTTCATCGTGCCCTCCATGTCGATGTTCGTTGTTTCGGAATGGACGGGCACCGGTTCGGTTCCTTTGAAACGGCGTATATAATCGGCCAGCTGGTAGTAATAGTTATCGCCGAAACCGCCCCTGAGCGGTTCGAGATCGCGGCTGAACTCGTGGTTGTACTGATCGACGAAGAACGATCCGCCGGCCGGAAGCACTTTGCCCAGCATCGGCTGGCCGCCGCCTTCGGAAACGAACCGCATGGCGATCCATTCGTTCCAGCCCGTCACGAAGAGGAATTCGGGATCGACCTGCAAAGCCCGCGAGAACTGGGAGGTGAAATGGACGCCCAAATTCGAATCGTACGACCGCGGCTGGGTGCCGGTTTTCACGTCGAAGCTGCGGCCGATGTTCGAGGTGGGATGCGTGGCGGGCATGACCGAAATACATTCGGCCTTCCCGGCATCGTGCCACCCTGCGGATTGGGGATAAGTATCGCCCCACGGCCATTTGTCCTGTCCCGTTCCGAACCATGCGTTGCTGCCTTCTTTGGTCGAAAACCACGAGTGACGCACGGTGAAGAAATTCTGTATGCGGGCCGTCGCGCCTTCGGGCGGGCACAGTACCAGCGGCTTGCCTTTCCATTGGAACCATAATTCTTTATAGAGTCCTTTGGCGTAGAACTGGCTGTATAGGTCCGCCATTTTTTGCAGGGCGTTACCGTTGAGCACGAAGGCGATCTGAGGCGTCCGACTCCCCTCTTGCCGCATTTTGCGGTAGACCTCGCAGATCGTCTTGACCGTGTTGAGATACAGGTAGCCGTTGGTCACGTCGAGCAGGATCACATCCACGCCGGCGGCCGAGAGCATCTGGGCATGTTTACGGATTACCCACTCGTCGTTGGAGACGTAATAGCCCAGATAAGGTTCGCCCCAATGATGGAAAGCGTGCACGGGACCGTACTTCGGATTGTTCGGGTTGCGGTCCAGTATTTTCTGGATGTCGTAAGGGCTGTTCACATCGGACGGAGAGGGCGGCATCACTTCGTCGTGGTCCTCGTGTTCGTCGTAACCGTGCGCGCCGATCCAGATGAAGTAGAAGATACCTACCTTCTTGTCTTCGCGCGGAGCGCCGTAATGGACGCCCGGCTCGATCGTGCGGCCGAGGGCGTCGATGGCGGTCCACGAAAACGGATCGACCGTCGCTTCGGCGACGGAATCGACGGGAACTTCAGGGCCGGGATCGGGCTGCCCGTCGTTGTCCGAGTTGTCTTTCGTGCATGCTGCCGCCAGCAGCAAGGCGGACAGGCACAGTAAGCGGATATGCGATTTCATGGAGAGAGGTGTGTTATTTTTTGAAATTGTACCGATAGCGGAACCGGCCGTTCGGAGCGGCGTCGCCGTCGGAGAGGCATTCCTGGATGTCGCCTTCGCCGGCAGCGTTGTCGATCCATTTGAAATCGAGGGCGAAGTCTTTCGGATTTTCTATTTTCAGGGCCGAAAGCGGTATGGCGATCACCATTTCGTCGCCCTTCGTGCGGTATGACAGATCGGCCGTTTTTTCCCAGTTCCATCCGTTGAGCGAACGTTCGAGCGTGGTGGTCGTGCCGTTTTGCGGCTGTCCGTTGATCCGGTACCGGAAACCTTCCCAATTGGCTCCATCATTGCCTTTCACGTCGATGAACAGCCTCATCCACAGCGGGTCAGTGTGCAGCGTGAGGGCTTGGGCGGTACGGACGTAGAAATAGAGATTCTTGCCGTCGTTGGCCACTTTCGCTTCGACGATGTCGTTGCGGCCGGTCGTATTGACCAGCCGTCCGATACGTCCGTAGCCGTAGTGATCGCGGTGGAACACGTCGCCCCGGTCGTCGACATATCCGGCGTTCACCTTTTTCCATGCGGCGAAGTCGTCCAACGCGATTTTATGGAAGGAGGAATGGACCGTCTGAGGTTCCGCACCTTTGAAACGACGGATGAAGTCGGCCAGCTGATAGTAGTAGTTGTCGCCGAATCCGCCCCGGAGCGGTTCGATGTCGCGGCTGTACTCGTGGTTGAACAGATCGACGAAGTAGCTGTCGTCTTTTTTCACCTCGTAGTCGCCCACCTTGCGGATCCCGCCCGGATTGATGAAGCGCATGGCCGTCCATTCGTTCCAGCCTGAGAAGAAGATGAATTCGGGATCGAAATCCATCGCCTGTTCGAACTGTTCGGTGAAGCACAGACCCTCGCCCGAACGCTGCTGGTCGGGTCCCGGCTGTACGCCGTTATGGTAGCTTCGGCCTACCTGTTTCATCGTGCCGTAGTCGGCAATGGGATGGGTCGCCGGCGAGACGGCCACCATTTCGGCCTTGTCGGGGCTGTCGTGCCAGCCGTATTTCTGCGGATAGATGTCGGCCCACGGGCAGCGGTCCTTGCCGTCGCCGAACCAGTCCCACGCCGAGCAGAACCACGAGTGACGCACGGTGAAGAAATCGGCCATCTCGGGCGTGATGCCTTCGGGCGGACAGAAGATCAGCGGTTTGCCCTTCCACCGGAACCACAGGTCCTCGTAGAGGCCTTTGCCGTAGAAATTGTCGAAGAGGTTCTTGAGCGTCCCTTTGGCGTTAGTGTTGAGGATGAACGAGAGTTGCGGCGTATGGTTGCCCTCGGCCCGCATCGCTTCGTACACCCGGCAGATTTGCAATACTACCGGCAGGTAGATCGCCTGGTTGGTCACGTCGAGCATGATCATATCGACCCCGGCGTCGCTGAGCATCTGGGCGTGTTTGCGGATCACCCATTCGTCGTTGGCCGTGTAATAGCCCAGATAGGGTTCGCCCCAGTGGTGCATGGCATGGACCGGGCCGTAATGCGGGTTCGACGGGTCGGCGTCGATGATTTTCTGGTTGTCGTAGGGACTCAGCGAGTCGGCTGCTGTGGGGACCATGATGCCGCCGTCGGGCGCTGTGCCCGGCTTGTCGTAGCCGTGCGCGCCGTGCCAGACGACGAAAAACATGCCCACCGTCTTGTCCTTGCGCGGAGCGCCGTATTGGGCGTCGGTCCCGATTTTACGGCCCAGCGCGTCCTGCGCCGTCCATGTGAAGGGTTGCGTCTGCGCCGCGGCATCGTCGGGCGCTGCGAGCGAGCCGAGACAGGCGGCCGCCAGCAAAAGTCGGGTCAGTTTCATGTTTCGTTATTTTTAGGTTTGAGTCGATTTATCGTTTGAAAACATACCGGTAACGGAAACGTCCGTTCGGTGCGGCGTCGCCGTCGGTCATGCACTCCCGGATGTCGCCTTCGCGGACGGCATTGTCGATCCATTTGAATTCCAGCGCGAAATCGTTCGGATCGACGATTTCCAGCGCAGCGAGGGGAATGACCGCCACAAGTCGGTCTCCGTCGGTGCGGCAGTCGATTTCCGCCGATTTCTCCCAGTTCCATCCGTTTTTCGAACGGGAGAGGACGGCCCGGCCGCCGGAAGACGGTTCGATGTTCACGCCGTACTGGAAGCCTTCCCAGTCGGGCCGTTCGCTGCCGTCCACGTCGATGAACAGCCTCATCCACATCGGGTCGGTGTGCGGCGTGAGGGCTTGGGCGGTGCGGACATAGAAGTAGAGATTCCTGCCGTCGTTGGCCACTTTCGCTTCGACGATGTCGTTGCGGCCGGTCGTATTGACCAGCTGCCCGATACGTCCATAGCCGGGATGGTCGCGGTGATAGACGTCGCCCCGGTCGTCGGCGTAGGAGGCCCCGACACGATCCCACGCTCCGAAATCGGAGAGCGATATCTTGTGGCGCATGCGGTGCGTGGCGACCGGTTCCGTCCCTTTATAGCGGCGGATGAAGTCGGCCAGCTGATAGTAGTAGTTGTCACCGAATCCGCCCCGGAGCGGCTCGATGTCGCGGCTGTATTCGTGGTTGTACAGGTCCCAGAAAAAGGTGTCGCCCTTTTCGATGTCGCGGTCGCCGCATTTGATGAACTCTCCGTTGTTGGTCAGACGGATGGCCATCCATTCGTTCCATCCGGCGAAAAAGATGAACTCGGGGTCGATTTCCATAGCCCGTGAAAACTGTTCGGCGAAACAGAGTCCCTGTTCGGAGTGCTGGTGTTTTTTGTCCGGCTGCGCTCCGTCGTGGTAGCTCCGGCCCACGCGCCGTACCCGTCCGCCGTCGGTGATGGGATGTGTGGCAGGTGCGACGGCCACCGCTTCGGGCCGGTCGGGCGATTCGTGCCATCCGGCCCGCTGGGGGTAGTAGTCGGCCCACGGCCATTTGTCTTTTCCGTCGCCGAACCATTCCCATTCGGGCAGCGAACAGAACCACGAATGCCGTGTGGTGAAAAACTCGGCCATCTGCGGCGTCACGTCCTGCGGCGGGCACAGCACCAGCGGTTTGCCTTTCCATCGGAACCACAGTTCTTCATAGAGTCCTTTCGCGTAGAAATTGTCGTAGAGGCGCTGGAGTGTTTCCCGAGCTTTCGTATTGAAAATGAACGACAGCTGCGGCGTCCGTCCGCCCTGTTCGCGGATGCGGGCGTACTCTTCGCACAACGTGAGAATCTGGGGCAGGTAGATCACTGCGTTGGTCAGGTCGAGAATAATGACGTCCACGCCGGCGTCCGTGAGCATCTGGGCGTGTTTGCGGATGACCCATCGGTCGTCCGCCAGATAGTAGCCCAGATAGGGTTCGCCCCAGTGGTGGAAAACCAGCGTGGGTCCGTACTGCGGATCGGAGGGGCTCTCCTCCATGAGCCGCTGGTTGTCATAGGGGCTGAGTGTGTCGGAAGGTTGCGGGGGCAGCACTCCCTCGTCGGGCAGCTGAGGCATGTAGCGGTCGTAACCGCTCGTGCCGTGCCAGATGACGAAAAACATGCCCACGGTCTTCCCCTCGCGGGTTTCGGGATACTGGTCCGTGCCGATGCGGCGGCCCAGCGCATCCTGGGCCGTCCAGCTCATGGGCCGGGTCTGTGCCGTGCCGGAAAAGGGCAGCGAAAGCAGGAAGAGACTTCCTGCCAGCACGAGTGTCGATAGTCGTTGCATGAAGTGCGGGATTGGGTTTACGATCGGGTGCGGTTGTTCGGGTTATATGTTTTTGTGCCGAGGGCAGGCGGTGTATTCCAGACTACGATCCCGAATTCCCCGTCGGATCGGGGCTGTCCGGTTGGCGTCGGAGGGCTTTCTGCCTGTACGATCCGCGGAACCGGATGTTCGTCGGTGTATCGGAAGACGCCGGTGCGGCGGGGCGCATAGGCTATGCGGGAGCATGCCCGTTTATTTTTTCAGAAAACGGAACGCATCCACGCTGAACAGTTCGTCCGCCCCGCGGTCTCCCGTAAAGCGCAGAATGAGCTCGTGGACGCCTCGGGTCGGTTTCATTTCGGGAGCTTCTATCGTGATCGTTTTTCCGTCGTTTCCTGCCGGCACGTCCACGACCGCTACGGGAGGCGTCCACAGGTTGTCGATCCACACTTCGAGCCGTCCGCCCGCGCCGGGCGTCACATCCACCGAGAACCCGTCGGCACCCTCGCCGAAATCGAGGTATTTGTATACGGCATAATCGCCGTCGCGGATGCCGCCCAGTTCCTCACGGTCGGATGCGCAGGTGCGGATGCGGGTGTTGCCCCACAGGAGGCAGGCGCGTTCGGCGCCTATTTTCGAAAATGCGTCCAGTGGATCGCCCGCGCCCTGCGAGGTCATTTCGACCTCGCGGATCGTGCCGTCTTCGTTGAACTCGATCGGTTCGATGCAGACCTTCCGCAACGAGCGGGTGCCGTTGGTCGTCCGGTGGTAGAGCACGTACCAGCGGCCGTCGAATTCGCAGATCGAACCGTGGTTGTTCCACGATTCGGGATCGCAGCCCGCGTTATCGACGATGACGCCGCCGTAGCGGAACGGTCCCAGCGGCGAGCGGGACATCGAATAGCCGATGCAGGTCGGACGCCCCTTGCGCAGATGGGAATAGACCATATAGTAGATGCCGTTGCGTTTGCGCATGCTGCTGCCTTCGTGGAAGTAATGATCTTTTTCCGTGACCAGCGAGTCGGTTACGGTCGAGAGGTCGATCTCCGTCATGTTGTCTTTGAGTTTGGCTCCCTTGGCGGCGAACTGTCCCCAATAATAATAGGCCTGTCCGTCGTCGTCGATGAAGACCGCCGGGTCGATGCCCGCCACGTCCGGCACGGGGCGTCCGTCACGGAACGGACCGGCCGGGGAATCCGATACGGCCACGCCCTCCGAGTGGCGGTCGGGCATACTGTAATAGAGGTAATATTTCCCGTCGCGGTAAGCAGCGTCCGAGGCGTACAGGACCGCATCGCTGTACGGGACTTCGTCGCCTTCGCCGGTGGAAGCAAAGGCCCGTTCGTGGATCGTCCAGTTTTTCAGGTCGGAGGTCGAGAGCAGGTCGTAACGCGACGAGCAGTAGTCGTCCGGACTCTCGTCCCGGGAGACGTACAGGTAGAGTTTCCCGTCTTTCCATTGATGGCCTTCGGGATCGGCGAGGAACACGCCGGGCGGGACGATGGGGTTCTGGGCCACGGCTGCTCCGCACAGCAGAAGCGCGGCGGCCGATAGTAGGAATGTCGTTTTTTTCATCGGTATTGCGGTTAAGGTCGGTTGTCGGTTCGGAGTGTTATTGCAGCGCGGTTCCCCGGTCGGAGGGCCGATGCGGACGGACGGCCCGGGGCGCCTTCTGCTGATCGGAAGTAGGGCCGAGGGTCCGCAACCGTCCTTCGCGGTCGAAATAGAGCCGGTCGATGCAGACGACACGGTCGAAGGACGGGCGCTCGCCCCGAGGGTCGGCATGCCGGTGGTAGACGACGAACAGTTCCTTGCCGTCCGGAGATTCCACGATGGAATTGTGTCCGGGCGAGGATGTCTCTCTCGACAGGTCGGTCGTCATAAGCGGATTGTCTTCGTATTTGGTCCACGGACCCAGCGGATGGGGGGCTGTCGCTACGCCTATTCCGTAATGTGAGTAACCCGTGTCGTTGGCCGAGTAGGTCATGTAATAGATCCCTTTTCTTTTGAAGACGAACGCTCCTTCGTTGCAGCGGTTGATGTCCCATCGCACTTTCTCCCATTCCTGCGAGGCCCGTGAGACGAGCCGCGGCTCTTCGTCCGACACCGAAAGGTCCTTGCGGAGCGGCACGACGTAGTTCTCTCCGTAACTGTAACCGTTCTCGTGCCCGTTTTTGCTGAAATAAAGATAGGGCGTCCGCTGTTCGTCGTCATCGACGAAAATGTGGCAGTCGATAGCCGAATATCCCCGGTCGAACCAGGGTGTATAGAGTTCGCGGAACGGGCCTCCGGGCGTCGGGCTGACAGCCAGACAGGAGAGCAGAAGGCCCCTCTGCGCATCGAGGCAGCTGTATGTCATGTAGAAATTGCCCTCGTAGTATTTCACTTCGGGAGCCCAGAACGCTCCGACTCCGAAATGGTCGGGCGATTTGCGGAACAGCGGACCGCGGTATGTCCATTCGACGAGGTCGTCGGAGGTGTAATAGTCGAAGCCCTCGGCTTCGGCCGAAGCCGTCGTCCCGGTCATGTAATAGACCCCGTCGTGGCGGTAGACGAAAGGATCGGCGAGGCGGATGGGCTGTCCGTCGGTCGTCCGGACCGGGTTCGCATAGGTTTTCCGGGATTTTCCGGACCGGCTTTCGGCCTGTCCCGCAAAAATCGTCAGGACGAGACACAGGGACAGAAGAAGCGTCTTGCCCGGGAGGATTCGTACATCGGAGTTCATCGGTTCATTGGGTTTGTGAGGTTTTGTACAAAAATAAACAAAACGCGGAACATTCCCCAGGCGGCCGACGAAAAAAGGTCCGGGTGTATGGATATACACACCGGACCCAACCTAACTTAACCCAACTTTACCTAACTGAACATTACCGGACTAACCCGTAATATTTCATTCATCCGGACGGGGGCGAAATCCCGCACCGGAAGAGGTTTATATACAGTGCAATGTTAGGGCTTTTCGTCGGGCTTTTTTTTCGTGAGCTATCCATATTTTTGCTCGAATGTTCCGTAAAACGTTCTGCGGTGCCCGAAAACCGGAGAAATTCGTACGGGATGTCGGAAAATGAAAAATTACCTTTAACTTTGATTCCGGATTCGTCCGCGGCAACGGCGGAGCGGGTTCGGTACTCCCGATCCGTGAAAACGCGATTATATGTATTCGGTATGCCTGCATTCGGCGTCGCCTCCGCACATTTCGGGCTGTGTCTCGAAGCCCCTGCCGAGGCGCTGCGAAAAGCCGATTCGAAAATGCGGCCGCGGCTGCGGATCGCTTCGGCGGGAATCGAAAATGCCGTCGGGAGTCCGGGTTATGTCGGAGTGTTATAGTCGCCTGTAAAAGAATACGATGAAGATACGATACGCCACCCGTCGGCGGGATTGCCGAATACACAGAAACCGGTTTTCGCTTCGCGCTGCCGGAAAGGAGATTTTCCGCTCGCGCGGACTGTCCGTCTGTTTGTCCCTCGCCGCTCTCGTCGCCGTCGCGGCGGGTATGGGCGGATGCCTCAAGGGCGACGATCCCGATCTGTATACGGATCTTTACTGGTTCCGCAATGCCGCCTTCGATTTCAAGGTCGATTCTACGCGGACGGATCCCGACACGATTTCGGTGCCCGTGTTCCGCATGCGGGGCAGAGTTTTCGATACGGATACCGTCGGGTTCGTCGTGCTGTCCGATACGACGACGGCCCGCGATCCCGAGAATTATGAAATCCTTACGCCGGTGGTCCGGTTCGCCGATCCCGATACGGTTCGGTCCGAAATCCGCATGATCGTGCATCCGCAATCGCTCTCCGCCGAGACGCTGACCGTCGGACTGAGGCTCGAATATCGGTATGACGATGTTCCGGAGGGTGTCCGTCGTCACGATCGCACCCTCGTCCGCATTACGGCGGTGGACGGTCCTTCGCGCGATGCGTTCTGGTTCGACCGTTCGGCCGATACGCTGCATGTGGATACGACGCAGCGCGAACCGGTCGAATTCGCGTTGCCCGTTCTCCGTCTCGGCGGTATCCGCCACAAGACCGATCGCGTCGTCGTCGGTACGGTCGCCGATTCGACGACGGCCCTGCGGCCGGAAATGTTCGATTTCGTGTCGTCCGAGGCTGTTTTCGTCACGAGCGATACGCTCCGGTCGGAGGTCGTGTTGCAGATCCGCCCGCAGGCTATCGATACGGTACGGAGTGTCGGACTGAGGCTTTCCTATACGCATCCCGCCGGTTATGAGGAACAGGAAGACCGTCCCGAATTCGTTATGCTCTATCTTCGGCCGGTGAGCGGCGAAGGCGGACTGCGTCCGGACGAGCCCGAAGATCCCGGAACGCCGGACGATCCGCAGGAACCCGGAGAGACGGCCAGCCCGTCCGTTTCCGGCGAAAGTGCTGTGACGGAAGCCACCGTTTCTGCGGGAGTGTCTCCGCATCGAAAGTAAACCTTAATTCGACCTACCATGAATATGAAAACGACGCTCGGAATCGCCCTGCTGTGTATCGGCTCGGCATCCGCCCTTTCCGCACAGGAAAAGAAACAGTATCCTCAGCCCGAACCCATGACGCATGCCATGTCCGAATTCTGGGAACCGCAGCCCCGTATCGTTACGCCGGGCGACGAGGACATTCCCTTTCTCGCTCCGCCTTCGGACGCCATCGTATTGCTGGGGGCCGGCGATCAGACGGCCGACCGGTGGCAGAGTCGCGGATCGGATGCGCCCGTTCCGTGGAAAGTCGAGAACGGAGTTATGACGGTCGTTCCCCGTTCGGGCGACATCCGCACGAAACAGGAGTTCGGCGACTGTCAGTTGCACCTCGAGTGGAGCACTCCGACGGAGATCGTCGGCGAGAGTCAGGGACGCGGCAACAGCGGCGTTTTTCTGCAAGGGCTTTACGAAATCCAGATTCTCGACAACTACGACAACGAAACCTATGCCAACGGACAGGCCGGCAGCGTCTACAAACAGACGCCGCCGCTGGTGAACGCATGCCGTAAACCGGGCCGGTGGAACAGCTACGATATCATTTATACCGCTCCCCGCTTCAAGGAGGACGGATCGTTGCAGTCGCACGGTCGGGTCACGGTGCTGCACAACGGCGTACTGGTGCAGAACAACACCTTGATTCTGGGAACGACCGAGTTCATCGGATTCCCCAGAACCATCGCGCACGGCAAAGGCCCGATCTTCCTGCAGGATCACCACAACCCGATCCGTTTCCGGAATATCTGGATTCGGGAATTGTAACCGAAAAGGACGAAGCGCACTCCGCTCCCCTTTTTTGGGCCGTGTTTTCCCGTGGCTGTCTCGGCCGTTGCGGCATACGGGCACGTCCCGATTTATCGATAGAGCGGGCAGCGGTTACGGCCGGCGGTCGCGTGTCGCGGATACAATGTCCGGCGGTTCCATGCGATTTTGGCACCGGCGGTCTGCCGAAACCTTGCGGGGCCGAAGCTCCTGCGATGCCGGCGGGGCGGAGTCGTAAACGCGCCTCGGTCGCGAGACCCCGACCGGCGGAAACGGAAGTCGGTACTTGATGAAATCGGAAAGGCGTAGAGTCACCTCGTTTTCCGGAGTATATGATCGTAGTTTATTTTATGGAACTCTCGTTATGAACAACAGGATTTTCAATTGTCTTTTATGTCTGCTTCTTTCGATAGGGATGCCTGCACGGGCGGTTAAGCCCATTCGGGCGCTGATCGTCACGGGGCAGAACAACCATAATTGGTCCGTGAGTCACCGGGTGCTGAAATCCATACTGGAAAACACCGGCCGCTTCGTCGTCTCGGTCGCCGTTTCGCCCGGACCGGGAGAGGATATGAGCGGTTTCGCGCCGGAGTTCGGAGCCTATGACGTCGTCGTGCTCGACTACAATGGTGACCGGTGGCCTGCGGCGACCGATTCCGCTTTCGTCCGTTATCTGCGTGGCGGCGGCGGACTGGTCGTCTACCATGCGGCGAACAACGCTTTCGCCGGCTGGGACGAGTTCAACCGCATCGTCGCTCTGGGCGGTTGGGAAGGCCGCGACGAACGGTGGGGGCCTTATCTGTATTATGAGAACGGCCGGTGGGTCTGCGACCGGAGTGCGGGACCCGGCGGATCGCACGGAGAGCAGCGCGAATATGTCATGCACGGTCACGCGATGTCCCATCCCGTTACGCGGGGACTGCCTGCCGAGTGGTTGCATGCGACCGACGAGTTGTACGACCGGATGCGCGGACCCGCTAACGTGGGGGTGATGCTCTATTCGGCCTATGCCGATCCGTCGAGAGGCGGATCGGGCCGCGAGGAACCGCTCGTCTTTACGGTCGATTATCATAAGGCCCGGATTTTTCACCTGATGCTCGGACATGCGGGAGCCTCGCCGGAAGAAAACCCCTCGATGCAGTGCGTCGGGTTCCAGACGCTGTTGTCGCGCGGCGCCGAGTGGGCGGCCACGGGGCGGGTCCGTCAGAAAGTGCCGGCCTGTTTCCCTGCCGCCGGAGAGAGCCGCCGGGACGAAACCTACGGAGCGCGGCGGTAATATAGAACATGTCGCAGATTATTTACGGAGGGAGGGATCGGTTGCGGTCCCTTTTTCGTTATGTTTTGCGACATGCCGGCGGGAGGTGCGTGATGCCGTACTTTCCCCGTACGGGTTAGGCTTCGACGGGGAGAGGGCCGGTCGGAAATGGCCTCTCCTCGCCGGGTCTTGTAGGTCGAACTGCACGTGGCCTGCGTCCGGATAAAGAGTCGCGATACGGACAAGGTGCCGGAAATGTGTCGTTTTGCGATTGTTTCCGGGAGAGGCTTTTCTGTGAAAGGTGCACGGCGTCGATCTGTATGCGGGCGGCCGGCGTTTGCGGTTCCGTCGTTTTGCGAGGGTTTGTGCCGGTGAACGCTTCGTCCGATCCCTCGTCGGGATCGTCGGATGCCGTCCGTGTGAACGGAACGAGGCCTCCGGAATCGCTTCCGGAGGCCTCGAATGATCGTCGGGCAGCTGCTTTTCGGGAAGTGTTGTAGTGTGTTTGCCGACCGGTGTGCGGATTCGGTTCCGCATCATTCCTTTCGGAGTGTTCCCGTCGGCTCCGAAGGCATGTCTCCGCTCAGTCGGACCGCTTCGGCCAGTCGTTCGCCGAAAGTGCGGACGATGGGACGGTACCGTCTGCACGAACGGTTTTGCGATTTCTCCAGCGTGGCGACGGCCTGTTCGAGCAGGGCGACGATTCTTTTCAGCGCGACGGAGCGCGGATCGCTCAGGCGGTCGAGCTGTTGCAGCATGAAAATGGCGTAACGGCCCTGTTCGATGGCTCGCAGGTCGGGATTTCCCGCTTGGGCGACAAGGTCGGCGTGTCGTCGGCAGATTTCGTCGAGCGACTGGCCGTAGATACGGACCGAACCGTTCCGGGAAGAGGCTGCCAGTTCGTAATACAGATCGATTCGGGGAGAGACGGATTCGAATTCTTTTTTCATCGTAAAATAGCTTTGAACGTTAAACATTTATGGTTACCTGAACCGGTCGGCGCCCGGCAGGGCCGACCGAAAAACAACATGTCAAAGAACCCCTTCCGAAGGACGGGCCGATGAACGGCCTGTCCTTCGTGACTTGTTGTTTTTCAAATGTTTGACGTTGTCGAAGCTAATGCGACATCTCCGTAGAATTTTTGTCCGGAAAAAACAAAAACAATTTTCCCCTCGCGGCATGGAGGTCCCGCGCATGAAATTTTCATTCGTCCGACTTGTAAAAGGGAATAACCGGATACAAAAATGAGAAAAATATCCGGATTGTCCAAACGGATTCGGCGAAACGGCGGCGGTCCGAGCCGGTATTCGGTTCCGGAAACCGGTGAAAAAGGTTGTTGTTTTTACGGTTTCCGCTCTTTTGCAAGACGAAACGACGAGCAAACGACCGTTTTTCGTTATATTTGTCTCGATCAAGGAAAAGTCGGGGAAGATGTTCTCCGAAAACGGACTGCATCTCTTTGTACCGGTCGTTCCGATGCGAAACGAACTCAAACACCAAAATGACATGAAAAAATTTTTGAAGACATCGTTGTTGCTCATCTGTGCCTCGCTGTGCATGTTGTCCTGTAAAGACGATGAAAACGACGTGCCGGAAATCACGGTCCGGCTCGACAAAACGGAACTCGCCCTTACGATAGGACAGATCTCCCCGCTCACGGCGCTCGTGACGCCTCCGCTCGAAACGATCGGCCAGAGTGTCGTATGGTCTTCGGATAACGAAGCCGTAGCGACCGTCAGCGATGGTATGGTGACGGCTGTCGCCGTGGGACAGGCTGTCGTTACCGCTACCGTCGGCGAAAAAGAAGCCTCCTGTACGGTGACCGTGTTGCCCATCGTCGTGACGAGCGTTGCACTCGACGAACATGAAATTACGCTCGAAGTGGAGGGTACGCAGACGCTGACCGCGACCGTTTCTCCGGACGATGCCACCGATCCGACCGTTACATGGACGTCGAACGATGAGACGATCGCTACCGTCGAGGCCGGTGTCGTCACGGCCGTAGCCGCAGGTACGACCGTCATCCGTGCTGCCGCGGGCGATGCTGCTGACAGTTGCGTGGTGACGGTTATCGTACCCGAGCCCAAGATCGGCGACTATTTCTATTCCGACGGTACGTGGAGCGATGGCGGTCTTCAGAGCATCGAGGCCGACGGGTTGAATCCGGTGTGGGCGGATGTCAAACCCGCGCCCAAAGCAGGTAAAACGGTGATCGGCATCGTATTTCAAACGTTCGGCGACCGCATTGCCGAAAGCGACAGGGAGGCCGGTTATACGCACGGGTACGTAGTGGCGGTCAAAAGCGCGCACGGAGAGGAAAAACAGACGACCTGGTGGTCTTCCGACTTCGGATTTTCTGCTCTCAAAGGTGCCAAACTGGCTTCGACGTGGTACAAGAACGTGAACGGTCGTGCCGAAACCATGACGGTGAAAGAGGCCTACGACGGTCGGATGGACAAGATGCCGGCCTTCAATTGGACGCTGAACGGGTTCTCGCTCGCGGCGCCTGAAACGACGAGCGGATGGTTCCTGCCCAGTACCGGACAATTGTGGGACATGATGGCCAACCTGTGCGGAGGCGGCGTGGCCGCTTATATGAAAGAGTGGCAGACGCTCAGTCAGGATGCTACGTGGTATTGCTCGGAAAAGACCGACTACGATGTCATCGCGCAGTTCAATTCTACGATGTCCGAAATTCCGGCGGAAGACAAGGAAGAACTTTTCGTCACGGAATCGTATTACAAAACCTGCTCGCTGTGGGCCTCGACACCCTATGCCGATGAAACGTCCTGCGTGATGAACATCGGTACGGACGGAACGATCGAGTGCATGACGGAATATTTCGATTACGATGCCGTAGCCCGTCCGATTCTGGCCTTCTGACCCGAAGGCCGGGTTCCGGGTCGGACGATCCGTAAAAAACAGGATGGAAAACATTTTCCATCCTGTTTTTTACGGATATATGCTTTGCATGTATCGGAAAAAGTTCGTGCAGCGGTTTTCGGGATTTCTGTTCTCGAATCTTGCCGAGGAGGTGCGATGGCGGTCCGGAGCGGGAAATGACAATCCTTGGACGAAGAGGATGCGAACGGGTATGATCGCCTTTCGTTTTTCGCATGGAATGTTCTTTCGCGTCCGTATCGGAAGTTCTGTTGTCGGAGGGAGGTTTGCCCTGTCGAG
>UROX01000017.1 GCA_900549685.1 uncultured Alistipes sp.
GCGATTGCGAAAGAAATCTGCTTCTCGGACCGGATGTCGGTCGGAAGGACCGCAATGGTATTTCGTGTTCCGACAGTCGCAGCTACGAGAACTGACCGGTGCGCAGTCCTGAGAGTACCGACGGGACGATGGAGTACGGTTGCCGACGGCTGTATGCTTTTGCGGTCGGATTTGCGAAGTCGCTGATTATCGGAGGTCCGGATCGTACGGTCGTCGTTTAATAGCCGTTGTATTCCATATAATACATGTCGAAGCCTTCGGCCCAGTAATCTTTTTTTATTTCATGCAGGATAAATCCCTGTTTTTCGTAGAACTTGTAGGCGATTTGCGAAGTTCGTACGGTTATTTTCCGGATGCTTTCGATGGATTGCAACACTTCGAGTCGGTGTTTCAGCAACAGCGTTCCCAGAGATCGGCCTTGAAAATCGGGATGGATGATATCCCAGCTGATTTTCCCGACAGTCTTGTTTTCCGCAAAATTGATTCCGCCGCACCCGACGATCTTCTTGTCTACCGACAAGACATAGTAGAGCTCGATTTCCTTGTCTAAATATCTGCTCAAGTCGTCCGCCTCTTCTTTCGCGAAAAAACGGGGAGTATTCAGGTCGATCAGATTCATCAGGGAATCTTTGTCTGTCGGCGCATATGCTCTGATTGTAATCGGGGAATTTCGTTTCATGGGTAAATCCGTTCGGGAACAACGACGGCCGCGCGGGGATTTATCGTCCCGAGCGAACGGTCGTTGCCGTGATGGTGTGCCGAAAAGAGCCGGTCGAGAGGGAAAACCGGGGATCTGCGTTTTTCCGTCGAGGGATCGAAAACTCGATTACAGGGCGCTGATGCGGGCCAGCGGAGCGACCGACATGTCGGCGAATTCGCCCCGTTGGTATTTGAAGTAACCGGTGATGGCGATCATCGCGGCGTTGTCGGTCGTGAATTTGAATTCGGGCAGGTAGGTGTTCCATTTTCTTTTGGCGCCTTCCCGCACGATGGCGTCGCGCAGACCCGAGTTGGCCGATACGCCGCCGGCGATGGCGATTTCGCGGATGTCGTGTTGTTTGGCCGCCTTGACGAGTTTGCCGAGCAGGATATCGATGATCGTGCTCTGGAGCGAAGCGCAGAGATCGGCCTTGTTCTGTTCGATGAAATCAGGATTCTCGTGCATCCGGTCGCGGAGAAAATAGAGGAACGAGGTTTTGAGTCCGCTGAAGCTGTAATCGAATCCGTCTACCGAGGGTTTGGCGAACCGGAACCGTTTCGGGTCGCCCTGTGCCGCGAGCCGGTCGATGACCGGACCGCCGGGATAGGGCAACCCCATGACTTTGGCGCATTTGTCGAAAGCCTCGCCGGCAGCGTCGTCGATCGTCGTGCCGATGATTTCCATCTCGGCATAGTCCCGGACCAAGACGATCTGGGAATGTCCGCCCGAGACGAGCAGGCATAGAAACGGAAAGGACGGATGGGGCAGATCGCGGTCGGGCAGGTCGATGAAATGGGACGATATGTGGCCTTGCAGGTGATTGATCTCCATCATCGGAATATTGTGCGAGAGGGCCAATCCCTTGGCGAACGAAACGCCCACGAGCAGCGAGCCGAGCAGGCCCGGTCCCCGGGTGAAGGCGATCCCGTCCAGTTCTTCGGGAGCGACGCCCGCTTCCTTGAGCGCCGTATCGACGACCGGAATGATATTCTGCTGGTGCGCGCGCGAGGCCAGCTCGGGAATCACGCCTCCGTATTTGCGATGCACTTCCTGACTGGCGATTACGTTCGAAAGCAGTTTCCGGTTCCGGATGACGGCGGCCGACGTGTCGTCGCACGAAGATTCGATACCCAAGATCGTAATATCCATTTCGGCTTTAATATTTGTTCGAAAATTAGTAAACTTGTAGCTCGTTTCGGCAGGGTTCTGCGCCGTCCGCAGCCGGTTTCGCGACCGTGGACGGCGGATCGGAAGACGACTCTCCGGGCGAGTGATTCCCGATGGGCAAAGTTATAAAAATAATACTATCTTTCGTCTCGGCGGTCGTCCTGTCGTCGATAATTTTGCCCGTGTTCCTGTCGCTGGCGCTGCACTGGCAGCCCGTGCAGGATTTTGCCGTCCGGCAGGCGGCGGGTATGCTCAGTGACAAGCTGGAGACCGAAGTGACGTTCGACAGGGTGCGGCTGCGGCTGTTCAACCGCGTCGCCATCGACGGGCTGTGCGTGCTGGACTATCACTGCGACACGATGTTCTATGCCGGGCGGGTCGTCGTCCCGTTGCGCAGCCTCCGTCCTTTTTCCGGTACGGTCGCGCTGGGCGACGTGTCGCTCGAGGACGTGCGGTTCCGCCTGATGCAGGACAGTACGCGTCGGACCAACCTCTGGCAGATTCTCCAGAAAGTCAGGCGGAAACACAAGAAGGAGCGGAAACCGTTCCGCCTGACGGCCGGATCGCTGGCGATCAGTGGCATGGACTTCCGTCACCGCAAGTTCGATATCCGGCCCCGGGAATACGGCGTCAATTTCACCGATCTGGACGTGCGCGATTTCAACCTCCGGGTCAGCGATATCTCCGTCGTGAACGACAGTGTGACCCTGTCGATCGACTCGCTTTCGCTGCGGGAGCGCTGCGGACTGCGTATCGAGAACCTGACCACGCCCCGTTTTATGATTTCGGGAACGGGCATGCACTTCGACCGGCTCCGTATCCGGACGTCGGAGTCGGATGCGCGGCTCTCTTATCTGTACTTCGATTACGATACCTGGAAAAGCTACGGCGATTTTCTCCATCGGGTGAATATCCGTTCCGAATTCAATCGCTCTCTGGTCAGTTTCCGGACGATCGCCTATTTCGCACAGGGGCTGCGCGACTGGCAGAGCGTGTTCCGCGATGCTTCCGGCACGGTGAACGGTCCCGTGGCAGCGATGAAAGGAAGCATCGGCGAGGTCACCGTGCGGGATACGAAGGTCGGGCTGCGGTTCGCCATCGACGGACTGCCCGACGTCGAGAATACGCGGTTCGTCTTCGATGTCGCCTCGTTGCAGACGAATGCCGCCGATGTCGAATACATCCTGCAGGATATCGCCGGTACGTCGCTGGGAAAGAATCTGCCGATGGTCGAGCGGGCCGGCCGAATCGGTTTCAGCGGACATTTCGACGGCCTGTTCCGCGATTTTACCGCTTCGGGCGATCTGAATACCGAGTTGGGCCGTGCGACCGTACGTTTCGACGTCGGACCCTCGGAGCATGCGGCCGCGTCGTTCAGGGGCTCGGTCGAGACGGCCGATTTCGAAACGGGACGGCTGCTCGATGTCCGTAAACTCGGACGCGTTACGTTGGGTGCCGACGTGACGGGCGTTTTCGGCGAGGCTTTCGGCATGCAGGCCCGTGCCCGGATTCCGAAACTGGAGTTCAACGGATACGCCTACGGCGATCTGGCGCTGGACGGTCGGTTCGAAAACCGGAAGTTCACGGGCAACATCGCCTCGGCCGATCCGAACATTGCGTTCGACTTCAACGGCGATCTGGATTTCAGCGATTCGCTGCCGGCGTACCATTTCGATCTGCATCTGCAAAACGCCGATCTCCATAAGCTGAATTTCAACCGGCGCGACAGCATTTCGCGGATTCGCTGCGATCTGCATGCCCAGGCTTCGGGTACGTCGCTCGACAATATCAACGGGACGGTCGAGATCAACGGCATGACCTACATCAACCATATCGATACCGTCCGGACCGGGAACATCCGCATGGAGGCCGACAACAACAGCGCACGCAAGCGGTTGGGATTCTATTCCTCGTTCGCGGACGCCGAGCTGAAGGGGAAGCTGGGCTACGGCGACATGTTCGCGTATTTTACCCATACGTTGCGCTCCTATCTGCCCTCGATGTCGGTGAGGGACCGTAGCGCCGCTCCTCCGGCCCCGGCCCGGGGTGAGGCCGCCCGGATCGACAGTTACTATCTGCTGGACGTCAATGTCAAGGAGGCCAACAATGTGGCGGGAATTTTTTCTCCGGGACTGCAACTGTCGCAGGGAACCCATCTGAGCTTCCTGTTCAATCCCGAGAGCGATATTTTCTCGCTCCGGCTCGATTCGGAGTCGATCGAGAACGAACGGTTTTTCGTTTCGGACCTCAAGGCTTCCTGTCGCAATCAGGCCGATTCGATCTCGCTGTTCGTCACGGCGGCCGATGTGTTCGTCAAGGGCATCTACATGCCCGACTTCTCGGTGATCGGCGGAGCGAAGGAGAACCGGATCAATCTGGCCACACGGTTCAACGACGCCGAGAGCGGAACCTATGCGATGGTCAGCACGACCTCGACATTGCAGGCCGATTCGACCGGCGTACCTCAGATCGCGGTGCGGTTCAATCCCTCCACGTTCTCTTCGAACGGGCAGACGTGGAACATATGGGCGCGGGAGATCGTCTACGATTCGACCCGGCTGGCGGTAGACCGTTTCAGCCTGTCCAACGGTCCTCAGCGTCTGACCATCGACGGAACGGCCTCACGTAGCGACTGCGATACGCTGCGTCTGACGCTGACCGATTTCGATCTCCGGCCTTTCTCCCGTTTCGCGGAACGGCAGGGATACCGAATCAGCGGCTATACCAACGGTACGGCCGAGCTGATTTCGGCTTTCCGGGACGGCGTGCTCCGTGCCGGTATCGATTTCGACAGCATGCGGGTGAACGACACGCCGCTGGCGGCCATGCGTTTCGAGAGCCGATGGGATTTCCCTGCCCGTCAGGCCCGTTTCCGGCTGTCGGACCGTAAGCTGGGCGATGCCATCGTAGACGGATACTATACGCCCGACGACGGACGTTACCGGGCCGACATACACCTGCGGAAAATCGATATGGCGTTGCTCGACCCCGTGCTCAAGGGCGTACTTCGCGGATCGAAGGGCGAGGCCGAAGCCCGTTTGGTGCTTTCCAATCCCGACCGGAAGGCGATGCTGAACGGAAATATCGCGGTGAACGCTTTCTCGACGACGGTGGATTATACCAATGTGACCTATTCGATGCCGGAGGGTGCAATCGATGTGAAAGACAATACGCTCACGCTCCGGCCTTCCGTGCTGTACGATCCCGAGGGCAACCGGGCGGGATTCGACATGGATTTCAGTTTCGCCAACCCGCGCAACCTGACCTACCATGTCCATGTACGGCCCGAAAAAATGCTGGTGCTCAATACGAATGCGACGCATAACGATCTGTTTTACGGAACGGTCTATGCCTCGGGTTCGGGAACGATCCGGGGCGACAGATCCGGCGTGGGGATGGATATCGTGGCAGCGTCGGCCGACGGAACCCGTTTTTATCTGCCGCTGGGCAATGCCTCCGACATATCGGCCGCCGACTTCATCGTTTTCAAGGACCCGCAACGGGGCGTTTCGGACAGTCTGGCCGCGGTCCGTCGGCGCAGACGGTCGCTCGCCCGCCGGATCGGAGGCGATCCGCAGGCCCGGTCGGACATGGATATAAAAATGACGCTCGACGTGCGGCCCAACGCCGAGATGCAGCTGACGCTCGACCAGACGGGAGACAATATGCTCCGGGGGCGCGGCAACGGAACGCTCAATCTGCATGTCAATCCTGTCGATAAGGAGTTTACCATTTACGGCGACTATGCCATCACCGAAGGGAACTACCGGTTCTCGTTGCAGAATTTCGCCACGCGGAATTTCATCATCGAGGACGGAAGCAGCATCCAGTGGACCGGAGACCCGGTGAACGCGCATCTCGATGTCACGGCAGTCTACAAGCTGAAAGCCTCGCTCGCCCCGTTGCTCGGCGGCAGCGCCCAGAGCAGCCGCCGCAATGTGCCCGTGGAGTGCCTGATTCGTCTTTCGGACCGTCTTACGCAGCCTTCCATCACGTTCGATGTCAGTGTGCCCAATACCGATCCGGAGACCGAGAGTCTGGTGCGCAACGCGATGAACACGCAGGAGATGGTTTCCACGCAGTTTCTCTGGCTGCTGGCCACGCAGAGCTTTTACAGCGACAACACGGGCGGCGGCAGTTCGAACCTCAATATCGGCGCCATGGGGGCTACGGTGACCGGTATCGACTTTTTGTCGAACCAGTTGAGCAGCCTGCTTTCGACGGACCGGTTCCGGCTGGCGCCCAAGTACAGGCCCAAGAGCGAGGAGACCTCGGACGAGTTCGGCACGGAATTTTACGGGGAACTTATCAAGGACCGGCTCATTCTGGAGGGCGACGTGAGTTACGATACGGGGAACGGCATGCCGGTCAATAACCGGACGGCCAACAGCCTGACGGGCGACGTGACGCTGAGTCTGCTGCTCGACCGGGCGGGCAACCTCAAGGTGAAGGCCTTTACCCGCACGATCGACCGTTTCGACGAGAACCAGGGGCTGCAGGAGAGCGGGGTCGGTATCTCCTATCGCGAAAGTTTCGACAATCTGGGCGACGTGTTCCGCAATATCCGTCGCCGGACGCAGGAACGGCGCAGTTTCCGGCGGGAACGGAGGGCGGAACGGGCCGCTGCGCTGCGCGGGGAGCCTGCGGAGGACGAAATGGACGGCGCTGCCGCCGGCGGGGACGAAGAGCCGTCGGAGCAGGGGAAATAATTCGGAACAATTTGAAATAAAACGCAGGCTTTTGTGAGAAAAAACGTATTTTTGCGGATCGGGAACCGCTAAGGCTCGCTTCGGTGTCGTGCCGAACCGGCGAATGTGCGGACGGAACGGAGGCGGGGCGCCGACGGACCGGGAGATGAAAATCGAATAAATTAAAAAAATATGATGATCCTGTTGCAAGCAACCGAGCCGGTAGCCGTGGCTGCCGAGCAGACAGCCAAGACCATGGGACTTGGAGAACTTTTTTTGGCCGGAGGTTTTCTGATGTGGCCGTTGTTGATTCTGGGCGGTGCGGCCGTCTTTATCTTCTTCGAACGGTTCTGGGCGATCCGCAAGGCTTCGTCGGTCGATATGAATTTTATGAACCGGATCCGCGATCTGATCTGCGACGGTAAGATCCATGCCGCCATACAGCTCTGCCGCTCGACCAACTCGCCCATCGCCCGGATGATCGAAAAGGGGATCGGCCGGATCGGCCGTCCGTTGAGCGACGTGCAGAACTCGATCGAGAACGTGGCTAACCTCGAAGTGTCGAAACTCGAAACGGGACTTCCCATTCTGGCGACGATTGCCGGCGGTGCGCCGATGCTCGGCTTCCTCGGTACGGTCGTGGGTATGGTGCAGGCCTTCATGAACATGGCGCAGGCGGGCGGTACGGTCGATATGACGGTGCTGGCCAGCGGTATGTATGTGGCTATGGTGACGACCGTGGGCGGTCTGATCGTGGGTGTGCCGGCCTATTTCGGCTACAACTACCTCGTCGCCCGCATCGAGAAGCTGGTCTTCAGAATGGAAGCCAACTCGATCGCTTTCATGGACATCCTCAACCAGCCGATCGAACAGTAGTGCCGGACGGTTCCGGTTTTCGTTGAACAGACTTAAATTCCGTAGGATATGGCTATCAAGAGAGGGTCGAAAGTGGAAGTGGGATTCAGTTCGTCGTCGATGACGGACCTGATCTTCCTGCTGCTGCTTTTTATGATGCTTTCGACCACGCTGATCAACCCCAATGCGGTGAAGCTGACTCTGCCGCAAAGCTCCAACCAGATCAAGGACAAGGCGGCTACTTCGGTATCCATCACTCCCGATCTGCATTACTACCTCGACAAGGAACCCATCGCGTTCGATCAGCTGGAAGCTGCTCTCCAGACGCGTCTTCAGGGGCAGGAAAAGCCCGTCGTGTCGCTTCATGCCGACGAAACGGTGCCTGTGGGCGAGGTCGTCAAGGTGATGAATATCGCCAGAAAAAATAAATTCCAACTTTTCATGGCCACGCGGCCCGAATAGAACGATGATCGAGTTTCATCAGGAAAGCAATACGCAACAGCGCGTCGTAGGAGGAGTCGCCGCATTTCTATATTTGGTGCTGCTTCTGGTGTTGTTCCTGCTGGTGAAGTTCCGTATCGAAATTCCGTCCGAGGGCGAAGGGCTGATGATCAATTTCGGCAATGTAGCCGAGGCTGCGCCCGGCGAGGATCTCCCTGCGAACGACCAGATGGCCGAGGCCCCGCGGCAGGAGCAGCCTTCGCAACGGCAGGATGCCGAGCCGGAGGAGCAGATGACGCAGGAGATCGACGAGGAGGCTCCCGTGATCGAACAGAAGAAAGTGGAGAAAAAGCCCAAAAAAGAACAGAAACAGGATACGCCCAAGCCGCAGCAGAAACCGGCCGAGAAGCCGAGGGAGGTGAACCGCAAGGCGCTTTTCCCCGGCCGGACCGAAGGTAGCGCCTCGACGAGCGAGGGGACGGGGACCGGAACCGGCAACCAGGGCGATCCGGCCGGATCGCCCGAGGGAAGCCACGAAGGGACCGGCACGGGCACGAGCGGCAACTCGGCGAGTCTGACCGGCCGTTCGTTGATGGGAGCGCTTCCCATGCCCGATTACAGTGCCCGCGATCAGGGACGGGTCATTATCGAAATCGTCGTGGACCAGCAGGGTAAGGTGACCTCGGCTTCGTATCGTTCCAAAGGTTCCACGACCCAGAACAGTTCGCTGGTCAATTCCGCGCTACGGGCGGCTCGGCAGGCGCGGTTCAATGTGGACGAGAACGCTCCGCTTTCCCAGCGGGGTACCATTACCTACAATTTCCGGATGCAGTAGTTGTCTGCCGGAAGCGGCGGGTGGAACAATCTTCGGTGTTATGAGATTTTTTTCGATATGCCTTTGGGCTGTTCTGTGGGCGGGAGCGCTTTGGGGACAGCCTGTGCTGAAGTTCGACGCGCAGAACGCCGATTTGGGCGAAATATCGTCGAAAGGCGGTACGGTCGTCCGGGAATTCACGTTCGAAAATACGGGCGATGCGCCTCTCGTGTTGTTGCGGGCCGACGTGTCGTGCTCGTGTACCCGGGTTCGTCTGCCCCGCAAACCGGTGGCGCCCGGAGGAAAGGGTGTCGTTACGGTGAGCTACGATCCTCGCAGGCAGGAGGGGACGTTCCATAAGGCGATCCGGATTTCGGCCAATACGCAGGCGGAAAAACATGTCGTGACGATCCGGGGAACGGTGGTTCCCTGACGTTCTGCTCGACGGCGGGCGGATGATATTCCGGCGGGCGTAGGGGGCGGTTGCGTTCCGGGCTGCTGTTCGGGAGCGTCGTCGAGGCTGCCGGTCGTTTCGGATGCCCTGCGGATGCGGTCGGCGGGGCATGTTTCCGGGTATGGATATGCCGGAAGGCGGGATACCTCCCGAAATGCGAAGACCGACGGCTGGGGGACCGTGCGATTCTTTTCCCGAATCTTTGTTTATTGCCGGTACGATACCGGGTGTGTTTGCGTGATTTTTGCTCTATCTCGATCATATGCTTTAATATGCCGGTCTCTGTCGTCGCCTCCGCGTTTTTTGTACAGCGTCTTAAAGCCTCTGTTTAGGTGGAAATGGGTCCGGTTGGGGAATGCGTCCTGCGGTTCCGGATCCCTGCGGTCGGATTGTAAAAAGCGGAAATTCGGTGTGTCGAATCGTGCGGCCGTCTGCTCTCTTAGGTGAGGTCGGAAGCCTGTGTCGGTGCGGATTCCGGGACGAAGTTTCGAATCCCTTTCGGGAACGGTGAGACCGGCCTGTTCCCCGGGCCGTGCCCGCAGAAGATTACGGCCCTCCGAGTCGGTACTAAAGTATGCAATCGACCGTTTTTATGTCGGATATGAATATTTTGATCGAAAACTGCCGGGTGTTGCCGATGACGGCGGCGCCCGGAGAAGACCCCGGTTATTTTCACGGTGCGGTCGGCGTTTCTGCCGGCCGTATCGTGTTCGCGAGTGCGCAGGAGTCGGATGTCCGCGATTTCGAACGGTGCTATGGAACGGATATCCGCCGGATCGATGCCCGGGGCATGTTTCTGCTGCCGGGTTTGGTGAATCTGCACAATCATGCGGCTATGACGCTGATGAGGGGTTATGCCGACGATATGGCGCTGATGCCTTGGCTCGAGGAGAAGATATGGCCGTTCGAGGGTCTGCTCGACGGCGAGGATGTCTACTGGGGTGCGCGGCTGGGAATCGCCGAGATGTTGCTGGGCGGCACGACGACATTCGTCGATATGTACTGGCATGCGGACCGGGTGGCGGAAGCGGCGTTTAGGAGCGGCATCCGGGCTGTGGTGTGTCCCGCGTTCGTCGATGGACGTTACGAAGAGTTCGAGCGGACGTTCGAGTCGCTGGCCGGGCGTTATGTCTCGGCAGACGGACGGATCGGAGTCCGCATAGGGCCGCATGCCCCTTATACCTGCTCGCCCCGGACAATCGAGTCCGCACTGGAACTGTGCGGAAAATACGGCGTCGGGGTTCATGTGCATCTGAGCGAGACGCGTTCCGAGATCGACATCGTCCGGCAGCGGTACGGTGTGACGCCGGTCGAGTATCTGCGCGATCTGGGAATGTTCGGTTTTCCGACGCTGGCAGCCCATTGCGTGCATGTGGGCGATGCGGACATGGAGATCATGCAGCGGTACGGCGTGGCGGTTGGCCATAACCCCCAGAGCAACATGAAGCTCGCCAGCGGCGTGGCACCTGTGGCCGAAATGCTCCGGCGCGGCATGTCGGTCGGCATAGGAACCGACGGACCCAGTTCGAACAACGATCTGGACATGTGGGAGGAGATGCGGACGGCCTCGCTGTTGCAGAAGTCGGCGACCGGCGATCCACGTGCGTTGCCCGCCTACGAAACGCTGTATATGGCGACGGCGGGCGGAGCACAGGTTCTTGGGATGGAGGACCGGATCGGAGCAGTGGCGCCGGGTTTGCGGGCCGATCTGATTCTGGTCGATCCGAAGGGACCTCATCTGCGTCCCTGTTACGACCCTGCGGCCGCGTTGGTGTATGGCGGAAAGGCCTCCGATGTCCGGACGGTGATCGTCGATGGCTGTGTGCTGGTGGAGGACGGCAAACTTTGCCGGGAGGACCTCGACGAAACGATCCGGGCGGCAGAGGAGCGGATCGAAAGAATCTTCGGACGGATGAGATAGCCGTTTTGCTTTCGGGGCGTTTCGCTTTGTGCGTTTCGAGGGTCTGCATGGCTGTCGCATCCCGAGCACTCTCCTTGGTTTGGAAGGAGCGGATTGGGTGTGCTGTCCGGGGGCGTCGCATGCCCTTTTCGTCGGGACAAGGAGGCGAGGGGCGCGATCATCGGTATGTGTCTTGGGAAATCGGCGTCGTCCGATTTCTCTTCGTCGAATATTTTTTGTATATTCGGTTCGAGGAATCGATTCCGCCGACGTGGCCCGGATTCGTTTCGATTGGTTGTTTTTTCATCGAATATTATTGCCTATATTTGTCGATAAGGATCGGTTTTCGAGCGTCGTAGCCGTGTGAGGGCGGCATCGAGGAAATGCGACCGTATCTTTCGGAAAACAGGCGATCGGCGGAGGCTTGGAGAAGCCGCCCGAAAAGCATTGCGGCAGCGACGAATATCGGTATGCCGAAATGGGTAATCGCCGTGGCGGAGGTGCGGTATGCGGATGCCCCGGTGTCGCGGAATTGATCTGTCGTCTGTTAAAATCTGCGAAAATGAAACGATTTTATCTCTTTCTGTTGTCGTGCTGCTGGGCCGTGGCATGTACGGCTTCCGTTTCGGCCGGCAATTCGGATGTGCCGGGTATTCATGCCATCGGGAACGGCCGGTTATGCGTATACGGTCAGCAGGCCGATATCCTGCAGGCGTTCGGGCCGCCCTATTCCGCTCCGGGTATGTTTACGATGCGGCTGGAGGGAGATTGGAATATCTCCTCGGTACGGGAACCCCGGACCGCCGTCTGGCATCACGAGATCGCCGGAGGGACGGGAACGGCGGTCCGGCTCACCGATTTCGTGACGGACGGGCAGTGTGCGTTCGTGCGTCGTTTCCGTGCCGCCGCTCCGGTACGTTTCTCGGTCGAGATCAGGATGGAAGACCGTTATGCCCCGTATGAAAAAGAGATTACGGTCCGTCCGGAGGTTCCGCAAAAAGGAATCTCTTCCGCTGTCCGGATCGATCTGGCGCCGGGCATTCCTTTTTACAGCAGTTATGTGTCGCCCGAGGGCTACCGTTATTGGCTCGTGACGACGGGCTGCGTTTCGTTGTCGCCGGTGGAAGGTTGTCCCCGCAAGTTCATACTCTCCGTTTCGCCGGGCGAGGGTGCGCTGTATCTGGTTGCAGGAGCCTCGGAACAGGCGCTGGAGGCCGATGTCCGTAAAGTGACGGCTTGTTCGCCCGGAGCGTTGCAGAAGCGCAGCGTCCGTGCGTGGAAAAAATATTCGGACCGGATGACGGCGTTTTCCGCCGGCCGTCTGTCGGGAGCCGGCCGCGACGAGTTTCTGCGTGCCGTGGACGATGTGGGTGTCCTGATCAAAAGCCAGCAGGCGGACTGCGGAGCCGTATTGGCCGGAATCGTCTACCACATGGGGTATGTGCGGGACCAGTACGGCGTGTCGAGAGCGTTGCTCGCTTTGGGACACTGCGAGGAGGCCCGGAAGATTCTCGAATTCTATTACGGGATTTGGCAGGACAACGGATTTATCAAAAATGCGCAGGCAATCGGTTGGCCGGGTATTTTCCATCGGCACGAGAACGATGAGACCGAAATCACCGGTTACCTGCTCGTGCAGGCATTCGACTACTATGCCCGGACGGGAGACGAAGCGTTCGTCGAGCGGATTCTCCCGATGCTCGAATGGGCCGCCGATGCCCAGCGCCGCCATATCATCGACGGAATGTTGCCGTTCAACGGCGACGAGACCTATATCGCGGGCGGTGTCGTGCCGCGCAAGGTGATGTATCACGGTTCGGCCGAAGCGACGCTGCTGTTCATCGAGGGCGGCACGCGACTGCTCGATTTCGTCCGGGAGCGGTCGCTCTGGGACGCTGCCCGGACCGAGGCGCTGGACCGGGCGGTCACGGCATGCAGGGAGGCCTACCGCGACAATTTCTTCCGGGATGGGAAACTTTTTATCAACAATCCGGACCGGGAAAAGAAAGTCGAATATCCTGCGACGCGCCCCGGCGTATGTCTGCATCCCGACCACTTCGACTATTTTACGGAGACCTATCATTTCAAGGGGTGTCTCTATTTCTGCAAGGATTGTATGGCCAAAGACAACAGCGCTGTGGAGCTGCCTTCCGTCGAGCGGTTCAGCATTCCGTCCGCCTGTCTGTTCCCGCTGTATATCCATTCGACGCTTTTTACTCCGGACGAGAAACGGGCTCTGCTCGAACAGGTCGTCGAACTGTACCGTGCGACAGGCAGAATATCGGAACTCGACCGCATTCTGGGTTACGACTACGGCATGTTTCTCTATGCGCTGGCCGAGCAGGACCACGAACTTTCCGATGAGGTGTATCGGAAAATGATGGACCTCCGGGACGGTGCCGGAGCATGGGTCGAGTATTACGTGGACGGACATCCGAGCGGATGCGGCTGTCGGCCGTGGGAGAGCGGAATCGACATCGAGGCGGCGATCCGCTACGCGGAGCGGTAGGCGTGCGCACTGCCGAACGATAAGTAAAGAGGCTGTCCGACGAGTCGCAGACAGCCTTTTTCTTATGCAATTGTTCGAGATCGAATGTATGATTCCCGACGGGTCGAAAAACCGCCGGACCGTCTCTTTTCCGGAGCGGCGATTCCGTGTGTGTCGTCGTCGCGCCGGAGTCCCTCGGCGGAGAAGAGACCGGACGGAAGATTATTTCCCTATCGAATCGAAATAGTTGTTGAGCAGTTCGCGTGCGGCGACGAACGAACTTTTCCGGTCGTCGAGCACCATCTGCTCGTAGGTTCCGATCTGCGAGGCGATCGACTCGTTGCGGTAGAAATTCTCGCGCAGCGCTTCGTTGATCGTTTCGTACATCCAGTATTTGGCCTGCCGGTTGCGGTTGCGCAGGAAGTAACCGTTCTGGCGGGTGAATTTCAGAAAATCCTCGATCCCGTTCCATATCTCGGGCAGACCGTTCTTTTCGACCGCCGAGCAGGTGTACACCCTCGGCCGCCAGCCCGAATCGGGCATCGGGAACAGGTTCAGCGCATTGGCGAAATGGCTGCGGGCCACTTCGGCCCGTTCGCGGTTGCCGCTGTCGGCCTTGTTGATGGCGATCATGTCGGCCATCTCCATGATGCCCCGTTTGATGCCCTGCAACTCGTCGCCCGCTCCGGCGATCTGCAGCAGCAGGAACATATCGACCATCGAATGGACGGCCGTTTCCGACTGGCCCACGCCGACCGTCTCGATGAAGATGACGTCGAATCCGGCCGCCTCGCACAGGATGATGCTTTCTCTGGTCTTGCGTGCCACGCCGCCCAGCGAGCCGGCGGAGGGGGAAGGACGGATGAAGACGCCCGGATTGTGTACGAGCGTTTCCATGCGTGTCTTGTCGCCGAGAATCGAACCTTTGCTGCGCTCGGAGCTGGGGTCGATGGCCAGTACCGAGAGCTTGTGGCCCAGCTTCGTTACCATGTCGCCGATGGCCTCGATGAAGGTCGATTTGCCGGCGCCCGGCACGCCCGTGATGCCGATCCGGACGGACTTTCCCGAATGGGGCAGACAGCGCTCGATGATTTCCTGCGCCTGAGCGTAATGTTCGGGCAGCAGGCTTTCGACGAGCGTGATGGCCTGCGAAAGGATCGTGATGTTGCCTTCGAGGATGCCTTTCATGTAGTCGTCGGTCGAGAGTCTGTGCCGTTTGACTTTTTTGAAATAAGGATTTACGACGGGCGGCTGGGCGATGCCTTTATTAACCGTCAGGGCCGAATCGTGTTCGCGGCCGTGTATTTCTTCGTAATGTTCCATAGGGCGTCCGGATTTCTTATGACGAAGATACCGATTTTATTCGATTCCGCATAACCTCGGCGGAGCGAATGCGTCCGATCCGACGATCTGTCGTCGGGGCGTTCCCTGCCGCGGATGTTTCGGGTGTCGAAGATGGAGAATGGCATCGGTCGGACTCGAAGGTCGGGCAGAAGGTCGGTCGCCGGAGGCTTTGGGGCGAGTGTCCGTCCCGTGCTTGGGCGAATCGCCCGGCTGCGGTTATTTTGTCGGGTAGGACCAGGGGGAGGGCGTTCCCGCGATCTGTCGGATAAAGGTGGGAACGGCACGAGGTACCGCGGTGCTCCGTCGAAAGATTTTTGTGCGGCGAAAACGGTTTTTCGGACGGGCGGATCGCGGATAATGCCCTATCTTTGCCGGCATGAACCGAAAAATTCTGGCGCTCGCCCTGCCCAATATCGTTTCCAACATCACCGTCCCGTTGCTGGGCATGGTGGATATGGCTATCGTGGGGCATCTGGGCGATGACGCGCTCATCGGCGGTATCGCCATCGGTACCACGATTTTCAATTTCATTTACTGGAATTTCGCTTTTTTGAGGATGGGCACCAGCGGGTTCACGGCTCAGGCCTACGGCGGACGCGACTTCCGGGAGATCGCCGCGCTTCTCGTCCGTGCGCTTTCGGTGGCGTTGCTCGTCGCTCTCGTTTTGCTGGTTTTCCGGAAGCCGGTGGGGCGTCTGGCTTTCGGGATGATGGACGGTTCGCCGCAGGCGATGGCCTATGCGGCCGAGTATTTCTATGCCCGGATATGGGCCGCTCCGGCCACGATTTCGCTGTTTGCGCTGCAAGGATGGTATATCGGGATGCAGAACGCCCGTTTTCCGATGTATATCTCGATTGCGGTCAATCTCATCAACGTGGTCTGCTGCCTGTGGTTCGCCCTCGCGCTCGGCTGGGGAATCGCCGGCGTGGCATGGGGAACGGTCGTCGCGCAGTACGGGGGACTCCTGCTCTCCGTCGTGCTGTGGTGGCGTTATTACCGCCGTTTCGGACGGTATGTCGATTGGAAGGAGAGTCTGAGACTCGGTCCCATGCTCGCTTTTTTCAGGGTCAATCGCGATATTTTTCTCCGTACGGCCTGCATCGTGGCCGTCTATACGTTCTTTACGGCCGCTTCGTCGGGTATGGGCGATACGCTGCTGGCGATCAATGTGTTGCTGATGCAGCTTTTTACGCTGTTTTCCTATCTGATGGACGGATTCGCTTTTGCGGGCGAGTCGCTGGCCGGCCGTTACGTGGGGGCGCGCAACGAGGCGATGCTGCGCCGCTGCGTCCGTCTGCTGCTGGGCTGGGGGGCTGTCGTGGCGGGACTTTACGTCGGACTCTATGCGGCGGGCTGGCGGACGATCCTGTCGTTTTTCACCGACAGCGAGGCGATTCTCTCCGGTGCAGGGGCCTATGTCGGGTGGTTGATCGCGATCCCGCTCGTGGCGTTCGCGCCGTTCATGATCGATGGCATCCTCATCGGCGCCATGCGCACGGTCGTCATGCGCAATTCGGTTTTTCTCTCTACGGTCGGATTCTTCGGAGCCTATTACGGGTTGCGCGGTGCGGTCGGCAACGATGCGCTTTGGTTCGCTTTCCTGCTGTTTCTGGCGCTGCGCGGTGTGTTGCAGTATATAATGACGAACCGGCTGCGGATCGTTTGATCGGCAGCCGGTTCGTCATGGTCTCGGACGGAATCCGGACGAGGTGCGGATATAAATAGATCGGACAGCGTGCCGGTCTGCGAGTGCGGCCGTTGTTCGGGGTGTCGTTTCGGAAATTCCTTCGGGACGGGAAGAAACGGTCCAGGGTATACGGCCCGTAAACATGTCTGTCCGGATCCGAATGACTGGTTCCCCTTGACGAATACCTCCTGCGGATGATTGCCGGACGGACTATTGGGCCGGAATCTCGATCGGAATGGATACCTGTACCTTGTTCGGATCGTCGGCAGGGTCGGTGGCGGGTGCCTGCTCCTGCTCCGCAGGGGCATCCTCTGCGGGCGTCTCTTGGGCGGGTTGCTGCTGTTCTTCGGCTTGCCGTGCCGCTTCTTCTGCCGCCTGTCGGGCCGCCTCTTCTGCGGCCGCTTTTTCGGCTGCGGCTTTTTCCGCTTCGATACGGGCCTGTTCGGCAGCCTCTTCCTTGACTTTCCGGTCGGCGGCGTTCAGATCCGAGGCGAACTCACGGAAAGCGTATACCGACAGGTTTTCGACTTTGATCAGTCCGTAGCGGTCCTTGAGTTCGGGGTAGATCGTGGAATAGCGGTACAGCAGATCGGTCGTGATGCAGCGGCATTCGTCGGTTTCCGTGTCATAGATCACCGGGATTCGGGTCGAGATTCTGTCCGAAGCGCCTTTGACCGCCCCGCCGATCATGCCGCCGATCTTGGGGATCGAACCGGTCTTGATGGCCGGGGCTTCCGCATAGTCGCCGATGACACTTTTGTATTTCGGATTGAGCGGCAGGGCGAGCGCCATGTAGACGAACCGGCCCATCGCTTCGGCTTTGGCATATCCGTCCAACCCCGTGAACTGTTTGCAGTTTACGTAGAGCGTGTCTTTGTAGACGACACCCCACAGTTTGTCGTTCAGGTAATCCTTGTCGATCGACGGGTCGTTGCATTCGAGTTTGTAATCGTGTCCCGGTGCGACTTTCATCATGGCTGCCGAACGTTTGACGGCGTAAAATATGTACGGAGACGAAGGCTGGCTCTCCTTGTATTCCTGGAGCGACAGGTAGCCGTTGGGTCCCTGCTTTTTCAACTGGGCCGATGCCGTCGCCGAGAACGACAAGGCGATCAGCAATGCGAGGATGTATTTCATGGTTATCGAAATTATACGGGACAAAAATAACGATTAAATTCCTACATGGGGAACAAAAAAAACGCCCCGAGAGGCGTTTTTGTCCTGTGTCCGGATTCCGGGCGCTATTTTTTCCATGCCGCGAGCGGAATTTTGTTCACGCGGTTCTGGTGGCGTCCGCCTTCGAACTCGGTGTCGAGGAAGGCATCCACGATGGCGACGGCCGTTTCGTTGTCGATGAAGCGGGCCGGCATCGAGCAGATGTTGGCGTCGTTGTGTTTGCGGGCCAGCGTGGCGATCTCGGGTTCCCAGCAGATCGCCGCACGGATGCCCTGATGTTTGTTGAGCGTCATCGTGATGCCGTTGGCGCTGCCGCACATGGCGATACCGCGGGGCAGCTCGCCCGTTTCGACGGCGTCGGCCAGCGGGTGGGCGTAGTCCGGATAGTCGCAACTGTCTTCGGATTTGCAGCCGAAGTCGAACACTTCGAATCCCTTCGAGTCGAGGTATCCGATGATGAATTCCTTGAGCTGGAAGCCGGCGTGGTCGCTGGCGATTCCGATCTTTTTATTTTCCATGTGTTGTCGGTTTTAGCGTTAGAGGGAGTAAAGATAACGAATTCCGGCGATTTCCGGACATCTATTTGTGTCTCCGGGCCAGTTCTTCCTCCAGATCGGCAATCGACAGACCCTGGTTCTCGAGCAGGACGAGCAGGTGGTAGATCAGGTCCGAGGCTTCGTATACGAGTCCGTCGTTGTTGCCGGCGACGGCTTCGATGACGCTCTCGACGGCTTCTTCGCCCACTTTCTGCGCGATCTTGGGAGCGCCTTTGGTGAACAGACGGGTCGTGTACGATCCTTCGGGCATGTCGCGGTGGCGCTGGCGGATCACGCTCTGCAACTGTCCGATGAAGCCTTCGTTCTCGCGTCCGCCGAAACAGGTCTTGCTGCCCGTGTGGCAGACCGGACCGGCGGGTTCGACGCGGACGAGCAGCGTGTCGTCGTCGCAGTCTTTCTCGATGCTCTTGACCGTTAGAAAGTTGCCGCTGGTTTCGCCTTTGGTCCACAGCCGGCCTTTGGTGCGGCTGAAAAACGTGACGCGGCCCTCCGAAACCGTCTTTTCGAAAGCCTCTTCATTCATGTAACCCAACATCAGAACCTGACGGGTGTTGTCGTCCTGAATGATGGCGGGAACGAGTCCCTCGCAGCTCTTGGCTGTGTTCAATTCGCTGAATTTTATCATAATCTGACGTTTATGTCCATTTCGTGCAATTCTTTTTTCAGGCGGGGGATGGGGATCTCCCCGTAGTGGAAGATGCTGGCGGCCAGCGCCGCGTCGGCTTTGCCGAGGGTCAGCACGTCGGCGATGTGGCGGACCGTTCCGGCTCCGCCCGAGGCGATGACCGGGATCGAGAGCCGCTCGGAGAGTTCGGCGAACGTCTCGCAGGGGTAGCCGTTTTTCGTGCCGTCGTGGTCCATCGAGGTGAACAGAATCTCGCCCGCGCCGCGCTGCTGCGCCTCGTCGGCCCATGCGAAAAGTTCCCTGTCGGTGAGCTGCCGCCCGCCGTGCGTGGTGACTCTCCATCGTCCGTCGATGCGTTTGGCATCGATGGCCACGACGACGAACTGGCTGCCGTACTTCGAGGCGATGTCGCCGATGAGCTGGGGATTGCGCACGGCGGCGCTGTTTACCGTCACCTTGTCGGCTCCGGCGCCGAGCAGACGTCCCGCGTCGTCGGCCGAGGCGATGCCTCCGCCCACGGTGAACGGAATGTCGATCTGCTCGGCGATGCGGGCGACCAGTTCGGCGAAGGTCTTGCGGCCTTCGAACGTGGCGCTGATGTCGAGGTAGACCAGTTCGTCGGCTCCCTCCCGGGCGTATTTCCGACCCAGTGCGACGGGATCGCCCACGCCCTGCAGGTCGAGAAAGTTGATTCCTTTGACCGTCTGCCCGTCCTTGATGTCGAGGCAGGGAATGATTCTTTTGGCCAGCATATCGTCTATTCCGTTTTTTTACCGAAGTGTTTTTCCAGCAGGTCGAATCCGATGCGGCCCTCGTAGATGGCCTTGCCCACCACGACGCGGCGGAGTCCCCGGGCGTCGAGCGTTTCGATGTCCTCCCAGCCGGATATGCCGCCGCTCACGATGATGTCGATGTCGGGGAATTTCTGCTGGAGTCGAGTGTAGAGCGGTACCGACGGGCCGGAGAGCATGCCGTCGCGGGCGATGTCCGTACAGATCGTTTCGCGGAGTCCCGCCGGGCGGAAACGTTCGATGAGGGCGTCCACGTCCGTGGCCGAAGACTCCTGCCATCCGTTGATGGCGATCTTGCCGTCGCGGGTGTCGGCGCCGAGGATCATGCGTTCGGGACCGAATTCCTTGAGCCACTGCTCGAAAAGCTCCGGACGGGTCGCGGCGATGCTGCCGCAGATGGCGCGTGCGGCGCCGCTGTCGAAGACGGAGCGCAGGGCTTCGGCGCTTTTGATGCCGCCGCCGTACTGCACTTCGAGCGAGGTCCGTGTCCGGATGCGCTCCAGTACGTGCAGATTGACCGGATGCGAGGCTTTGGCTCCGTCCAGATCGACCAGATGCAGCCTCCGGGCGCCGCAGGCTTCGTAGCGCAGGGCGGCTTCGAGCGGGTCCTTGTAGTAGACGGTGCGGCGTGCGTAGTCGCCTTGGGTCAGGCGGACGCATTCGCCGCCGATCATGTCGATGGCCGGAATGATTTCGATCATAACGAGAGAAAGTTTTTCAGGATGCGTTCGCCCGCCGAAGCGCTCTTTTCGGGGTGGAACTGCGTTCCGTAGAAGTTATCGCGGCGGATGGCCGCACTGAACGTTTCGCCGTAGGTCGTCGTGGCGATCGTGTCGGCGTTTACCGTGGGCGCGTAGGAGTGGACATAGTAGACGTATTCTCCCTCGGCCATGCCTTCGAAAAGACCGCTCTCGAGACGCTCGATGCTGTCCCATCCCATGTGGGGCACCTTGAGTCCCGGAGCGTCGAGCCGCTTCACCTCGTTGTCGAAGATGCCGAGGCACTGCGTGTCGCCTTCTTCGCTGCTGCGGCAGAGCAGTTGCACGCCGATGCAGATGCCCAGTACGGGCCGGGTCAGCGACCGGATCGTCTCGACGAGTCCGCGTTCGCGCAGTTTGTCCATCGCGCGCGAGGCTTCGCCCACGCCGGGAAGCAGCACCCGGTCGGCCGAGCGGATTTCTTCGGGACACGAGGTGATGCGGTATTCGGCTCCGAGCCGTCCGAGCGCGTTGGCCACGGAGCGGAGGTTGCCGGTGTCGTAGTCGATGATTGCGATCATAAGATGCCTTTGCTGCTGGGTAATTCGAACCGGAAGCCGTTTCGGGTGATGGCCATGCGCACGGCACGGGCGAACGCCTTGAAAACGCCTTCGATCTTGTGATGTTCGTTCTCTCCGTCGGCTTCGATGTGGAGGTTGCACCGGGCCGAGTCGGCGAAACTTTTGAAAAAGTGGCGGAACATTTCCGTGGGTACGTCGCCGACATACTCTCTGCGGAACGGGACATCCCATCGGAAGTCGATCCTGCCGCCGAAGTCGATCAGCACCGCGGCCCGGCATTCGTCCATCGGGAGGCAGAAACCGTAGCGTTCGATGCCCAGTTTCGAGCCGAGCGCCCGGTGGACGGCTTCGCCCAGTGCGATGGCCGTGTCTTCGATCGTGTGGTGCTCGTCCACCTGCAGGTCGCCTCTGACTTCGGCCACGAGCGAGACGCCCGCGTGGTGGACGATCTGTTCGAGCATGTGGTCGAAGAATTTCAGCCCCGTATCGATGCGGCTGGGACCCTGCCCGTCCAGATCGAGGGCGATTCGGATGTCGGTCTCTTTGGTCGTGCGGCGGATTTCGGCCGTGCGTTCGCCCGCACGGAGGTATTTCCATATTTCGTTCCAGTCGTCCGTAATCAGTGCGCAGACGTCGTCGAGTCCGTTCTCGGAAATCGTTTTCGAACCTCCCTCAAAGGGCTGGAACAGAATGCCCCGTGCGCCGAGGTTGCGGGCCAGCTGCATGTCCGTCGGGCGGTCGCCGATCACATAGGAGCCTTGCAGGTCGTAGTCACCTGCCGTGTAACGGCCGAACATGCCGGTGCCCGGCTTGCGGGTGGGGGCATGGTCTTCGGGCATCGTGGGGTCGATCAGCACGTCGTCGAAACGGACGCCCTCGCCCTCGAAAGTCCGCATCATCAGGTTGTGGACGGGCCAGAACGTTTCGGCGGGGAACGATTCCGTACCCAGTCCGTCCTGGTTGGTGGCCATCACCAGTTCGTAGTTCAGCCCTGCGATCCGGCTCATGGTGGAGATCGCTCCCGGAACGAAGGTCAGTTTCTCGAACGAATCGACCTGAAAATCGGTCGGCGGTTCGACGATCAGCGTGCCGTCGCGGTCGATGAAAAGCGCTCGTTTCCTCATGCTTGCAGGTTTTTGAAGATTTCGATCAGGCGGGTGTTCTCCTGCGGCGTGCCGATCGTGATGCGCAGGCAGCCCTCGCAGCCGGCCACGCGCGACCGGTCGCGGACGATCACGCCCGATTCGATCAGCAGTTCGTATATTTTTCTCGGAGCGGTCGTCTCGACCAGCAGGAAGTTGGCGTCCGAGGGGTATATCCTGCGGACCGTCGGGACCGAGGCGAGAGCTTCGGCCACCCGGCGGCGTTCGCTCCGGATTTCGGCCACCTGTCCGGCTATGCCGTGCCGCAGCTCTTCGAGTACGGTCCGCTGCGTGATGATGTTGATGTTGTAGGGGTATTTCACGCGGCTCATCGTCCGGACGATCTCTTCGCCGGCGAAGGCCAGACCCAGCCGCAGACCGGCCATGCCCCATGCCTTGGAGAGCGTTTGCAGCACGACGAGGTTCGGGAATTCGTTCAGACGGCCCAGAAATCCGTCCTGTTCGGCGAAGTCGATGTAGGCTTCGTCGAGCACGACGATACCGCTGAACGAGCGGATGATCCGCTCGATGGTTTCGGTCGGAAAGCAGTTGCCCGTCGGGTTGTTCGGCGAGCAGATGAACAGCAGCCGGGTATCCGGGTCCGTCGCGGCGAGCAGTTTGTCCGGATCGAGCGCGAACCCGGCTTCGAGCGGGACTTCGCGCATTTCGACGTCGTTGATGGCGGCTGCCACTTTGTACATGCCGTAGGTCGGGGCGATCGAGACGGCGTTGTGTCGTCGCGGTTCGCAGAAAACGCGGAACACCAGGTCGATCGGTTCGTCCGAGCCGTTGCCGACGAAGATCCTCTCCGGTGCGATGCCCTTGATTTCGGCGATGCGCCGTTTGAGCGTCTTCTGGTGCGGGTCGGGATAGCGGTTGTATCCGTTTTCGTAGGGGCTTTCGTTGGCGTCGAGGTAGATGCCCAGTTCGCCCTCGTACTCGTCCCGTGCGGTGGAATAGGGGGAGAGGCTGCGGATATTGTCTCTGAAGAGTGTGCGTATGTCCATGTTCGTCATCGTGTTTTCAGCCGGACCGATACGGCGTTGCGGTGGGCGTCCAGCCCTTCGGCCGCGGCCATCGTCTCGATCACGGGACCGATGGTGCGGAGACCTTCGGGCGATATTTCCTGAAAGGTGATTTTCCGGGTGAAGCTGTCGAGGTTCACGCCGCTGAACGAACGGGCCCAGCCGTAGGTGGGCAGCGTGTGGTTGGTGCCGGAGGCGTAGTCGCCTGCGCTTTCGGGCGTGTAGTTGCCGATGAAGACGCTGCCGGCGGCCGTGATGCGTTCGGCGATGGTCCACGGGTCTTTCATCGAGACGATAAGGTGTTCCGGTGCGTAGGCATTGCTGAACGCGATCAGATCGTCGGGCGAGTCCATCACGACGATGCGGCTGTTGTCGAGCGCCCGTCCGGCGATTTCCGCGCGGGACAGGGCTTCGGTCTGCCGTCTTACTTCCCTCATCACCTGTTCGGCCACGCTCCGCGAGGGCGTGAGCAGAATGACCTGCGAGTCGGGACCGTGTTCGGCCTGCGAGAGCAGGTCGGCCGCCACGAATTCGGGTACGGCCGTCGAGTCGGCCATGACGAGCACTTCCGAGGGACCTGCGGGCATGTCGATGGCCACGGCCGAAGAGGCGACCGCCTGCTTGGCTGCGGTGACGTACTGGTTGCCGGGGCCGAAAATCTTGTCCGCCTTGGGAATGCTTCGGGTGCCGTAGGCCATCGCGGCGATGGCCTGGGCGCCTCCGACCTTGAAGATTCGCGTCACGCCGGCCACCAAGGCGGCATAGAGGATGGCCGGAGCGATCTTGCCGTCCTTGCCCGGAGGCGTGCACAGCACGATCTGGGGGCATCCCGCCACGCGGGCCGGAACGGCGAGCATCAGCACGGTCGAGAAGAGCGGGGCCGATCCCCCCGGAATGTACAGTCCCACGCGCCGGATCGGTACGGCGCGTTGCAGGCAGCGTACGCCCGGCGTCGTTTCGACTTCGACCGGCCGGCACCGTTGGGCGGCGTGGAATGTCTCGATGTTCCGGGCTGCGGCCGCGACGGCCTGTTTCAGTTCGTCGGATACGGTTTCCGCCGCTTCGGCAATTTCGTCGGGCGAGACTTCGAGCGAAGTCAGTTCCACACCGTCTATCTCTTTCGTCAGCCTCCGCAGCGCCTCGTCGCCTTCCGTCCGCACGGCGTCGAGGATGGCGTTCACCCTCGGACCGATTACGGATCGGTCGATCTGGGGCCTTTGCAGCAGCCGCTCCCACTGCCGGGGATCGGGATTCACGATAATTTCCATCATCGGATCATTTTTTCGAGTGAGAGGACCAGTATGTCTTCGGCACCGATGGCCTTGAGCTGTTCGATCTTGGTCCACAGTTCCTTTTCGTTGATAACCACGTGGATCGAACTCCATCCCTCCTGCGCCAGCGGCAGGATCGTGGGACTCTTCATGCCGGGCAGCAGACGGATGGCTTCGGGTATCTTCTCGTGCGGCAGGTTGAGCAGCACGTATTTCATGCCCCGGCTGCGTTCCACGGCCTCGATGCGGAAGAGCAGCTGCGCGAGCAGCTGCCGTTTCTCCTCGTCCAGCGTTTTTCCCGAAATCAGGACCGCTTCCGAGAACAGGACTTTTTCGACCTCTTTCAGTCCGTTGGTGACGAGCGTGCCGCCCGAGCTTACAATGTCGAAAATGGCATCGGCCATGCCGACCGAAGGGGCTATCTCGACCGATCCTGCGATTTCGTGGATGTCGGCCTCGATGCCGTTCTTTTCGAAAAAGCGCGACAGAATGACCGGATAGGACGTGGCGATGCGTTTGCCGTTGAAATAACCGAGTCCTTCGTAGGCCTCCGCTTTCGGAATGGCCAGCGATATGCGGCATTTGCCGAAGCCCAGCGGGTGGACGATCTCGACGTCGAACCCTTTTTCCTCCACTTCGTTCAGTCCCACGACACCCACGTCGGCCACGCCCATTGAGACGGCCTGCGGAATGTCGTCGTCGCGCAGGTAGAGCACTTCGAGCGGGAAGTCGCCGCTGCGGGCCAGCAGCTTGCGTTTGCCGTTTTCGATGGATACGCCCGCTTCGGAAAGCAGTTCGAGGCTGTCCTCGTTGAGCCGGCCCTTGGCCTGGATCGCTATTCTTAGCATATTTTCGTCGTTTAAAGTTTTGTCGTAACCGGTTGAAAAAAAGAGGCTCACCTTTGTCGGGTAAGCCTCTGTATGACGGAATATCTCGTTTCGTATTCGGATACACACCGCAGCCTACCGTGACGGACGGGAGTGATGATGATGGCGGTGGTGATGGAACGGATACATCGTTTTTCTTTTTATCTGTATCGCAAAGGTAATTCAATAATCGGAAAAATGAACACCTTGTCGAATA
>UROX01000018.1 GCA_900549685.1 uncultured Alistipes sp.
TTGTGGTATGCCTAAACGGTAAAATATGGATACACAAGGACAATTTGAGCAAATAATGAAGGAGTGTCGGGAATGTAGAGTCCTCCCGCCGTTCTTTCTTCCGCGGGATTGGGTTCGATCAGCACTCTGTCTGCTAACGGTTTAACGTTCATGATTTTGTATTTTTTAGTTGTTGTTTGTTTTGGTTCGTTTCGTGCGAATCTTTTTCGAAAACCGCTGAAAGACTCAGCACATAATATGCCAAACGGAATTTGTCATATTTCCGGATGAAAAAACTGACAAAGAGAGCCGCTCTTTGTCAGTTTTTATGTCACTCTGTCATATGTCGTCGTTCCGGACGACCGGACGGAGGTTATTTGTAGCGTTTGGCGCCGGAAGGTTTTCCGGTATAGCCGGCTTTGCCGCCCCAGCCGCTGCTTTTCTTCCCTCTGCCTGCTGGGGGCCGGTCGATGGCGTCCCAGTTCATCGAGAAGATGTCTTCGGATTTCTTAGCTTTGCGCGGTGTCCGGGTCGTGGTGTCTTTGCGAAAACCGCGTCGGGTGCCGTCTCGGCGGTCTTTGTCGCCGGGGCGTTCGCGACGCTCTTTTCCGCCTCCGCCGGCGCCGGGTTTGGCCAGTTCGGCGATGGGCTGCCCGCCTTTGTGAATGGCGTTCAGCCTGCGGGTCGCCTCGCGGGCATCCGAGAACGGGATGGTCACGAACGAATAGCTTTCCATGATCCGTACGTCGTCGATCTTGCGGTCGGTCAGTCCGCATTCGCGCTTGAGCATCTCGCAGAGTTTGCGTGCGTCGAAACCGTCCATGCGGCCGATCGAGAGAAACAGCCGCGCCGTGCCCTTGCGGTCCACGTTGATCGAACGGATTTCGGGATAGCTGCTCTCTTCGAGTTCGTTTTTGAAGGCCAGCTTCAACAGCGAGGCGAGCGCCACGTCCGGAGCGAGGTTCTGCAACATTTCGCCGGCCATGTCCAGGTATTTGCGGTACTCCTCGCTACCGACGATTTCGGCCATGTCGTCGCGGATTTTCGTTTTCTTGATCTCGATGACATCCTGTGCCGAAGGCAGCGTCTCCTTTTTGATATCGACCTTGATTTCGCGGCGCAACGAGCTGAACTGCCGGTATTCGGAATTCGAGATGAACGTGATGGCCGTGCCCGTATTGCCGGCCCGGCCCGTTCGTCCGATGCGGTGGACGTACGATTCGGAGTCCTGCGGCAGCGAGTAGTTGATGACGTGCGTGAGGTTGTTGATATCGATGCCCCGGGCCGCCACGTCGGTGGCCACCAGTATGTTGGCGGCTTTCTTCTTGAAGCGGCGCAGAATCTTTTCCCGCTGGGCCTGCGACACGTCGCCGTGCAGACCTTCGGCCGCATAGCCGCGCTCGGTCAGCCGGCTTACCAGCTCGTCCACGCCCACTTTCGTCCGGCAGAACACGATGCCGTAGAATTCCGGTTCCACATCCATGATACGGGTCAGCGCGTCGAATTTGTCGCTGTCGCGCACCTCGAAATAGATCTGGTCCGTCAGTTCGGTGGTGATTTCCTGCGCGGGGACTTTCAGCAGTTCGGTGTCCCGCATGTATTTTTTCGAGAGATGGACGATCCGCTCGGGCATCGTGGCCGAAAACAGCAGGATGCGGCGGTTTTCGTTCGCGTTGGCGAGGATTTCCTCCACGTCCTCGATGAAGCCCATGTTGAGCATTTCGTCGGCTTCGTCCAGAATCAGGTATTTGAGTTCCTTTATGTCGAGCGTACCCCGTCGCAGATGGTCGAGAATACGACCCGGCGTACCGACCACGATATCGATGCCTTTGCCGAGGCGGCGCAGCTGTTCGCTCATCGAGGCGCCTCCGTAGATGGGCGACACGGAGAGTTTCCGCTGGGTGTTGAGCGAGAGGATTTCTTCGGTCACCTGCAACGCCAGTTCGCGCGTGGGAACCAGAATCAACGCCTGTGTCGTTCCTTTGAGCGGACGGAGCCTTTCGAGGATGGGCAGTCCGAAAGCTGCCGTCTTTCCCGTTCCGGTCTGGGCTTGGGCGATGATGTCATTCGTTTTTTCCGTGTCCAGCAAAACGGGGATCGTGAGCTTCTGGATCGGCGACGGAGTCTCGAAACCTTTGGCCCGAATGGCTTCGAGGGTCCGTTCCGTCAGACCCAAAGCGCTGAATTCTTCCAATTGAATCATGTATGTATGTTGAAGTTTTTACCTATGACCGACAAGTGAATTCACGGTCTCCGCTTCAGGACGAAGCGGCCTCGCTACAAATGCAAATCATAAATTTCCGCAGGCGAAGATACGCATAAAAACCGAGAAACGGTGTAAAAGGGAGAAATAACCTTGCCGAAGGACACGAGCCGTCCTCTCGGCGAAGCATCGCGGACAGGGGCGGCTTCCCCCGATTTTTCGGTTCGGGTCCCGATAAGACGACCGGCAAGGCGTTCGGTACGATGCCTTACCGGTCGTCGCGGCAGTCGGGAAGGCCGGTCCATAGGCCGGTCGGAGACCTCCCCGCGTCAGAACAACAGCGTGTACCGGCCTCCCGGTCGGGTCGCTATGTCGTATTCATATCGTTCTTTCCGGATATTCGAGGGTGCAGATCGGTGCGATGCCGGCGTCGCACCGATCCGTTGATAGGCGAACAACGGGTTCGGATTCTCGCCTTCGGCGGTGAGTGCAGTGCCGCCCTTGCATGATTTCAGCGGTATGGCCGATCTTAGGCGGAAGTTTCCTCCTATCGTGGAACGGACGACCACCCGTGTCGGCCGGCCGTTCGCCCACTCCATCCGTTCGATTTCGAAGCCGCCTCTGGCCCGCAGGCCGTCGATGCGTCCCGCCGACCATACGTCCGGAAGGGCCGGCAACAGATGGATCGCTCCGTCGTGGCTCTGGACCAACATTTCGGCGATACCTGCCGTACAACCGAAATTTCCGTCGATCTGGAACGGCGGGTGCGCGTCGAACAGATTGGGGTAGGTGCCGCCCGACTCGTTGGAGTCGCCTTCGGGCGAAATCTGGTCCGTAATCAGCTTATAGGCGTGATTGCCGTCCAGGAAACGGGCCCAGAGGCAGACTTTCCACCCCATGGACCATCCGGTGGATGCGTCGCCCCGGTGGAGCAGCGAGGTGCGCGCTGCCTCGAAAAGTTCCGGCGTCCGGAAAGGCGAAATCTGACGGCCCGGATAAAGTCCCCATAGATGGGAAACATGACGGTGCCGGTCTTCGGGATCGTCCCAGTCCTCCTGCCATTCCTGCAACTGCCCCCAGTTTCCGATTCGCATGGGGGCGATTTGCGAACGGGTCTTTCGGAGTTCTTCGACCAGTTCTCGGTCTTTTCCGAGCGTTTCGGCTGCTGCTATTGTGTTGGAAAACAAGTCGAAAGCCATTTGATTGTCCATTGTCGCACCGCTCACGACGGCCTGATGGATACCCGCCTTCGCCGGAGTGTTTTCCGGCGAGATCGAGGGCGCGCATACCAAGTAGCCGGTCCGCGGGTCTTCGGTCAGAAAATCGAGAAAAAACTCGCAGGCTCCCTTCATCGACGGATAGACTTCCGCGAGGTAGGCCGTGTCGCCGCTGAAAAGATAACGGTCCCACAGATGCTGGCACAGCCAGGCGTTCGACGTCGGCCACATGCCGCTGAGCGGGGTATCGACCATTCCGCTGATTCGCCAGATGTCCGTGTTGTGATGAGCCGTCCATCCTCGTGCGCCGTACATCTGCGATGCCGCTTCCCGTCCTGTCGCGCTCAGGTCCCGGACCATATCGATCAGCGGGGTATGCAGTTCCGAAAGATGGGTCGCTTCGGCGGGCCAGTAGTTCATTTCCGTGTTGATGTTGATCGTGTACTTGCTGTCCCATGCCGCAAACCGCTGGTGATTCCAGATACCTTGCAGCGTGGCGGGTTGCCCGCCGGGCTGGGAAGAGCAGATCAACAGGTAGCGGCCGAACTGGAAATACAGCGCGGCCAGTTGGGGGTCGAAATGCGTGGCGAATTCTCGTACCCGCACGTCGGTCGTTTTGTCCGCTTGGGAATTGGTCCCCAGATCGAGCGAGACCCGTTCGATCCACGGACGGTATGCCGCGATATGATCCGCCTTCAGCCGGGAATATGTTTTCTTCTTCGCTCCGGTCAGATAGGCTTCGGCCTTGGCGCGTTGGTCGCCGGAAATGTTTTTGTAGTCGATGAAGTTGGTGGCAATCGAGATCAGGATCGTAACGGCATCGGCGTCCGTTACCGTGATTCCGGTGCTGTCGGCGCTCATTCGGCCTTTTTCCGGCAGAATTTCCGCGACGGTGCGGTATTCCACTTTGCCGGGGATCGTTTCGTGCCCGTCCGTCCGACCGTCGATCACCAGACACCTGCCGTTTTCGACCGTCGTGCGGTAATTACCCATGGGGGTGGCGAACGACAGGCGGAACGCGATGCGCTGTCGCTCGGAGGCCGTCAGTCGGACGACCGCCACTTGGTCGGGAAAAGAAGTGAACGCTTCTCTTCGGTAGCGCACTCCGTCTACGGTGTAGCAGACGGTTGCCACGGCCGTTTCCAGATCCAGATCGCGATAAAAGTCCGAACACGTCCCGTGTCCGGGAAAATCGAGCAGCAGCGAGCCGGCTGTCTGGTACGGCATGCCGTGCGATGCGTGGGCCGAAAACGTTTCGGCGCACAGGTCGAAAGCCTCCCGGTGCCGTCCTTCGAAAAGCAATTCCCTGACTTGCGGCAGGGCTGCCGCTGCCGCAGGACTGACGTTGTTGTGCGGACTTCCGGCCCAGATTGTCTCTTCGTTGAGCTGGAGTTCTTCCCGCTCGCTGCCGCCGTGTACCATGACGCCGAGTCTGCCGTTGCCCAAAGGAAGCGCCTCTTCCCAGCGGGAGGCCGGTTCGTCGTACCGAAGTTTCCATGCCTTGCGGTCCGGTCGTGCAGCGAGTGCGCTCTGGATGCAGAGCAGCCCGACGAACAGTGTATGAATGGTTTTCATAGTCGAGAAATACGGTTAAGGTAGAAACGGAATTGTCAGTAGTCGAGTCCGTCTTCGGACAGTCCGGTGCTGATCGGACGGGGATTGTTCGACGCGGGGAAGTCCATGTCGAAAAACTCCCTGGCGAAAGGCCGGATCGCCGAACCGTCCAATTTGCTCGGGTCGTAGCCCGCCTCGCATTCGAACGGCATCATGTAGGCCAGCGCCGACCATCCCCAGAATCGTTTCAGTCCGAGTCCCTCGCCGTTTTCTCCGTTGTAGAATTCCCGGGTTACGTCGTTGCGTGTATATACGAGTTCCAATGTCTTGCGGGCCAGTTCGCGGGCGATCTCCGTATACCCGTAGTCGATCAGCCCGTGCATAATCATGTAATTGGCCGGAATCCAGGTCGTTCCCCGCCAGTTACAACCCCAGTCGCGAATGTCTCCCTGTACGTAGTCGGGTTCGGTCCGTGCGTAGCAGGCTACGGGATAGGGCGTCCAGAACTGCGCCGGATCGGTCAGATGTTCCTTTACCAGCCGTTCGGCCCGGCGGGGCGGGACGATTCCGGCCCACAGGGGGACGAAACCCGCTACGGATCTGACTTTCACGAGTTCGCCCGTATGTTCGTCGCGGTCGTAATAGAAGCCGTCTTCCTCGTCCCAGAATACCGTGTTGATCTTGTCGGCCAGCAGAGCGGCCCGCACGCCGAATCTTTTCGCATCGTCCGTCTTGCCCAGCTTCCGGGCCATCGCCTCCATCGCACGGAGTTCGCGATAGATGTAGCAGGCCAGATCGACTCCCTCGTAACGGAAATCGTCCAGTTTGCCGGCCCGGCTGATCTGGTTGTCCATTCCGCTGTGGTCGGAACTGTTCCATACGGGCAGTCCGTTCCGGTCGAAATCGCAGTACCGCGTCCAATAGTCGATACTCAACGCCAGTTGCTCGTAATACGAGATCGCCCGGAAAGCCGGGCCGATCTGCACCCTGCCCCGGTCGCCTCTCTCCTCCAGCCACGTAAAGTCGCCCGTCTGGCGCGAACCCAGTTCGGCGATCTGTGCCAGAAACGGCTTGAAGTGCTGCCGTTCCCGTTTCTCGATCAGTGTGCGCGAAACGAATCCGTTGATGCACTGCTGGTTGAGGAAACTTTTCAGGTTGGTGAAACAGTAGTCCGGTATGCCGAAATAGCTCATGTACAGATTCTCGAAGTAAAGATCCCAATCGTACATTTCATGGTAGGCGTAACCGGTCAGCAGTTTTCTGCCGTCGGGTTCGTACAGCACGATTCCTTTGGCGGCGATGTCGTGGTTCACCTCGTCGATTCGCCGGAGGAAATCTTGCGTGTCGTCGATTCCGTATTCCTTGGCGACTTTTTTCAGTGCCTTCCCGTCCGGTTGTCCCTGCGAAGGGAGGCTGCACGCGGCGAGCAAGAGAGTGATCGTCGCGAATTTCAGATTCGCATGAATTTTCATGGTTCGTCAGGTTTGGTTGAGTTCGGGTTGTTTCGTCGGCGGATTCCCCTGCCGTTTCCCGAGCGGTATGGGTGAAAGCCCGACGATGCCGCAATTTACGAAATTGCGGTTGCATAAAAAACAAAAGTGCGCATCGGAAGGACCGCCTGTATCCCGACTGGAGCGGCCCTGCCGTTTGGCCGGATCGCGAATTTTCCGTATTCTTGTTTCCGGACTTCCCCGCTCCGGACGGACGAAATTCCCGATGCGGTCGCGACGGAAGGCGAAAAACGGTGGTATGAAAAAAGACGAACGCACTTGGAAAGTGCTCGAAAGCGAATATCTGCATCGGCGTCCCTGGCTGACGGTACGGAGAGAGAGCATCGAACTACCTAACGGGAATCACATTCCCGAGTTTTACGTACTGGAATATCCCGATTGGGTCAATACGCTGGCCGTCACGCGCGACGGCCGCTTCGTATTCGTGCGCCAATACCGGCACGGACTCGGCGAAACGTCTTTCGAACTGTGCGCGGGAGTATGCGATCCGGAGGATGCCTCGCCGCTCGAGGCCGCCCGCCGCGAACTCTCCGAGGAGACCGGATACGGGGGCGGTCTGTGGCGGGAACTCATGGTGCTGTCGGCCAATCCCTCCACGCAGACCAACCTGACGCATTGCTTCCTTGCCACGGATGTCGAATTCGTCGCCGACCGCCATCCCGAGCCGACCGAAGACCTGAGCGTCCATCTGCTTACGCTGGACGAGGTCCGTGCGCTGCTGCTCGGCGACGAGATCAAACAGGCGCTCCATGCCGCTCCGCTGTGGCGTTACATGGCCGAGAATCGTCTGTTGTAAAGCCGACGGACACGCCGGCTTTCTCTCTGCCCGGGGCTGGCCGGAGCCGGTCCTGCCGTCTCCTCTACTATATATTATACCGTGCCCCGAAGCCGGGTGCGTTCGGGATATGCGGCCGTTATGGAATCCGCGAAAAAAAGCGGACCCGTGCAGGCCCGCTTCGTTTCCTGTTTCACGGAGATCATAGTTCCGTACGGGCCGGAGTCAGGCCGTCGGCGGAAAATACGATTTCCGAAACCGTTTCGGCCGGATCGAGGTAGACGACCATGCGTCCGTCGGCGCAGCGTCCTTTCGTCCGGGATGTGTATTTTTCGCCCTGCGGATCGTATTGTCTGCCGTTGTCGATTCCCGTTACCCGGCCGGCGGCAGCGCCTCCGATACGGATTTCGGCTTCGCTGTCGGGTACCCGGATGCCGTTCTGGTCCACAATCCGGAGTTCGACCCGGATCGCATCGTCGGACCGGAATACCCGCGAGATGTCTACGGATACGGGAGCGTCGGCCGTCCGCAATACGTGTTCTGCCGCTTTTTTACCGTTCCGGTATCCTGTCGCGGTTATGCTGCCGGCCCGATAGGGCACGTCCCAGCGGGCGAAATAGTCGTTCCGCCCTACTTTCTTGCGGCCCATCGAACGTTTCCCGACGCGCAGCTCCACTTCGTCGCAATTCGAATAGACAAAGACGGGAAGTGTCTGGCCTTCTTTACCCGTCCATGTCCAGTGGTCGGCCACGTCGCGGGGCGACCAGTCGAAATCGCGGCCCTCGCTGCGTTGTACGCCGATATGCACGACGGGTTCTTCCGACCAGTAACTTTTCCGCAGCCAGTATTCGGCTTTGGGAAATCCGGCGATGTCGAGGATTCCTTCGTCCCATCCCCGGTAGTCGGGCCACACGATTTCGCCGAGGTAGTCGTAACCCACCCAGATGAATTCGCCTATCGCATAGGCGTTGTCCCGGATCGAGATGTGGTTGCGGGTTTTGTGATACGTTTCGGTCCCGAGCAGAATCCGTTCCGGATAGCGGGCGTGTTCGGCTGCATACAGACTGTCGGGATGGATACGGTCGATGTAGTTGTATCCGGCGATGTCCAGTTCGTCCATGAATCCGTATACGTTGGCTCCGACGAAAAAGTCGCAGGCCGCCGTAACGGGCCGCGTGGCGTCCTCCTCACGTGCGATCGCTTTGAGTTTGCGGACGATGTCGATGCCCTCGATCCGCTGGTTCGGGATTTCGTTGCCCAGCATGTACATGAATACGCAGGGGTGGTTCCTGTCGCGCCGGATCATTCTGCGCAGGTCGGTTTCGGCCCACTGGTCGAAATACAGATGATAGGTATAGGGCATTTTCCCGTAGGAGCTTTCCGAGTATCCCCACTCCTGTCCCCGGTTCCATTCGTCGAATATTTCGTTCGATACATACAATCCCAGACTGTCGCAAAGTGCGTAGAATTGCGGTGCGAACGGGTAATGACTTACCCGGATGGCGTTGCAGCCCATCGCTTTGAGCGTTTCGAGCCTTTCTCTCCATACGCCGAGCGGCACGGCCGTACCGAAGCAGCCGACGTTCTGGTGCAGGCATACGCCTTGGATCTTGACCGGTTCGCCGTTCACTTCCATGCCTCGTTCGGCCGAGAAACGGATGTCGCGGATACCGACCGGAGTGACGATGCTGTCCGCCGTCCGTCCGTCGTAGGCGATCGTCGTCACCATTTTGTATAGATAAGGGGTACGGTGGGACCAGAGCCGGGGCTGTTCGATTTCCATTCGCTGCGAGAGTTCGGTCCGGGTATAATCGCCGATACGGTGATGGGATTCGGTCCGTCCGACTTCCTGTCCCTGCATGTCGTACAGCACGGAGGTGAGCGTACATTCTTTCCGTACCCGGTTGTTGCTTTCCGTTTTCGGAGCGTTGCCGTCTTCTTCACCCCGCAGCCATACGTACAGCGATTTGTTGTCCGTCCAGGTGAAGCGGGTTTCGGGATAATTGTGATTGACGAGCGTATAGTGCATTTCGATGCCGGCTCGCCGGGACGAGACCTCCGGCGTGGCGATGAACGTGCCGCCGTCCGTGAAGTGCATCTGCGAAGTGACGATCAGATTCACGTCGCGGTAAATTCCGGAACCGGTGTACCAGCGCGATCCGGGTTGCAGCGAATTATCGACTCGTACGGCCAGCACATTCTCTCCGTCGCGGCGGACGAAAGGCGTGATGTCGTACTCGAACGAATTGTACCCGTTGGGATATTCGCCCACCATACGGCCGTTGATCCAGACCTGGCTTTTCATGTACACGCCGTCGAAGCGGACGAACACCCGTTTGCCCTCGGAACCTGCCGGCGCATCGAAGTGCAGGCGGTACCATCCCGTGCCGCAGGGCATGAAGCCGCCCTGAGGACCGCTCGGATTCCGTTTGTCGTATGTTCCTTCCACGCTCCAGTCGTGCGGCAGATTCAGCAGGCGCCATCCGCCGTCGTCGAAAGACGGATCGCCCCAGGGACCGTCGCCCAACGTGAAGCGCCAGCCTTCGTTGATATTGATTACCTCGCGGGCCTGTGCGGATACGGCAATCGACAGCCAGATTGCCGAGAGAAGAATCAGTTTACGAAACATTTCGTCTTTTGTTTTAGCGTTTGCAATTGTTTTTTCGATTTCGGCCGAAGAAGGCGTCGCCGGGCGGGGCCGGTCGAAAACGACCGGGCCGTTATTTCCTGCGCAGCAGTTTCCCGGTCAGGAACCGGCGCACCGGTTCGTCGTACAGTTTCAGCGACACGTAGGCCAGCAGGACGGAGCCTGCGACCAGAGCCGCCGCTCCGGGCAGCGACTGTTCGAACGTGAGGTTCTCGTTCTTGACCCAGGCGTAATAGAGGTAGATGAACGGGTAATGTACCATATACAGCGGATAGGATATGTCGCCCAGAAATTTGCATATCCTGGTCGTCGTCCGGTCCGTCGTCCGGCCCGAGGCCCCTATCCAGACGAGCAGCGGGAAGACCGCGACGGTGCAGAGCGTATCGTATATGCCGTTCATCCACAGGTGTTCGCTGCCGCCGATACGGGGAACGGCCGATACGGCGACGATCGCCGCAGCTCCGATCCAGAAAGCACCCCGGACCGGAACGGGCCGGAAAATGCGCGAGAGCAGCAGTCCTGCCGGGAAGGCGAACAGCAGACGCAGCGAGCCGCCCAATATGTTCTCTTCCGTCAGTGCGAACCCGACGCAGATGTCGCCCAGCGGTCCGCAGACGGCGAACAGGGCCAGTCCGCAACCGGCCGCCGCAACGAGAGCCGAGAGGGCGATTGTCGGGAGTTTTCTCAGGATGAACGCATAGAGTATGTTGCCGATATATTCGAAAAACAGCGACCAGCTGGGGCCGTTCAGCGGATACATTTCGCCGACACCCCGGATTTCGAAACCGGGCGTGGACGGAATCATGCACATGTTCAGCAGCAGCGACACGAGCAGCATGCCGACGGATACCTGTGTGACGTCCCACACCGAGCAGCCCTGCGTATAGAACATGACGGCTCCGATGACGGCTCCGAGAACGACCATCGGGTGGAGACGGATGAACCGGCGTTTGAGAAATTCTTTGACACTCATCGTCTTCCATCGGTCGTCATAGGCGTATCCGATCACGAATCCGGAGAGGATGAAAAAGAAATCGACCGCCAGATAGCCGTGGTTGATCCGTTGGTCCAGATGGCTCGTCGCATAGGCTTCGAACAGGTGGAAGCATACGACGGTCAGCGCCGCAACGCCGCGCAGTCCGTCGAGAATCGCGTAGTGCGGCTTCGTGTCTGCGAATGCCGCCGATGAGGTTTTTTCCATATTTTTCAGGGTTGTCGTTAGGTCGTCTTTCTCGGGTGCCGGGTGCCCGATTCGAACCGGGCGGTTTTACGGTGCTCTTTCGTGAAAGTTCCGCGCCCGTAAAGATAGAAAATCCCGGCGAGAAACAGAAAAGGCGGGGCCGCTTCGGTCGATGCGACGAGCCGTCGTCTTTTCGCCTCTTTATTTGGCGGACGGATTTCCGGATCTCGGACCGCAACGCAGGTTTATGGCAGGAGATGAATCGTGTACCGGGAAGTCGTCTGTATCCGTGCCGACACTGTTGCTCCCGGCTTTCGACCGCATTTCGAGCCGGATTCGTCCGGCCTCCTGCCGGAGGTCCGGAAGAGCCATACGGGAGATCGTTGCCGAGGCTTTTCATCGGCACGGGAAGATGCGGGGCGCATTTCGTTCTTATAGAGCGGATTGTATCTTCGGCAACCCTGTGTCTCGGGGCGATGATTCCCGGTTGCGACCGCTACGGTCCCGCAGACCGGATTTCGGCAAGCGGTCGGTGCACGCCGCCGCAGTCGGGTTGTATACAACGAAAAAAGGCCTTCTTGCGAAGGCCTTCGGGTGGAAGATGGGGCTCGAACCCACGACTTTCGGAACCACAATCCGACGCTCTAACCAACTGAGCTACATCCACCATGTACTGTCCGTTGTTCTCGGACAGCGTGCAAATTTAATACACTTTTCGATTATTCCAAAATTTTAGTCCCGATTATCGGTAAAATCCCGGTCATAACGGTCGCCCGAAGATTCCCTTGCCGGTTTACAGATCGGAAATGGGCTTGTACTTCGGAACCAGCGTTTTCATCACGCACCATGCGACGATATAAGCTACGGCGCAGAAAATGAATGCAATCGCATATCCGGCCGGCTTGCCCTCGAAGCCCATGAACGCGAGGTTCGTCTCATCGCTGTACGTGAACAGCGCCCCTGCTCCTTTCTGGATGAATACCGAACCGAGTCCGCCGGCCATGCCGCCGATGCCGGTGATCGTCGCGATGGCCCGTTTGGGGAACATGTCGCCCACGGTCGAGAAGATGTTGGCCGACCATGCCTGATGGGCCGATGCGCCGACCGAAATCAGCAGAATGGGCACCCAACAGCCCATATATCCCATCGGCTGGGCCAGCAGGACGACCAACGGGAACAGTGCGATGATGAGCATCGCCCGCATGCGTCCCGCATAGGGGTTCATGCCCCGGTCGATGAAATAGGTCGGGAATTTGCCGCCGAAGACCGATCCCGCGACGGTGATCGTGTAGAGTACGGCAATCGGCAGGGCGATCTGCGTGCCTACCATATCATACTGGGCTTTCAAGTAGGCCGGCGTCCAGAACAGGAAGAACCACCACACGCCGTCGGTCATGAACTTGCCGAAGGCGAAAGCCCACGTCTGCCGGTAGCGGAGGCATTGCAGGAACGATATTTTTCCGGGTTCGTTCGTCGAGGCGGGAGTTCGGGTCTGCGTAGCTTCGGAGACCGCGTCCTGTTCGATATAGGCTCGCTCGGCTTCGTTCATCCGCGTGTTTTCTTCCGGTTTCTTGTAGACGAATATCCACAGTCCCAGCCAGACGAAACCGATGAGACCCACGATGACGAAAGCCGCCTCCCAGCCCCACAGCTCGGCCATGACCGGGACGGTCAGCGGGGCCACGATGGCGCCCACGTTCGCGCCCGAATTGAAGATGCCCGTGGCGAAAGCCCTGTCTTTTTTCGGAAAATATTCGGCCGTCGCCTTGATCGCCGCAGGGAAGTTGCCCGCTTCGCCGAGCGCCAGCACGCAGCGGCAGACGATAAAGGCTGTCACGCTGACCACCGCGATCTGCGAAACGATGTCCGCCCCCTGGGCCAGCCGGAGTGCTTCGGCGTTTTCCAGTCCCGTCCACCGTTCGGTCACGACGCCGCACACGGCATGCAGTCCGGCTCCCAGAGACCATACGGCGATCGACCACGCATAGCCTTTTTTCGTGCCGATCCGATCGACGAAACGTCCTGCGAACAGCATCGAAACGGCATAGAACAGCGAGAAAATCGCCGTGATCGTTCCGTAGTCGTTGTCGGTCCAGTGGAATTCCTCTTCCAGCATCGGCTGAAGCAGCGACAGTACCTGCCGGTCGAGATAATTGACCGTCGTGGCAAAAAACAGCATCGAGCAGATCAGCCACCGGTAGCGGGTCATTTTTTCATTTGCTTTGTCCATTCGTCAGTAGTTTGGGTTGTTCGATACGTTTATCGGCGGCATTCGGCGGCGATGGCGAGCGCTTCGCGGCATTTTTCGGTGATCGCCGGCCAGTCGCCGGCGGTGATGGCGGCCGAGGGGAAGAGTTTCGACCCCATGCCCACGCAGGCTACGCCGGCTCCGAACCAGCCCGACAGATTTTCTTTCGTCGGTTCGACGGCTCCGGTGGCCATCAGCAGCGTCCACGGCATCGGCGCCTTGACGTTCTTGACGAACGAGGGACCGCCCACCGATCCGGCCGGAAAGATTTTGCACAGGTCGCAGCCGGCTTCCTGTGCGAAACCGATTTCGGAGACCGAGCCGCAGCCCGGCGTATAGGGAACCAGACGGCGGTTGCACGCCCGCGCCACTTCGGGGTTGAACGAGGGACCGACGATGAAGTTGGCCCCCAGCTGCATGTAGAGCGCAGCCGTTGGAGCGTCCACGATCGATCCGGCGCCGAGAATCATGCCGGGACATTCGCGGGCGACGAATTTCGACACCTCGGCGAACACCTCGTGGGCGAAATCGCCCCGGTTCGTGAATTCGAATGCCCGTATCCCGCCTTCGTAGCAGGCCTTTACGACACGGCAGGCCGTCGGTGCGTCCTTGTGGTAAAATACCGGTACGATACCCGTTTCGATCATCGTCCGGAGCGTATCCATTTTCGAGAATGTAGCCATGTTTTCGTGTTTTTTCATTCTGTCGTTCGCAGCGTTTTCCTGTTTATTCGAGGCGGACGGAATGCGTCGCCGGAGGAGGCCGCAACGGAAAGTCCTTGCAGGCAATCAACGCACGACCCGCCCCGAAGCGTCGCCTTTCATCAGGTTCTCGACCTCGGCGACGGTCACCAGATTGAAGTCGCCGTATATCGTGTGCTTGAGCGCCGAGGCCGCCACGGCGAAGCCGAGTGCCTTGCGGTCGTCCCGGTAGGTGAGCAGACCGTAGATCAGTCCGCCCATGAACGAGTCGCCTCCCCCCACGCGATCGACGATGTGCGTGATGTCGTAGGTCGGGGCTTCGATCAGTTCCTGCCCGTTCCACAGCACGCCGCTCCATGTGTTGTGGTTGGCGTTGATCGATCCCCGCAGCGTTACGACCGCCTTGCGGGCACGCGGGAAACGTTCCATGAGCTGACGGCATACCGATTCGAACCGGGCCGCCTCGACCCGGCCGCCGGTAGCGGCGGCGTCGAATCCTTCGGGCTTGATGCCGAATACCTTTTCGGCGTCTTCCTCGTTGCCCAGAATCAGGTCGCAGCCTTCGACGAGGGCGGGCATCACCTCGGCGGCGGTTTTGCCGTATTTCCACAGGTTCTTGCGGTAGTTGAGGTCCACCGATACGGGAATTCCCATGCGGTTGGCCGTGCGGATCGCTTCGAGGCACGTGTCCGCGGCTCCCTGGCTGATGGCGGGCGTGATGCCCGTCCAGTGGAACCACGAAGCGCCCTCGAACGCTTTCTCCCAGTCGATCATGCCCGGGCGGATTTCCGACACGGCCGAGTGCGCCCTGTCGTACACCACTTTGCTCGGACGGGCCACGGCTCCCGTCTCCAGGAAATAGATGCCGAGGCGGTCGCCTCCGTATACGATATGCGACGTGCCCACGCCGTATTTGCGCAGCTCGCCCAGACAGCAGCGGGCGATGTCGTTGTCCGGCATACGGGTCACGAATTCCGTCGGAATGCCGTAGCCCGCCAGCGATACGGCCACGTTGGCCTCTCCGCCGCCGAAAGTGGCCGTGAATTCTCCGGCCTGACTGAATCTCAGATAGGAAGGCGTCGCCAGACGCAGCATCACTTCTCCGAATGTTACGACTTTGTTCATCATTCTGTTCGTATGTTTTGGGCCGGAGTCCGTCGGTCGGATTCCGGTTCGCCGTTCGCTCCGAAACCGAAGTAGCGCTCGGCGTTGCGGTAACAAATGTCTTCGACGATCTGTCCGATGAAGGCCTTCTCGCTTCTCGGCAGTCGTCCGCTTTCGATGTCGGCGCCGAGCATGTCGCAAAGAATGCGGCGGAAATATTCGTGCCTCGGATAGGACAGGAAGCTGCGCGAGTCGGTCAGCATGCCCACGAAACGGCTCAACAGTCCGAACGAAGAGAGCGTGTCGATCTGTCGGCGGATGCCGTTTTCCTGGTCCAGAAACCACCATGCCGCTCCGAGCTGCATCATGCCGGGCGTCGAGCCGTCGTTGAACGAGTAGGCCATGGCAGCCAGCACTTCGCTGTCCTTGGGGTTGAGGTTGTAGAGGATCGTCTTGCCGAGTGCGTTCCGGCTGCGGAGCCGGTCCAGAAAGCGGTGACCCGCTTCGGCACACGCCTTGTCGCCGATGGCGTCGAATCCGGTGTCCGGACCCAATTTGCGGAACATCACGCTGTTGGGATTGCGGATCGGACCGATGTGGAACTGTTGGGTCCATCCCTTTTCTCCGTCCATCGCGGCGAGTTCGGTCAGCAGGCCGCTGCGGAATACGAGCAGTTCGTCGGCGGATAGCGTCCGTCCGCTGCGGATTTTTGCGAAAGAGGCCCGCATGGCGGACTCGGTGTATTCCTCGGCGGGGAACGTGTCCAGTCCGTGATCGGAAAGACGGCAGCCGCAACGGTCGAAAAAGTCGTGTCGTCTGCGCAACGCTTCGAGCAGGTCCGAGTAGGTAGCGATGTCGGTTCCCGCGGCTTCGCCCAGCGTGTCGATATAGCGGTTATAGTTCGACGGCACTTCGGCTGCCAGTGCCCGGTCGGGTCTCCACGCGGGCAGTACGCGGACGGAGAAGCCGCTTTCGGCGATCGTTCTGTGGTATTCGAGCGAATCGGCCGGGTCGTCGGTCGTACACACGACGCGGACGTTGCAGCGTTCCATCAGTTCCCGGGGGCGGAAAGCATCCGTCGCGAGCAGTTCGTTGCAGCGGTCGTAGATCGCCCGGGCCGTGGAGGGCGAGAGGAGCCGGTCGATGCCGAAAAGCCTCGAAAGTTCCAGATGGGTCCAATGATACAGCGGGTTGCGCATCGTGTAGGGGACCGTCTCGGCCCACTTCGCGAATTTTTCGTAATCGTTTTTATCGCCGGTGATGTACGCTTCGTCGATGCCGTTGGCCCGCATGGCTCTCCATTTGTAGTGGTCGCCGCCGAGCCAGGCCTCGGTAATGCCTGTAAAACGGCGGTTCTCGGCGATCGTTTTCGGATCGAGGTGGCAATGGTAGTCGATCACGGGCATCGCCGCCGCGTGCCGATGGTACAGCTCGACGGCCGTATCGTTGGTCAGCATGAAATTTTCGCCGGTGAATGAGTCCATGTTTTTCCGATTGATGACGCTCCGCGCCGGAGCCGTTTTCAGTTTACGAGGTCAAAAGTAGATAAAATATCCGTATGTCGTGCACGTGCACGACGGGAAAATTCATGAATCGGGAAAATATTTCGTATTTTTGAAAGGAAATCCGGTCTGTTCCGGAATCCGTCGCGGCCGAAAGACTGCTTGCGATTTTCTAAATACCCGAACGATCCATGAAAGAAAGCGGAAGGAAAGTAACGATCAAAGATGTAGCCTCCTTGGCCGGCGTATCCAAAGGAACGGTGGACCGTGTGATCCATAACCGGGGCGAGGTTTCCGAAGAGAGTCTGCGCAAAGTGTTGTCCGTCATCGAAAAGATGGGATACAAACCGAACGTGTACGCTTCGCTGCTCGCTTCGCGCAGACGCTATCGCATCGTTTGCCTCCTGCCCGATTTCGAGCCGGGAGGGTTCTGGGAGATCGCTCACAAAGGCGTCTCGCGGGCCTACGGGGAGTGCCGCGATTTCAATGTCGAGGTCGAGGAGGTTCGTTATGACCAGTTCGAGGTGGAGTCGTTCCGCAAGACCTGCGCCGACACGCTCGACAATCCGCCCGATGCGGTGCTCATCGTTCCGATGTTCCGGGAACAGGCGACGGAGTTCACCCGGGAGTTGGCCGCGCGGAACATTCCGTTCGTCTTCATCGAGTCGCGTCTGCCCGATACGTCCTATCTCGCCTATTACGGCATGCCGGTCGCTCAGAGCGGATACCTCGCGGCCAGTCTGTTGCTCCGCGACCGGCAGGCCGGGGAGGTGGCCTGCTTCCGGTTCTATCGGAGCGGAGACGCCGTCAGCAACACGGCATCCGTCCGGCAGGAAGGTTTCCTGCAATATCTGCGCGAGCACCGGCCCGGTTGCCGTCTGGAGGTCGATTATCTCTATCCCTATGCCTGCGAGGAGAATACGAAGACGCTGGACCGTTTCTTCGCCGCTCATCCTTCGCTCCGGCAGATCGTTATTTTCAATTCGAGGGCCTATATCGTCGCCGAGTACCTTCGCGAGCGGAAGATGGAAGGCCTGACGCTGCTCGGTTTCGATCCGCTCGAAAAAAACGTCCGGAGCATGAAGGAGGGGTACATCGATTTTATCATCGCTCAGAAATGTGGCACGCAGGCGTATCGCGGTGTGAAGGCGCTCTGCAACCGGTTCGTATTCAAGACCGACCCGCCCAGCCGCGACAACTATATGTCGATGGATATCCTGACGGTCGAAAACGTGGACTATTACGTCGATCTGAGAACCGAGTGATGCGTTTGCCGCAGACGGTCTGGTAGCCCGCGGCTCCGTCTGTTTTTTCGGCGGCGTCGCGCTGCCGCCGTTTCTTTCTTACGGAACGGGATCGTATCCGCTGCCGCCCCACGGATGGCAGCGAAGAATGCGTCTGATGCCCAGATAGCCGCCCTTCAATAAGCCGTGTTTGCGTAGCGCCTGTGCGCAGTAGGCCGAGCAGGTCGGCGTGTAACGGCACGAGGAGGGCGTGAAGGGAGAGATACAGTTCCTGTATATCCAGATGAGCGACAACGGCAGCAGGATCGGCAGACGGCCGATCTTTCGGATCGTTTTATGGAGGGTGTCGTTCACGGATTCCGGATTTCGGACTGTTTTCTGGCGATGGAAACCTCCGTTACGGGAATGGTCGGAGAAGGCTGAATCAGAGAGATTTGGACAGCGTCTGCATGATTTTCGTCACGGCTGTCTCGATGCGGGCGTAATCGGCCGTCTCGTTCGAAACGTACAGCAGCCCGAGCATGAATGTTTTCCCGTCCGTCCCGCACAGCAGGTTTTTATTGTTGCGATAGGCCTCGCGGAGCCGTCGTTTGAGCCGGTTGCGGGCTACGGCCCGCTTGTGGTTGCGTTTAGATACCGAGACGAGCAGTTGTCCCGTTCCGTCCGTCCGGTTTTCGGCCACGGTATCCTCCGAGAGAAAGACATAGCGCACCGGATAAACCAGTCCGCTGCGTCCCCGTTCGAAAAGCCGGGCGATCGATTTTTTCGATTTGATCCGTTCTTCGGCCGGCAGCCGGCGGTCCGTTTTCGCTTCCATCGGTTCGGCGGTTTCTATTTTTCGGCAGTCGATGCGCTTTTGGCAGGGGCTTTCCGGGCCGGGGACGTTTTGGCTGCGGTCGCGGTGCTTTTGGCCGATGTGCGTCCCCGACGGCCTTTCAGGCTCTGGGACTGGAGAAACGCCAGGTCGGGAGACTCTTCGGCGAGCTGGACCGGCGGTACTTCCTCGCCCGCATTGACTTTGCCGAGGTACAGGTCGATGGCTTTGGTCATCGAGGGGGCTTCGGGCATGGGTGCCATAACGCTGACGGACAGCCCTTCGGCGATGGCCGCTTTCGTCGTGCCGTGACCGAAGGTCGCTATTTTCGGCATGTCGCCGATTTCGGGGAACCGGCCTACGAGGGCGGCGATTTCCGACGGGCTGTAAAAGACCAGCATGTCGTAACCCGAGATGTCTACTCCGCTCAGGTCGGCGCTGACCGTACGGGCCAGAATCGCCTTGGAGAATTGCAGTCGCAGTTTTTCCATCGCCAGCGGCATTTCGGGCTTGTGGGGTTCGGATAACGTCAGCAGGAATTTCTCGTCCTTGTGTTTGGCGATCAGCTCGATGAAGGACGAGAAAGTGCCGTTGGCGAAGAATATTTTCCGTTTGCGGTAAACGATATATTTTTGCAGATACAGGGCCACGGCCTCGGTATTGCAGAAGTATTTCATGTTTTCGGGGATCGAGATACGCGCTTCCTCGCAGATCCGGAAGAAATTGTCAATCGTCGCCCGGCTGGTGAAAATCACGGCGGTGTGGGCGAGCACCTCGACCCGCTGGCTGCGGAACTCTTTCAGCGACACGCCTTCCAGCTTGATGAACGGATGAAAACTTACATCGACACGATGCTTGAGGACAATTTCATGGTAGGGCGATTTTTCGACGACGGCCGGCGCCGGTTGCGATACTAAAATGTTCTTGATCTTCAATGCAGTATTCCTTAAATTATGTTCATTCCGTCTTTCGGGCCGAATTTTTTCCTGCCGTTCTTTCCCGGTTTCCGGCGACGACCGGGACCGGAATTACGAATTTCTCGTTAGGACGAGTACGAAAAAACTGATCGGGAGAATTTCGACGGCACAAAGGTACAAAATCCATCGCAGAATCGAAACATTTCGTCCGATAAAGAAACGATAACTTTTTGCGAGATAGACCGCAGCGAGTATCGCGACGAGCACCGCGATACCGTAGCAAAGCGTGTCGGCCCAGGCTGCTCCGGATAGGGCCATGACGAGGAACGGGGGGGTCAGCAGGCAGCAACCGAAGGCCAGAAAGATCCGGCTGCCGAACCGGTATTCGTTGAAGAAATCGTTTTCCCGGACCAGTATCGCTGTCGTGCGGGTGACCAGTCGCCGGTAGAGCCCGACGGCTCCTCCGACGAGCGGCACTGCGACGACCGCCAGATTGACGAGAAGCGGAGAAAAATCTTTCCATTCGACGGTTCCTTCGGGCAGAAAAGTCTCGCTCATCCGGATCAGCAGACCGCTGCCGAGCAATACGGCCCACAGGGCCGAAAGGGAAAGGAACTGTTTGAAAAACAGTGTCTGTTCGGAGTACGCCTTTTCGACGGAAAGTTGTCCGGAAGACACCCTGAATACTTGTACGAGGCTGCTGCCGTAACGGTATGCCAGGTAGGCGGAGAGCAGGCATATGCCCAGTACCGTGCCTTCGAAGGCCGGGGTCTGCCATGGACTCACGCCTTCCGCCGGCAGATAGACGGGAGCGGTGGCGGGACGTTCCGTCAGGCTTGCGGAGGGACCGAAGATGTCCGTCGCGGAAAGGGGACGTCCGGAGACGGACGAAACGATTTCCGGGAGGAAACAGTCGCAGTCGGTTATGCTCGGGCGTGCCATCGTGTCAGGAATAGATTTTTTTTAGGACGATTCTTATCGTCGTCCCTTTGTCGATTTCGGAGTCGAGGACGAATATTTTCCCGCCGTGATAGTCCTCTATGATTCGTTTGCTGAGCGAGAGTCCCAGCCCCCAGCCCCGCGTTTTGGTCGTGAAGCCCGGCTCGAAAATGCGTTTGAAGTTTCCTTTGGCTATCCCTTTGCCCGTGTCGCTGACGTCGATGTATATATAGCCCGCGTCGTCGGACAGTTTGACGTCGATGGAGCCTTTCCCCGACACGGCGTCCATCGCGTTTTTGAGCAGATTCTCGATCACCCATTCGAACAGCGCTTCGTTTATCATCGCTTTTTGCCGGGCCATCGCCAGTCCGTTGTACGTCAGCGTCACGTTCCGCGGAACGCGGGTGCGGAAATACATCACGCTGTCGCCCACGATTTCGTTGATGACGCCTTCGGAAAGCGGAGTGGCCGCTCCGATTTTCGAGAAACGATCGACGACTTTGGTCAGCCGCACGATGTCTTTGTTCATCTCCTCCACGGCGGTCTGATCGACGGGCTGCGTCCGCAGGAATTCGATCCAGCCCAGCAGCGAGGAGGTGGGGGTGCCCAGCTGATGGGCCGTTTCCTTGGCCAGTCCGATCCATACGCGGTTCTGTTCGTCCTGTTTCGAGGAGCGGAACGTGATGTAGCCGAAAGCGATGAACACGATGATGACGAGCAGCTGGATGTAGGGAAAGTAGACCAGCGTCTTGAGCAGGCCGGACTCGCCGTAGAAGATGTAATACGTGTCGTTGGCCCATGTCCGTACCTCCATGTAGAGATTGGCTTTCGACATCTGGGTCAGTTTTTCGCGCAGCAGGTTCGGGTGGTTGAGCACGTGTTCCGGAATCAGGTGGGAGTGCAGCACCTTGAGCGATCCGTCGGTGACGATGAACGGAATGTTGTTGCGGGCGTTGATGATCGCCCGCAGCAGCGTATTGTTGGGACTCATGTTGTTCTCGCGTATCGCGGCCGCCCAGATGGCCACTTCGTTCTGCTCCTTCTCCCGGAGTTTCCGGGCCATGCTGTCGGTGAACAGCAGCGACGAGATGCCGATAATCATCCCCAAAATGATGATCGCCACCCGGTGACGGAAAGAAAAAGAGAAATTATGCGAAAACTTCATACCCATTCGTCGTTTGCGGAACCGTTTTTTCTCGTGCGGTTATTTTCTCGGCGTGTCCTGCCGGGTCACGATGTCGCGATAGCGGTCCCTGTCGCGCAGCAATGTTGCCGCAGCGGTCACTTCTTCGTCCCGCAGCGAGGCGTGACGCAGCATGCCTGCGTAATAGCCGTAGCGCAGTACGATTTCGTCCTCGAGTATCGTGCGGATGTCCTTTTCGGCACGTCGCAGGTCGGTCGTCCGGCTCTCCTGCAACGCCTTGTCGAGGGCTTCTATCTGGGGTGCGATACGGTCCAGACAATCTTCCTCTCCGGCCTTTTCCCGCAGCGTTTCGAGCGCGGCACGGGTTTCCGATGCGCTGTCGTCCGCGTTGCGGTCCTGCATAAACCGTACAAAACGGTCGTATTCCTCGTCGGAGAGCGAGAAACCGTCGGTGTCGATCCCTTCCCGGTGCCGTCGGAAAAAATCGTCGGCGAAATCCTCGATATGTCCTCCGGTGTAAAGTTCGGCCGCGAGCGGACTCACAGCGGCGTTTTCGATCCGTATGTCGGGCATCACACCGCCTCCGTCGTATACTTTCCGCCCCGCTGCCGTGGTGTATTCGCGTACCAGCGAATCGGGTATCGTCCCAGCCTCCCCGTTTTCGTCGCGGCGGGCGTAGTCGATGGCCTGGATGCAGCGTCCGCTGGGAATGTAGTATTTGGCCGTGGTGATTTTCAGGCAGGCGTTGTAGCCCAGCGGCCGGGTCGATTGCACCAGTCCCTTGCCGAAGGTCCGTTGCCCGATCAGTACGGCCCGGTCGAGATCCTGCAAGGCTCCTGCGACGATTTCTGCGGCCGATGCCGAGGCTCCGTCCACGAGTACCGCAATCGGGATATCGGTGTCGAGCGGCGTGTTCCGGGTCCGGAACACCGCGTCGGTCTGCGGTGCCCGTCCGCGCATCGCCACGACTTCCGTCCCCTTGGGGACGAACAGCGAGACGATGTTCACGGCCTCCTGCAGAATGCCGCCTCCATTGCCCCGGAGGTCCAGAATCAACGAGCCGATCCCTTGTTTCTTCAGTTCGGCGAAGGCCTTGCGCAAATCGTCGCTGCACCCCTCCGAGAAGTCGTCGTGAACGATATAGCCGATGCCGTCGGCCACGATGCCGTAGTAGGGGATGCCGGAAATCTCCACACGCTCTCTTTCGATCGAAAATTCTTCCTGTTCGCCGGTCAGCAGTTTCTCGACCCGGAGCCGGAACGAAGTGCCGGGCGCTCCCTTGAGCCGTTCGCTGACTTCGCTCACGTCCATGCCCCGGAGGTCCTGTCCGTCCACGGCCAGCAGCCTGTCGCCGGGAACCAGTCCGGCCCTGTCGGCGGCGAAGCCTTCGTAGGGCCTTGCGATGGCGGCATAATCGCCGCGCATGCGGATCAGCGCTCCGATGCCTCCGTATTTTCCGGTGGTCTGGATTTCGAAGTCGGCCATCTCCTTCTCGGGAATCAGCTCCGTGTAGGGATCGAGCTGTCCGCACATCCCGTCGGCGGCTGCGAGCAGCAGTTTTTCCGTATCGACCGAATCGACATAGCAGAGGCTCACGTCGCGGAACATGTTGAACAGTATCCGCAGATCGCGTCCCAGCGGAAAGTCGTTGCGGGCTGCCGACGAGCACAACATGCCGAACGCGGCCGCCAGAACTGCCGTGAGAAAATATCCGGGTTTTTTCGATATGCCTTTCATCGTTTTTTTCGTATGTCGGAACGGATAACGCGGCGGACGGGCTTCTGCGTATGTCGCGGGCCGTCTTTCTGTCCTATCGTCCCAGAAACGACTTGAGGCGGAATTCCGCCTTTACCGCTTCCTTGCGGATGCCGTCCAGTACGATCCGTCCGTCCTCCTCGCTCACGACGATTTTGTCTTCTCCCTGCGCCAGTAGCCTCCGTACCGGAGAGGAGAATCTGAACACGAGCGTTCCTTCCTCTTCCGAGACGAGCGAATAGCCGCCCGAGGCGAAAACATGGAGAATCCGCTCGCGGTCTTTTACCAGATCGCCCTGCACGTAGCGTCGGGTGAACCCGAATTTCGGATACAGGGCGGCCAGTACGACGATGACCGCTCCCATGACGGCGCCGCGCACCGAGCCGAACAGCTCGTCGAACATGCGGTCCGCCTCCACGCGCGAGGTGTTCGTCGCGAGCATGAGCGCGAAGAGCAGTGCGAAAAGAAAGATCAGCCAGACCAGGTATTTCACCGAACGGCGCAGGTAGGTTTTCGTGTCCATAGGATTCGATGTTTTAACGGATGCCGCCGGAGGTTCCGGCTTTCCGGGAAGAGCCGTCGGCGTCGCACGGCAAAGATAACGTTTTTCGGCGAACGTGGCCTCGTCGCGCCGAAACTTGTCGGACCGGGCCAGCCGGCTGTTTTCGTTGCGGATGCGGTATTTTGCGGAGATGGCCGCAGTCGTGTCAGGCCTTGTGCTCTCTGCCGAAGACGGCGATCCCGTCCGCCGATCCGCAGACGACGCGGTCCACCGGCCGGTCGTGGGGCTCGACGGGGATACGGTCGAAGAGCTGGAAATCGAAACAGACGCCCACTTTCAGCGGCCCTTCGGTCGCGAGCAGCCGGTCGTAGAAGCCTTTGCCGCGGCCCAGACGGTTGCCGTGCGCGTCGAATCCCATGCCCGGCACGACGATCAGATCGACTGCGGCAGGAGCGATCTCCTGCCGCGACGAAGGCTCCTGTATGCCGAAACGGGCGGTGTCCAGCGCCTCGCGGCCCGTGAAGCGCCGCAGCGAGAGGTGCTCGCCCCGCATCACGGGCAGCCATATCCGTTTGCTTTCGCTCCAGCGTTCGGCGAAGGCATGCGTCCGTACCTCGTCGGGCAGCGACCAGTAAAGCGCCACGTCGCGTGCGCGCACGAACTCGTCCATCCGCTCGACGGCCAGCATGATCCGTTCCGAAATTTCCGTCAGCGATTCGCTCTCTTTCCGGGCCGAAGCACTTCGCACGAGGGTCCGGAGGGTCGTTTTCGATTCCATGTTTCTGTGTTTTCCGATGCGGAAACGAAAGTACGTTTTTTCCCGAAAACCGAAAAATCGGGCAAGTTTCCCCTCCAAAAGATTGTTATTTAAAAAACAATCGAATAACTTTGTCATTCCGTT